>NZ_JAVDSL010000001.1:315939-631879 GCF_031455295.1 Leifsonia sp. 1010
CAACGCCGTCCTCGGCAAGGCCCAGCACATCACGGCCCCGGTCGTGAGCCGGACGCTGTCGAGCCGAAGCTCCGACCTCACCCAGGTGAGCGTGACGTACAAGCTCGCCGGCAAGACCTACCGCGGGACCATCGAGCTGGATAAGGACGACAAGGGCTGGTACGTCAGCCGCGGTCTGACCTACCAGCTCCCGTTCGTGTCGTCCAGCATCCCCGGCTACGCGGTTCCCGGTGCCGACCACTCGCTGACGTCGAAGGATTCCGAGGTGGTCGCGTACCCCGGCGTGTACAGCATGGAGGCGCCGAACAAGTACTACGAGCTGGCCGGCTCCCCCAAGCTGACGGTGGCCGCCGACTCGTATCAGGTGAAGGACCTCAAGCTGACCCCGTCGCAGGCCTACCTCGACGAGGTGCAGAAGCAGGTCGACGCCCACTACGCCGAGTGCGCCACCAAGACGGCCTACTACGACGTGGAGGACTGCGGCATCGACCTCAGCTACCCGAGCAACATGTCCGTCTCGAAGTCCACCGTGGCCGTGAAGGTCGACGAGTCGCCGAAGGTCGAGATCAGCGACGACTCCGACTCGTACTACCAGTTCAAGATCGGCCCGGGGAAGTTCTCGGCCGTCATGACCGGTTCGGACTACAGCGGCAACCCGGCGAGTGAGAACCTCACCGGCGAGGCCGGCTACATCAGCGCCGACATCAAGATCGACGACGACAAGGTCGTGGTCACCTTCAACTGACCGCGAACGACGAAGGGCCGGGCGTCTGAGACGCCCGGCCCTTTCGCGTTGGTCCGCTTACCAGTCGTTCCCCACGCGGATCAGCTTCTTGTTGACGAACTCGTCCGCACCGAACCGGCCCAGCTCGCGCCCCGAACCGGAGCGCTTCACGCCGCCGAACGGCAGCTCGGCGCCGTCGGCCAGGACCACGTTGACGAACACCATTCCGGCCTCGATGCGGTCAGCGACGCGCGACGCCTGCTCCTTGTCGGTCGTGTACAGGTACGAGCCGAGCCCGAACGGGGTGTCGTTGGCGATGCGCACGGCGTCGTCCTCGTCCTTCGCGCGGTACACCTGGGCGACCGGGCCGAAGAACTCCTCCTTGGAGGCGGGGTTGTCGGGCGTCACGTCGGTGAGCACCGTCGTCTCGAAGAAGGCGCCGTTGCGGCCTCCGCCGCGCACCAGCTTCGCGCCGTTGTCCACAGCGCGCTTGACCTGCTCGTCGAGGTTCTCCGCCGCTTTCAGCGATGAGAGCGGGCCGAGGGCCGAATCCTCGCTCGTCGGGTCGCTCGCCTCCACCTCGGAGAGCTTGGCGGTGAACTTCTCCAGGAACGGCTCGTAGAGCTCGTCGATGACGACGAAGCGCTTGGCGGCGTTGCATGACTGGCCGCTGTTGTCGAGGCGGGCATCCACCGCGTTCTGCACCGCGGCATCCAGGTCGTCGGTCGAGAGCAGGATGAACGGGTCGGATCCGCCGAGCTCGAGCACGACCTTCTTCAGGTTGCGGCCGGCGATCTCGGCGACCTTCGCGCCGGCCCGCTCGGAGCCGGTGAGCGAGACGCCCTGCACGCGCGGGTCGGCGATCACGGTCTCGATCTGCGGGTGGCTGGCGTAGATGTTGACGTACGCACCCTCGGGGAAGCCCGCGTCGAGGAAGATCTGCTGGATCGCGGCGGCCGACTCCGGGCACTGCTCGGCGTGCTTCAGCAGGATGGTGTTTCCGATGACGAGGTTCGGTCCGGCGAACCGCGCCACCTGGTAGTACGGGAAGTTCCACGGCATGATTCCGAGGAGCACACCGAGCGGCGAGCGCCGGACGACGGCCGAGCCGTCGCCGTCGAGCAACTGGATCGGCTCGTCCTTGAGGAACTCGTCCGCGTGGTCGGCGTAGTACTCGTAGATCGCGCCGGCGAAGTCGACCTCGGCGAGCGCCTGCTCGACCGGCTTGCCCATCTCTCGCACGATGATCTCGGCGAGCTCCTGCCGGCGCTCCACGTGGAGTTCACCGACACGGCGGATCAGTGCGGCACGCTCCTGCCCGGTCGTCGACCGCGACCAGGTGCGGAAGGCGTTGTCGGCGGACGTGATCGCCGCCTCCAGGTCGGCGTCGCTGATGGTGTCGAAGGTCTTGACCGTCTCGCCGGTGGCGGGATTGGTCACGGCGTAGCTCATGGCGCTCCTCTTCTTCGCTGAAACGGGTCTGGCCCATCATGACAATACGGCTTCCGAAGCACCTGTGACCCGCCACACCGTCCACGCGGACGCGCATGCGTCGACATGACGTACAGCGTGTCTGAATCGGCGATGCGTTCGCGCTGCAGACCCTCGCAGGAACCGTTGCAATCACGCAACCGAAGCGTTCAATGGTGGCTGATCGAGGGAGGTGCTCGTGGACCTGCACGGAAAGAGCGTCGTCGTCACCGGCGGAAACAGCGGGATCGGGGCGGCGATCGTCCGCTCTCTGGCTGCAGCGGGAGCGGCGGTGGTGATCGACTACGTCTCGCGGCCGGAGGACGCCGCCGACCTGGTCAAGGACATCGTCGCGGCGGGCGGTCGCGCCATCGGAGTGGAGGCCGACGTCACCACGACCGCGGGTATCGACAAGTTGATCGGAACGGCGGTGGACGAGTTCGGGCGGTTGGACGCGTTCGTCAACAACGCGGGCGTCGAGATGCGCCACAGCCTGCTCGACGTGGACGAGGAGACCTTCGCCAAGGTGATGGCCGTCAACCTGACCAGCGCGGTGTTCGGAACGCAGCGCGCGGCGAAGCGCTTCATCCAGCAGGGAACAGGCGGGGTGGTCGTGAACGTGTCCTCGGTGCACGAGGACTGGCCGATGCCCGGCAATCTCAGCTATTGCGTGTCCAAGGGCGGGATGCGCATGCTCACGCGAACCGCAGGCGTCGAGCTCGGGCCGCAGGGCGTCCGGGTCGTGAGCGTCGCGCCCGGCGCGGTCGACACCCCCATCAACGCCGCCACGATGAAGGACGACGCGCTGCGGCAGAAGCTGGAGAACTCCATCCCGCTCCGAACGGTCGCCGAGCCGTCGGAGATCGGCGATGTCGTCGCGTTCGTCATCTCGGACGCGGCGAAGTACATGACGGCGACGACGGTCTTCGTCGACGGCGGCATCATGCACGGCAGTGTGGGGCTCTGACGAAGGGCGACCGCACCCGCACCCCAACCGGAGAATGAAAGGAGCGAGAGCGATGACGGAACCGCACATCCTCATCCTCGGCGCAGGATTCGCGGGGTTCACCCTCGCGCGCGACCTGCGTCGCGACGCCGCGGCCCACCGGGTGCGCCTGACCGTCGTGGAGCCGGAGCCGTACCTGACGTACAAGCCGCTGCTGCCGGAGGTGGCGGGCGGCGAGACCCAATCGCGAGACTCGGTGGTGCCGCTGCGCCGCCCGCTCAAGAACGCTGAGCTCGTTGCGGGGGCGCTCCAGTCGGTGGATACCGGCGCCCGGGTCGCGGTCGTGCGAACCCTCGACGGCACCGAGCGGGCGATCACCTACGACCACGTCGTGTTCGCCCTGGGCGCCGTCACCAAGACATTGCCCATCCCTGGGCTCGCGGAAACAGCGATCGGCTTCTCCAGCGTCGAGGAGGCGGCCTACCTGCGGGACCACGTGCTGGAGCGCATCCGCTTCGCCGCCGCCACCGGCGACGCCGCCGAGCGGAAGCGGGCGCTGACGTTCGTGTTCGTCGGCGGCGGGTACACGGGCGTCGAGGCGATCGCGGAACTGCAGCGTGTCGCGGCGGCCGAACTGGACCGCTATCGGGAGCTCGACGGCGAGCGGATGAACTGGCTGCTGATCGAGGTCGCCGGCCGGATCGCTGCCGAGCTTCCCGAGCAGCTCTCCGCCTGGACGCTGCGGCTGCTGCGCAAGCGCGGCATCCAGGTGCTCCTCCACACCGAGGTGAAGAGCTGCGAGCACGGCGACGTCGTGCTCAGCAACGGCGAGACGCATCCCACCGACACGCTCATCTGGGTGGCCGGCGTCACCCCCAACCCGGTGCTCGACCGAGCGGATGTGCCGCGCGGCCCCAAGGGGCACGTGCAGTGCAACGCCAGCCTGCAGGCCGTACGCGACGACGGAACACCCCTCGACGGGGTGTGGGCGCTCGGCGACGACGCCCAGGTGCCCGATCTCACGGCCGAGAAGCAGCCCGCCTACTACCCGCCGAACGCACAGAACGCGATCCGCCAGGCGCGGGTGCTCGCCGACAACCTGCGACGGTCGATCGCCGGGGAGAGCCTGACCGAGTACCGTCACCGTTCGCTGGGGACGCTCGCCAGCTACAGCGGGATGCGCGGAGCCGCCGTGGTCCGCGGCATTCCCCTCCGCGGCGTCGCGGCCTGGGCTGTCGACAAGGTCTACCACGCGATCGCCCTGCCCAGCGTGTCCCGACGGTTCCTGCTCATCCTCGGCTGGGTCGGCAACGGCCTCACCCCACGCGACGCGGCGCCGGTGGGCACGGTGCAGGAGCCGCGGGAGCGGTTCCGTGAGGCGGCAGCCGCGCAGGAGAAGAACTGACCGACGTCGTCCGACCCCGTTGACCCGGGAGTCACGGGGCGTTGGATGGCCGTGTGCGCGCGAACGACCGGTAGCGCGAAGAGGAGAGACAGCATGACGACGGTGAGCGAGTTCGTGATCGAGCGGATCCGGGAGTGGGGCGTTCGGCGGGTGTTCGGATTCCCCGGCGACGGCATCGGGGAGTTCGACGGTGCTCTCGGCAAGGCCGAGCGAGCCGGTGAGGGCGTGGAGTACATCCGTCCGACGCACGAGGAGATCGCCGCGTTGATGGCGACGGCCCACGCGAAGTTCACCGGTGAGGTCGGCGTGTGCGTCGCCACGTCGAGCCCGGGCGGGTTCCACCTGATCAACGGCCTGTACGACGCGAAGATGGACAACCAGCCCGTCGTCGCGATCGTCGGCCAGCAGGGCCTCGACTCGCTGGGGACGTTCAACCAGCAGGAGAGCCACCTCGAGCGGACCTTCTCGGATGTCGCCGCGTACGTGCAGACGATCGTGTCGCCCGCGCAGGCGCAGGCCGTCGTCGACACCGCGTTCCGGACCGCGATCACCCGGCTGCAGCCGTGCGTGATCATCCTTCCCCACGACGTGCAGGGACAGAAGATGGTCGAGCCGGGGCCGGAGATGTGGCAGTCGCGTTCGAGTGCTGTGGCCCCATCCACCGCCATCGCTCCCCCGCTGGAGCAGCTGCAGGCCGCCGCCGATCTCATCAACGCCGGCGAGCGCGTCACCTTCCTGGTGGGCGCCGGGGCGAACGGTGCGACCGCGGAGGTGCTGGAGGCGGCGAAGCTCGCCGGCGCCGGGGTCATCACGTCCCTCCGCGGAAAGCAGGTCGTGCCGTCGGACGTGCCGTTCCACACCCAGCAGCTGGGGCTCCTCGGCTCCCGGCCGAGCTACCACCAGATGAAGGAGTGCGACACGCTCGTGCTGCTCGGCACCAACTATCCGTACGGGCAGTTCCTGCCGGCGACCCGTCAGGCCCGGGCCGTGCAGATCGACCTGCGGCCGGAGCAGCTCGGCCTGCGGTATCCGACCGAGGTGAGCATCTGGGCGGACGTGAAGACCGCCCTGACCGGCCTTCTTCCCCTGCTCACGCAGAAGGAGGACCTCTCCTGGCAGGAGAAGGTCGTCGACGACATGCAGAAGTGGGACGACGAGCTCGCCGCACAGGCTGAGCAGACCTATGACGACGGGGTGAACCCGCGCAGGGTGTACGCGGAGCTGAACAAGAGGCTCCCTGCCGGTGCGATCGTCACCGCCGACGCGGGTACCACCGCCGACTGGTACGGCCACTACATCCGGCTTCACGACGGGATGCTCGGCGACCTCTCCGGCCGCCTCGCCACGATGATCGCGGCGATGCCCTACGCGGAGGCGGCGAAGTTCGCGTATTCGGATCGGACGGTCGTCTGCACCATCGGCGACGGCGCGTTCCAGATGCTCGGGATGAATGAGCTGATCACCATCAAGAAGTACCTGTCACGGTGGTCCGACCCGACCTTCATCGTCCTGGTGCTGCACAACGACGACCTCACGCAGGTCTCGTGGGAGATGCGCACCGAGGACGCGAACCCCGTCTGGGAGACCGCACAGGCCGTCGAGTCCGTCGACTACGCCGGCTGGGCGCGCCTCCTCGGCTTCAACGGCATCACCGTGACCGACGACGACGATGTGGCCGCCGCGTGGGATGCCGCATTCGCCCACCGCGGCGTCACGCTGATCGACGCGCACACCAGCAAGAACGTGCCGCCCCTCCCCCCGCACATCACAGCGGAGTTCGCCAAGAACACGGCGTTCGCGCTGCTGAAGGGCGACCCGGACGGGCTCGGCGCCATCAAGGACTCGGCCACCTCGCTCGTCACCGAGGGCGTGGAGCGCGTGAAGGGGGTGCTGCACCGGGACCACGGCGACGACGAGGGGTGATCCCGGCGCGCTGCTAGTGCTCGTCCCTGTTGTGCTCGTCCCTGTTGTGCTCGTCCCTGTTGTGCTCGTCCTGGTCGTGACCGTGCCGATCGTGATCGTGCTCGTGCTCGTGCTCGGCCTTGGGGTAGTTGCCCGCGCGCTGGTGCGTGCTGCGCACCAGCGGTACTTCGCCGTCGCGCTCGGCGCCGATGTACGTCCCGGTCACGTCCGCTTCCGGTCCGACCCCGCCGCTCTCGGTGTACTGCCCGTGGACTCCGCGCGGCTCGGGCGCCTCCGGATCAGCCTGCGTGTAGCGGCCTTCGAGCCCGTCCCGCTCGTTCTCCTGCACCATGGTCACCGCCTCCTCTTTGATTGCGATATCGCAATTATCTCACCAGTGAGGCCGCTCGGGGCGGCGTTGACCGATCCAGGGTAGAAAGGACGCGTGAGCGAAGATCTGCAGGTGGAGGCCGCCCTGGGCGCCGCCGACGTCTTGATGCGCGTGGCCGCCCGCTCGGTCATGGAGGTCGAGGACGTCGTCACCTCCCCGCAGCTCCGAGTCCTGGTCCTCATAGCCCGGCGTGGACCCCGCACGCTCGGCGATGTCGCCGCCGAGCTCGGTGTGCACGCCTCCAACGCGACGCGCCTCAGCGACAAGCTCGTCCAGGCCGGCCTCGTCGAGCGCCACGAGGACCCCGAGGACCGCCGCTACGTCCGCCTCACCCTCACGCGCGCCGGCCGCCGCCTGGTGGAGCGCGTCATCGGCCACCGACGCCAGGCGATCGCCGAGGTCCTCGCGGCAATGCCCCCGTCCGAGCGGGCCGCCGCCAGCCGGGCCTTCGAAGCCTTCGCCCGGGCCGCGAGCACCGACCCCGACGACGACGACGGCCGTTTCACGCTGCTGCCGCCGGGGTGGCGGGACGAGGGATTTCCCGAGGACTTGGACGTGGAGCGCGCCTGAGAGATGAGAGCTGCGGGCAGAACCACAGTCTCATCACGCCTCTGCACCCTCCCTTCGATTCATAGGACCTAGAGATCGAGTGCCTTTGTGTTCCAGTTGCGGACCATCCAGCGAAGAAATGACTGGCCGATAAGAATCATCCACAGGCCGATGTAGTAAATGACCGCCATTGCGAGATGGCTTGCAGGTGGGAGATCACTTCTGATGTTGGACGGCGATATTCCGTAGAGCACCCCCAATGCCAACGCAATCGGCAAGAGTCTCGTCATGATCATGACCGCGCGGCCCACCTTGGCGTCGTCGCTCAAGTACTCCTCCGGATACTGCCAGACGGGGCCTCGTACGAATAACAGGAAGACGCGATCTCCTGGCCGATAGTCCGCCTTGATGTGCTTGCGGATGAACTCGCCTACGAACCATTCGCGCGCCAGGTCGACCATGTCGGATGGGCCGACCGGAGGGACATCAAGCCTCCATCGGGTTGGAGCCGGCGAGCGCCCCTTTTTGCTGGTGAACTTCTTCCCCGGCCTCTGAGTCATCCCTGCTTTTCGCGGCATCATCGGAGCGTTCCAATAGCGGACCATCCACCGAAGCCAAGAGTGCGACTTGAGCGCAAACCAACAACTCGCAGAGAACAACAAAAACAGAACGGCGGCCACAATCAGGCCGGTCGTCACATCATTTCCCGATAGCGCGGACGAAGTGACGCCGGTTGTCCGCAGCAGCACAACCAGGCTCAATCCGCCGAGAATCAGCGCGACCAGACAATTATTAAAGAGGTAGACACACCTGTCCCCGACGTACTTGCTTCGCCGGGCTTTGTCTGCCTCGAGATAGCGCCTAGCCGTTTTCACGGCTCCGCGCGTGTCAGCGACACTTCCGAAGAGCGCGTCGTCCAGCCGGTAGTCAGCCCGAAGCATCTTTCGAACGAAGTTTGCTTTCCACGTCACCGATGGGCTCCTACGTGAGGCCGTTGCCTCGCCCGGACGGATGCCACGCCGGATTCGCCGCTAAGCGCCAGCGCGAACGTGCCTTCCTTTCGGATCATCGACGAGATCGGCTCAGTCGTCGATGTTCCAAAAATCTCCACTAGGCCCGCGGCCAGAGCGCGTCGTACGACTCCAAGAGCTTCTGCGGCATCGCGAGGCGACAATATCTGTCCGCATGATCCAGCGAGCCTCTGATCGAATCCGAGTCGTTGTTCAACGAAAACTCAGTCCCGAGCAGACGCCTCGTGACAATATTCCCGGGAAGTACGAGGCCCAGGCCGAAAATGTCTGTGCGTGGTTCGAGTGCTGTTTCGAAGACGAAGGTTTCGTAGAGCACGAATCGGATTTCGCGATCTTCGCGGTTCACTGACAAGAGCGAAGCTTTTGTGCCCAGGTGTGATTCAATCAGACGCGCCAATTCAGTAACGTCGGTAATGTTTGACAATTCATTCTCCTCGGGGATGCGCGATTTGCGCCTTGCCGTCGTAGTCGTACCGATGTGGCTTTGGGAGGACCATGATCAAGGCGCCGGAACTCTGAATCGCTCCGTGGTTCTCGAGCCAGGGTTCATGCGAACCTCGATGGGCTTCGCACGGCCAGCACAACAAGCGGCGCCCCCGACAGCCATGGGATTTGGAACGCTGTCCGCGCCTGCCTCTATTCGATCCGTGTCACAAGCGACGGGGTCGGACAGCCCCGCGCGAGACAAGGTTGACGCATCGACCCAAACCGTTTCTTCCACGAACGTGTCCGCGATCGCGCGGCCATCCACCAGTCCGGCGGCATATTACTGAACGAACCACTCGAGACGATTCTTGGCTGCCGGCCACCCTCGGCGGGGGACGCAACGTAGGTGATCATGGCGCCGACGACGATCGGCAACCCGTGTCAGATCAGCTACCGACCGATGGTCAGCACCCGTGCTCACCGCACTACTAGGACCACGTCGCAACCATGAAGTGCGGCTTGCCCTCCGGATCAAGTGCCGATTGCCGAATCTCCTCCGGGCTCAAGTTCACGTAGTGCGAGAACTCAACGAGTTCGGTCCTGTTTCCAGTTCGAACGACGCCGTCGCTACTGTGGTGCAACTCATACCAGCGATCTCCAGAGTCTGTGACCTCGAAACCGGGGGCTGCCTTGTCAATAGTGACCGGGATCGACACGACCAACAGCATCGGAAGACCCTTGTCACCGCGGAGACTGCTGCAGAACAAATAGGTGAGGAACTTTTCCATATCCTCCAGCAACGGAGAGGAGAACTGCAGGCTCTCCTCGGTGCTGGCTCGCTGCGCCCGGGTCAGGAACAAGCGATCATCAACCACACGAAGGAAGTTCCGTATCTCTGCTCCCGTATCAGCAAACACCCATGCGTCAAACTCCGCCCTGAAACTCCCACCGAAATGCGCAGGAATCGCTACCGAGTTCACGCGCTCCACCATTGCCTCCACATCCGCGTGGTCAATACTCATTTCGAGAACTCTCCCGGGACTAGCACTCCAGCTTTCAGAAGCTCTTGTACGTTCACGATGTCGCCTTTCTCGTTACGAATGAGGAGTTGGTGCCCGCCGCCGGGTCTGCCGAAAGCGCGACGATCTGCAACCCGTCCCAGATCAGATCCCAGCCGGCCTGCTCCCGCCGAGCCGTCTCTGCGGCTTCGATGTCCTTGGCGTAGCCGGAGAACATCTTCTCCCAACCGGCCGTGGCGGCTTTCTGGTTCTGCGTGCAGTAATCCAACATCCCGGAGGTCAGCGGCCCCAACTGCCGCAGAGTCAGAGTGAAGCTGCCCGCGGTGCAGGAACGGCCCTGACCCGACCGTGAGCGCACGATAAGGTCCTTCACCGGCCCGAACCCGGGATCGGAGGCCTCATACGCCTCCCACGTCTCCTTCTGCCCCTTCACGATCGGAGGAATAGGAGGTCGCCTAACTCGGACTTCCGAAGAGGGCGGATCCAAGCGACCACAGGGCTGCGGCCACCCACACGAACGCGACGTACTGCATCGGGATCCAGAAGAGAGTGTGCCTGTTGAACGCACCCTTGGTGGTTGCCGCTGTCTCCGCCGCGAACAGATCGTTGGACATGCGCTGCGCGTCGTGTACTGATGCCGGTGGGGGCTGGCCTGGACCGAGCGAGAATCTGCCGCTCGTGACCAGCTCGTCGAGTTGTGCACGGCGAGCTCTGAGCAGACGCTCGACCGTGCGCTGAGGGCGTCTTCGATTCATCGCGATGCCCGTGAACCAGGTGGCGACTGCTGCCAGGAGAAGCAGAATGCCGAGCGACACATGCGGTGCCGACTTCGGGAGGACCTCAACTTCGAGCCCGCCAGCGATGATGACGGCTGCGGTCGCATAGAGGAGCGCAATGATCCCCCAGCCTCGCCACAGGATGATCATGATGCGCTCTGCTTTGGAGCCGCATACCCGATGTAGACCAGGACGAATGGCGACGGATCCTTTTGGAACACGTGGTAGAAGGGCGAATTGATCTCCAGATCGTTCGCTTCCAACGTCGCCAGAAGCTTCGCGTAGACCGCTTCTGTCTGCTCCTCGAATTCACCCTTGACGATCCCTCTCAGCAAAGGGGCGACGTCGACGTACGAATGAAAGAAAAAATCCTCGTGGCGCAGCAAGGTGCTTTGCCGAATCGGGAGGAACGTCTCGATATCGACCATCTCGTCCATCGGCACGTTGTTGAGACTGTAGAACAGCGGCCCCACGGGTTCGCAGCCGTTCGCCTCGACCCGGGATACGAACTCGTCGAACTGCGCCGCCATCTCCGTGTAGTGACACGTTGTGCGATGGCTCACCACGTTCTGAAAGGACAGTCTTTCGCCGAACGCCACGTCATGAAACGGCGTGGCCATCACCGCTTCTCCACGTGTGCGTATAGGTCGAGCACGGACTCGCCGTAGAAGTCGAGGATCACGTGATAGACGCTCTGAAGACTCAATCCTTCTTCTGCCACCGCCTCCTCGATCGCGTCGTACGGCAGTGGCTCCTCGACATCCCAGTGACGATAGAAGTAGTCAGTCTCCAGCTCTACGCGCTCATGGAATTCGAATCCGGAGTGGCGATCACCGACCATATTCACACGATTACCCAGAGTGGTCATTAAGGTGAAGGTCTCCGATCCAGGAAGTCCCCGAAAGACCATCGGGCCCGTGATGTAGTAACCGTTGTGCACCAGCACCTGGCGGAAGTAGTCGGCAGTCCCGTCGACGATTTCCAGGAGCTCGTCGCCCTCGTGAAGGTCGAGTGTGTAGCTCACGACGTTGTTCATGCTCAGCGTTCGCGGTTGGAGTTTCACGGTGAGTCCTCTTTCTCGTTGTCTCGTTCAGAACCGTTCAGGATGTGCGGCGGATAAGCGGGGAACCGCGGTCACAGGACGTACTTGGCCAGTACCCAGAACAAAGCGAGAGCCCCCGCCACCCCCACGACCCAGAGGAAGATCTTCCTGGCAAGTCTTAGACGTACTTCCTTCGCCACAGGGCGAGGAGGACGCTCCCAGTAGTCACGATCCTTCGACTTCAGATAGGCCAGGTACGCGAACTCGACCGGAAGACTGGTCGTGAAGCAAGCGAAAACGACCAGCATGATGATGCCTATGCAGTTCACGACATATTGGCCTTGTGTCAATACGTTGGGAATGATCATCACAAGCCCGAAGGTGGCCCAGTAGATTTTCGACGTATTGGACCGCGAAACAGCCAGGTAATTTCCGACGGTGCGGTTCTCCGAGTGGCCGAGCCTCAGACGACGCCGCAGCAACAACGCGTGGAACCCGGATGCACCGCCTGTCAGCACCAACGCCACCGCGCCGATTGCGTAGAACATCGCGGGGGACAGACGGCTGGTGGCACTGTCGAATGATGAAATGACGACCGCCATGATGCTGATGCTGTACACCAATAGCGCCGACATGCTCGCCATCACGACCGAAAAGAGTGTCTGGAACCGGAAGACCGCGCGCCTGGAGACTGTAAGAATCAGCACGAAGCCGCACATGCCCAGAACGATCAAGTGAACCGTAAAGAGTGGCAAAAACAAACCAGCGCCTTCATGGAACACGAGCGCTTGAATGCCGGCGAACGTATCGAGGCTGAGGAGCAGAATGACCAGGATCGTTACACCTGGAAGACTCGCCAGCGACGCTCGGGTATTGGCTAACGCTGTGAAATAGGCACGATTAGCCTCCGCAGCGCTTGGCGTCTTGTGCTTATTCACCGCGAATCACCGATAGGTCTTCTTGATCGCATCTTTGGCCACGTCCGTCGTGGAAGCGCCATTCCAGATCGGGAGGTTGACAACCACACCGATACCGAATCCCACGAGCGCACCGACGATGGTCCCGGCTGGGGGAAGTACAAGCGAGCCGAATGCTGCACCCGCCCCCGCGGCCGCAAGCCCGGTTGCTACGTCAACACCTGTATCGACAGCGAAATCGGGAACGTCGCGATCTTGCACGCCATCGCTGAAGTACTTATCGACATTGCTGCCGACGGTGAGGGCTGTGCCCGCAAGGCCAAAGCCTTTGCCGTATCTGGCGAGCTTCGAGGCGTCCTTCCAGCCTTTGTAGTCGTCCAAGAGAGCATCGGCGGCGCCTTTGGCCCCAGCATTCATCGGCTTCTTGTAGTGATCCAATTTGCTTTTGGTTGCCTCATTGAAGCCTTTGCCACCGCCGTAGAGGAAGTCCCCCTTCGGGTTGTAAAGGAACTTTCCGCCGACCTTCAGGCGGCCCTTGCTGTCCGGCTTGATTTTCCCGCCCTTGAGGTAGTCGAGGATGTCCTTCCTCGTCGCAGCGGCCCCTAACCCATCCCCCGTACCCCCGAGCAGGTCGAGCTTCACGCCCGACGTCACGTATGGCTCGCTCAGGCTTTTCAGCAGGGCGATGACGTCGCCGGTGGCAGCCGCCAGGTTCTCAAGCCGACCCATGAACAGGCCCTTTGTGGCGGATGCGAAGTCGCGCAGCGCTTTGAGCTTGTCTTCGAGTTCGGTGATGTCTTTCTCGAGCTGGTTCAGCACCAACTCCAATTGAGCGTTCTTGGCCTGCAACGCTTCACTGAGCCCAGGCACTGCTGTCGACGAGTTCGCGGCACGTTCGTGGACTTCGATCTGGTGTTCGGTCGCGTCGCGCTGCTTCTTGGTCGCCGTGAGTTGCGTATTCAGCTCATCCTCTTTGAGCACCCCGAACGTGCTCACCTTGGAGTCCTCGCTCGTATAGGTTTCGAGTTCGCCAGCGATGGAGTCGATCTCGTCCTTCGCTTCTTTGACGCACGGCGCGATGATCTGTGCAAACAACGAATCGACTGCCGTGTAGCCCTTCCCGGACAGCTCTCCCGTGCCCAGGGCGGTGGTGAGTCGTGTGGATGCGCTACTCAGCTTCGTCAGGACGGCAGACGCAGCTGTGAGGTTTGCCGAGAGCGCGGTTTTCAGGGCTGCCGAGTCGCCCGAGTCATAAATCAAGCCCATCACGCGCCTGCTTTCTCTTGCCGCATTCGGTCCAGATGCTCTTCAGATGACGAGCGGATGCTGCTCACTGTCTCCGCGAAGAGCTCGGCCTGTTCGTTCGCCAGTTGGCCGACATAGCTCTCGAGCTCTCGTCGCGCCGCCAGACCTCTCTTCACGAAGTAGTTATCCGCTCCGACGGCGATGCCGGCTTGTTCGAACAGGTCCGTGTTCTCCCGCATCACTTGCCGGTAGTCGTCCCACTGCTCTTCAAGCACGCGAATCGTCGCCAGCTGTTCAGCCGTCTCGTCCTCGTGAGCCCGGATCTTCTGCTCAAGCTCGATCTGTTGTGCACTCAGATGCCTCATCGCGCTTCGCACCAGCCGCTCGCGTCCTGCTTGTCCCGATCCTCGATCTCGGCC
Source organism: Leifsonia sp. 1010 (assembly GCF_031455295.1). Taxonomy (NCBI): domain Bacteria; kingdom Bacillati; phylum Actinomycetota; class Actinomycetes; order Micrococcales; family Microbacteriaceae; genus Leifsonia; species Leifsonia sp. 1010. The sequence continues at coordinate 330,202 of NZ_JAVDSL010000001.1, forward strand.
GCAAGGGCGGTTACGTTGCTCGCCTGACCTTTCACGCCGGACGCGAGTTCAGAGATGCAGCTAAGGAGCTTGTTCGCGACGGTTGATCCGTCTTGCATGCACGAAACGTTGCTCACGCTCAGGGTCACCTGCTGCCCTCCCCCGCTCGTATCAAGCTCCGCGAACCCCGAGACGGCCTCCTGTGCGGCACCGACGTTTGATGCGACCTTCACCACTCACCTTTCCTGTCTTGCTGCTGGACCAACCCACGAAGCTCGAAGAACGGGTCCGCGCGGACCTGCGCCGCCTGCTCGCTCGCCTCGCCTGAGGGAAGCACATCGGGGATGTCCGTGAGGGCACCCGCGAACTGCTTTGCCTGCGTCGTCTTGCGACGCCCGTTCTCCATCTGGTCGAGAAGATCCGTGAGAAATTCCATATCAGCGGCATCAGTGTAGCCATGATAAACAACAGTATGGATTTCAGTGGCCACAATAGGGAAAGTCTCCCTGTCCGGCGCCTCCCCGTAGGGATGCGGACCTACCAGGTAGCGCGGGACGACCGCGTTCCGCGTGTTATCCGGCCGGAACGCTCCTCTCGCCAGAACGACGAACAAGCCCGAAGCGCTCTCAGTCTCCAGCCGAACGATGGACCCCAAGCCCAGGAGGTCGCCCGTCATTTCGAGGGTCATCGTCATCCTTCGTTCTGCTGGATGGTGGGGATGACGATCTCGGCGAGTTCGTCATCCTTGAGCGAATGGAGGACGTTCTTGCCGGCCGCCTGCCTCCGGGCCGCGAGTGGCAGGTTGTCGACGAACCGCTGCGTTCCCAGGTCGCCACCGAAGAGGAGCTGGTCCACGTTCTCTTTGAGTGTCGCGATCAAGCCGAAATTGCTGTTCACCTTGGAGACGTGGTCCAACAGGATCGCCTGGACGTGATCGCTGCTGACCCCGAGAAGCTCGGCGAGCTGATCGGGCGGCAGCATGAGCTTCTCCAACACATCGGTCATGCCGTTGATCAGGATGCAGCTCGGCGTCCGCGTTCCGGACTCGGTCAGACCCGTCAGCGCCTTTTTGACCGCCTCGGCATGACTCCTCAGCGCCGCCTTTCCGATGTAGAGGCATTCGGTAGCTCCGAGAAGCGGCCTGAGCGTGTCATGAGCGTCGATGACGACAAGGTGTTCGTCTGCGATCGCATCCAGCAGACCTTCGATCACGAACGGATACGTTGACGCCGCCTGCTTCCCTGACGCAGGGAAGATGGCCAACGCCTTGCCGGCAAACAGGTCGAAGCTCTCCGGCAGGGCACTGCTCTTGTTCAACCCGAGAAAGAGCTTGTTCTGCGACTCCCCGCTGGATACCCGACTTCCGAACGCCTCCACCGTCAGCTCCTGCGGCACCATTGGGATCCGCTCCGGGCGCACGCCCGTCCACGCCTCGCCGATGGCGGCGACCTCCTTTTCCAGGGTGTCCAGGACGGCCGCGTCGTCCGCTCCGTCGCAGGGCAGGAAGATCTGGATCGCGGTCGGAGTCTCGAGCTGGAGCTGTCCGCGGCCGAGGATCTCGGCCTGCATGACCCGATCACGGCCGAAGAGGGCCGCGACGTCCGCCTCATCGTTCAGATAGAGGGCGATCGAGGTCGGGATGTTGCTGGTCATGTTCATGCGCATCGAGTTCGCGCGATTCGCCGTCAGCACCAGGTACACGCCGAGTGCCGCACCCTCTCGCAGCACCTGGATGAGCTGGGCGTCGATCGCCTCCTTCCGCTTGTCCTGGGCGAGGCCGTCGTAGCCGTCGAGGACGTTCAGCAGGGTCGGGAGCGACTGGCCGGTCTTAACCGTGTACTGAGCGAGCGTCGCCACGCCGACGCTGCGGAGGAGGCTCTTCCGGTCGGCCAGCACGCCGGCGATCCGCTCCATGGCCTTCTGGAACTTCTCCTCTTCCTCCAACGTCACGATGTCTGCGACATGCGGAAGGGGTGCCAATGGGAGCAGCCCGTTGTTTCCGAGGTCCAGCAGCATGAACTGCATCTGCTCGGGAGTGTTCTGCCGGGCCAGATTCATCACCAGCGTCTGGAGCAGGGTCGACGCGCCGTAGCCCGGGCTGCTGAAGACGGCCGTGTGCCCGGCCTCAGTGAGACTGAAGCGGTAGACCGACTGTGCCTGCTTGCTGGGGATGTCGAGGAGACCGAGGGGGATTCCGGGCTCTGCGTCGACGGGAGGCGTCGGGATCCGGCTCTTCAGGGGCGGCAGCCACGGCTTCTCGGGGAGGACCGCCCCTGACTCCGCGGCGAGCGCCGCCAGGTGATCGACGACCGCGTCGAGCTCGCTCACCTTCTCTTTCCGCGCCTCCTGAGCCGCTTCGTCCCCGGACAGATCGCGGGTCCAGAGCTCGTACTGCCCGAAGTCGTTGATCAGGTAGATGCGCTCGTCGACCGTCTTCTTCTCGGTCTTTCCCGGGTCGTAGTCGGCGCCGGACCAGGCGGACTGGAACAGCTCGTAGATCTCGTTGTTCCCGACCTGGAGATAGGCGCGCCCGGGCTCGACGATGCTCGCGGCGTCGGGCGTCTTGATGATCTCCTGCGAGTCGGAGACATCGGCTACTTTGAGCGCGAGCTTGAAGCGGCTGTTCGACCAGATCTGGTCGTTCACGACTCCGCTGGGCTTCTGCGTCGCGAGGATCAGGTGAACGCCGAGCGAGCGCCCGATCCGCGCCGTCGACACCAGCTCCTCCATGAACTCCGGCTGATTCGCTTTGAGCTCTGCGAACTCGTCTGAGATGAGGAAGAGGTGCGGCATCGGCAGAGCCGGGTACTTCGTGCCCCGTTCCACCTCGTCGGCGCTCTTTCCGAGCTTGTACAGCCGGGTGTACCCGTTGATGTGGTTGACGTCGAACTGCGCGAAGAGCCGCTGGCGCTTCTGAAGCTCGGCGCGGATGGAGGCGAGCGCGCGAGCAGAGGCTGCTCCGTCGAGGTTGGTGATCGACCCGAGAAGGTGAGGCAGACCGGCGAAGAGATTGGCCATCCCACCGCCCTTGAAGTCAATGGGGAGGAAGCCGACGTCCTCCGGCGCGAAGTTCACGGCGAGCGACAGGATGTAGGACTGAACGATCTCAGACTTTCCGGAGCCGGTCGTACCAGCGACGAGTCCGTGAGGGCCGTGCGCGCGCTCGTGAAGATTCAGCTCGACGAGGTCGTCCTTCCCCCGGAGACCGAGCGGGACGGCGAGGGTCTTGGAGGTGTCCGCGCCGGCCCAACGCTCGGCGACGCCCAGGTCGTCGACCTCCTTGACGTCGTACATCTCCAAGAAGCTGACGGCCTTCGGGATGGCGTTCTTCTCGACCTCCACGTGCGTCAGGTTCGCGAGTCTCCGCAACGCGAGATCCCTGTCAGCCGGAGTCGGATACGGGACGAAGTCCCGAGCCACATACACGCGGTCGTCATTGACGAGCACACCGGCGCTCCGATTGCGGTACTCGACGAGCGCGGACACCGTCTCGGGAAGCTGCTTGCGGTCCTCCCGGCACCAGATGACCGTGACGCCCAGCTCCGACATGTCCTCCGCGAGGAACTCGTTGATGCCATGGCCGGCGAGATAGGAGTCATCGAGGATGGACAGGACGTAGTGCGGGGAGAACACCGGCTTCTCCCGACCGGCCTGGCTCAGCGCCTGTCTGCGCTTGCTGAGGATCTGGGTGAAGCTGTTCAGGATCATGTCCCGGGTCTTCGCGTTATGGATCAGCCCGCGCACGTTCAGCCCCTGCATCGTGAAGTGCGGGAGAAACCGCCACGGATGCCAGTGCTCTCGATACGACTTCGCAGGAACCAAGGCGATGAAGTTGACGTCGCGATAGGACTGGAAGACCGCGAGCTGGAGCAAGAGGTTCGCCGCAGCGGTGCGCACGGCGTCATCCGTGCCGACCAGCCCGAGCGTCTGCGCTCGGAGGCTCAGGGTGATCGGAACGTACCGCTGCGTCGAGAACCGGTCGACCAGCTCGGCCACCCGCCGAGTGTCTGCGTCGTCGTCTCTGTCGTTCGCGTCCGAGGTGACCGTCAGCGACGACGGGGCGTCTCCGGTTCCCAGGGAGACGTCGAGGAAGTCCTTGTTGTTCGGAAGCCGTTCGTAGATCCGCGGGCCGTACGCCGTAACCATGCGCACCAGCGCGTCGGGACTGGGCGCGTTGTGGTCGCGGACACTCTTCTCCTGTTCGGACAGTCGCGTCAGCGACGCCGTGACAGTGACGAGGTAACGCTCGTAGTCGTCCCGTCGAGCGTCGTCCTCCTTCCGGCGCTGACGCCGATCGCCGACGAACTGAGACACCGTGAAGGCGGCCGTCAGCAGGCTCAGGATGGCCATCCTCAGCATCATCAGCGGATTGCGCCCGGAGAGCACAGTGGTGGCGACGCCGACGGCAACCATCCCCAGTGGTGGGAGAAGAGCCTTCAGGATGCTGTTCTTGTCGGGCTTCTGCGCCGGCGCGATCTTGTGCACCTGCACTTTGTCGGTCGGGGCCTCCAGGGTGATCCGGGGGCTCCGGCGATAGTCGGGGAAGTCGGGCGGGAACTCGTCGTGCTGTTCCTGTTCGAGGAACGCGCTTCGGTTCAGCGCAGCGCCCTCGGCGAAAGTCGTCACCCTCCACTGGGTCGGCCGCCTCTCGAGGAGGTAGTCCGCGGTCAAGACGCGATCGCCAACCGCGGCCTGGTGAATGATCTCCCGTTCATCCATGAGCCGCTCGTTCACGTAAAGGAAGCCACTGCCGGGGCGAGCGATCACGGCGTCGCCATGGATGGCGACCATGCTGTCGCCTGGCGTCTTGACGCTCGCGATCTCGGAACCACCGATGACGAAGTGGTCGTCGGGATCGAACACCAGGTGCGTCGATTCCACGCGACGAGCGTGCACGACGAGGAGCATGTGGTCGTTGCACTCGGTCACGCCGGCCGGAACCGCGGCGCCGTTGACGAACAGGCGGTCGTTGATCACTCCGAGCGTGAGGTCGCCGAAAACGGCAGACGGCCGGTCCTCGGTCAGGGGGATCGTCACGAGTTCCGCGCCGAGCACGTAGACGGAGAACAGGACGGTTCCCGGGATCAACCGATCGTCCCGGAGGCCACCATCCGACGGTCCTGTTGGCGCGAGCGCGAAAAAGTCGGTGCCGGGGCCCGCGCTCATCGGGTTGCTCCGAGTCGTGCGGTCAGCTCTTCGATCTTCTTGGCATACTCGTCGAGCAATTTCTGCTTGCGGGCGCCCTCCATCGACGTGTCGAGCTTGGTCGCCTCGTAGAGGTCGGTGTACGCGAGCAGGGTCAGCTGGTCGTCGCCGAGGTTCTGCGCGAGATTGAGCGCCGTCTCCAGGTCTCCGCGCGCGAGGTGGATCCAGTAGTCGAGCGTGTTGTCGTCCGTCTTCGTGGAGATGTTGTTCAGTACGGCCTGCTTCTGGACAGCCGTCAGCTTCGTCAGCTTGACCGAGCTGACCGCCAGCACATAGCGGGCCGACTTCGGCAGGTCGTTCGGGCCGTATTCCCTGAGGTCTTCCAGCGTCTGCGCATAGTCGCTGGTCAGGAAGTCGGACTGGGCCGTGATGATCGCTTCCTGTCGCGGCTGAGCCACCACCACGGATTCGTACGCCCACCAGCCCGACACCGATGCGACCACGACGGCGACGGTTCCCAGCACTGTGGTGAGCCGGTAACGGAGCTTCCGAACCGACACGGTCTCGCGCGCCGCTCTTGACGTCTCCGCCACCAGCTCCGCGTCGATGAACGCAGCGATGTCGTCCACGGTCGCGAAGGAGGCGATCCGCTTGCTGAAGTCGTCTTTCAGAGTCGCCGTGCCATCGATGAGCTTCTCGAACGGCAGACGCGGATGCACGATGCTCAGCACGAGCGCCTTGTATCCCTTGAGGAACAGTGCGTCGTCGAAGGCCATCGGCGCGAGGATCCCGACGAGGCCGCTGTGCAGAACGGAGGCGCCTGCCCCGGTGATCAGGATGTTGTCGGGATGGAGGAAAGGGATTCGGAACTTGCCGGCCAATGGCCGCAAGGCGGCCAGCTTCTGAGCCGTCTGCAGCTTCTCGAGCCGCGTGCGAGCCGCCGAAGCCGCTTGGCGGATGGTGCGGGCGCCGTCCGGAACCCGATACGTCACGATGGCTTGGAACTGCTCGGGAACCTCCTCGTCGAGGGCGACGTGGTGCCGCACGACGTCGATGGAATCCATGCGGATCTGAGCGCCGGCCAGCATCACCCGGACCGTCTCGCCGGTGCGTTCGAACTCCAGCGTCTCGCGCCCATCGAAAAGCCTCATACCTACCCACCTCGTCGCGGTGCCATCGCACCTGATCTGCCGTACGTCAGAAGTTACAGTACAGACATATAACAGATCATAGCCTGATAAGGTCACATCCCTATCGTCTTCGACGCCTACTCACTGGGGGATCGACATGCTCAAGAAGGTTCTGATCAGCATCGGCACCGTGGCCTTGGCGCTCCTTCTCGCCGCGTCGACGAACGTGCTCGGCGCAGCCACGGCGGCCGCCCCTGCCGACCGGCAGACGATCGCCCTGGTGAACGAGGACGAACCCGCGACCTTCAACGGCGCCACCTACCTGTTCGGCAAGGAGTTCGTCAGCCTCGTCTCGAACGCCGATCAGAACAACTGGCAGGTCGTCTCGCGAAGCGTCGCGGAGAGAGCATTCGCCGATGAGACGGTGAGCGCTGTCGTCGTGCTTCCGAGGACCTTCTCGCATGATCTGCTGACCCTGCAGGACCTGAATCCGGTCAAGGCGACCATCGACTATCGCGTCGTCGGTGACGACGAGCTCTCCCGAGAGCGCCTCGAAAGCCGGATGTTCGCCATCATCCGCGACTTCAACTCCCGGATCGTGCAGATGTACTTCGCGAGCGTCGCCTCGAACATCTCCGGGGCCCAGGTCAACATGGAGTCGGTCGTCTCCAGCCAGACCGCGCTCCTCGACAATGTCTCCAACACGCTCCGCCCCGACCTCGAGAAGACTGCGAAGAGCTACGACGGCAGCATCGACATGGCGACGGTGCTGCGCGCGCTGAACAGCGCGTGGGTGTCGGCGCAGAACGGATTCACCACGAACACGACGGACACCCTGACGTCCGTCAGCGACTCTCTGGGCAGGCAGCAGCCGTCGCTCTCCGAGTACTTCAGCCAGCAGGAACAGATCGCGAAGACGAACGTGGCGAACGGCAACACCGCCCTCACCGATCAGGGCGCATCCGACAAGAACTACTACGACCAGGCGTTCTCCGAGCACATCGACGGGTTGTTCTCCGGCGCGGACGGCTGGAGCGGACTGGACGGCTTCTCGTCGACGGACGCGTCGGGCAACAAGACGGGCATGCTCGCGTCCCTGAGGGCGAAGGTTCAGGAGTACGACGGGATCGCCAACTCGGTCAATGAGCGCGTGGAAGTGGTCAAACAGTCGCTCACGCGTCAGCAGGACGAACTCGTCACGTCCCGCAACGACCTCATGAGCTTGGAGGCCCGCCTGCTTTCCGAGTACTTCGGCGTCACGATGCCGATCACGGACAGCAACTACAACGTCAACCTCGAGACGTTGACGCCTGAGATGGCGAGAAGTGCGCTCGCGCAGAAGCTGTCCAACACGTTCAGCGGAAGCGGGGCCGCTGCAGCGTCGGTGAAGAGTTACGAGGACAAGATCCGGGACCTGGTCGGGAGGATTCCGACGGATCCCGCGCAGTACACCGAGCTGTTCAGCGCACTCAAGGCGGCACATAGCGAGTTCGAGCCCCAGTCGTACATCAGCCAACTGGGCCTCATCCAGCACTTCGCGAAGGAGAGTCCGAGCGGCGCGCCGGCGCCGCAGCTGAATGTCGTCTCTACCCCGCCGGAGCCCGCGGAGCAGTCGGCCACCAAGACGCTGCCCGTCACGGTTCCCGCCGGATCGCGTTACGCGGTGAAGGTCGATCTCCCCGAGACACTCGAGGCGTCCCGCATGTCGGTCAGCCTCGGGACCGTCGCCCCCGCCTGCGCGGACGCGACGCCGAACTGCGTGACGGTCGATCAGGCCACCGGCACGGCGACCCTCGACAACAGCGAGGGAACTGCCCCGCTCACCGCGAGTCTGACCTACACGATCGACCTGGAGGATGTCGCCGGCAGCGCCACCCTGTCGTACACGGCGCAGGACACCACGGCAGCAGAGCCCGTGCCGCCCATCAGCCTCGGGACGGATGTCTACGTCCTCGTCCCCGCCGATGCCGCCAAGAACCGGATCGCGGGCGACGATTTCGTCGCCATCACCGACTACCTGGGCAACATCCGGACTGCGGCCAACCTCCTCCAGTTCCTCTACGGTGCCCCTGACGACACGCTCGAGAGCTTCACGAGCGCGGTGGGAGCCACCGGGATCGTCGCCGCTCACAGCGAGGAATCCGTCTCCAAGCGATACGGCACCATCGACGCCGTCGACATCGAGAAGTACCTCAGCAACGTGGACGTGGACAACTTCCAGGCACTCGGCCAGGACAACGTCGCTGCGATCATCGAGCAGATCGAAGCAGTCACGACGGAGCTGGCGTCCATCTCCGCGAACTACGCAGTTCTGGACGATCTCAGCGTGCCCGAGGGCTACTTCTCAGGATCTGTGCAGGCCCTCGAGCAGTGGTTCGCTGCCGCGATCACGAGCGTCAACGCTGCGCCGGCTCTGTGGGAAGCGAAGTCCAACACGGTGATCGAGCTGAAGACGACCGCCTGGAACGACCAGGATCCGGGCCTCTCCGAGCTGTATCTCGACGAGAAAACGGGGCCGGCGCTCTACGAGACCCTCTCGCAACTGGTGACCACGACGAGTGCGAATGCCAAGAACGTCGCGGCCAGCGCGCGGATCATCACAGACAACTCCGCGGATTTCGACGAGCTCGTCTCCAGCGTTCAGAAAACGCAGACCGAGACTCAGGCGGTTCTCGACGCGATGAGCGGAACGATCTCCACCGGTAGCTCCGCCCTGGCGACGAGCAGCGACTACAGCGAGCGATTCTCCACCGTGCTCGCCAATACGCGCGCCAACGGCGCCGATCCCGCGAAGATCTACGACTCGTTCGCGAACCCCATCACGACCACGAACAGCACGCCCAAAGCAGCGGCGTCCGCACCCGCATTCGATTACACATGGATCCCCGTCTTCCTCGCGGGCTCGTTGATCGGCGGCCTGCTAATGGTGCTGAATTCGTGGCGCCGCAAGCGAGCGCGCGGCTGATCCTCGGCTCGCGCGCCCACGGATTGTCGGTTCTCGTGACCGAAGGCAGGATGGGAGCAACGAGTCGAGGGGGGTCCGTTGTTCTCCATTGAGCCGATTCCTGGCAATCCGTGGCCGCACGACATGATGATCCGGGTCGACGATGATATGCAGTCACTGCTGGAACTGCTGTGGGTACGCGAGGCGTGGCAGCTTCATCCGCTCGGTGACGATCTCCCGCCCGCGCTCATCGACACACCCACCGCCGTGGCTCCCGCCGTGAGGAGGTCTGCACCGACCTCGGAATGGGAGGCTGCCTGGACGCACGTCTGGGAGGAGGCGCTGCAGCACGCGGGGACCACTCCCAGCCCCGACCTCTTCGAGCGTCTGCAAGCGGCTCCGAACGGCTCGCCCGATCGTGCGCGCCTGTTGCGCGAACTCGTCGGCCCCTCGTGGCGCGAGGAGATCGGCGACGACGCGTTCACCGAGGGAGCGGAGCAGTGGATGCAGGCTCAGTTCGAGCGGCGAGCTCGTCGGTCGCCGGCGGGGCTGGAGGCGCAGCCGGAACGCCTCTCGCTCGAGGCGCTGATCGAAGCCTGGAAGTGCGGCTTGACCACGGTGGTGCAGATTCCCTGTCGGGGCGCCTTCACCCGGCGCATCGGCCCGCACGCGATCCTCGTGACCGTCGGAACTCGTGCCGATCCCGAGCGCTACACAGAGGCGCTGCGGATCTTCTGCTGAGGGTGAGCCCGGACGATGTCCGCGTCCTCCGCTACCGGGATTCGCGCTACGAGCTCGGGGAGGTCGCCGGCGGACGCGTGACCACCGCCAGAACGTCCCCGTCGCCGATCGGGAAGTCGCCGACGACGTCGTAGGGGCCGAGGCGCAGCGGTTTGTCCTTCACCGCGAGATGCCAATCGCTCGGCATGACGATGCCGTGCTCATCGAGCACGGTGCTGATCAGCTGCGTCAGCCGCGCCATCGTGACGGCTGCCGGAACGCGAAGGTCGAGCTGCTGGGAGTTGAAGTCGATGCTGACGTCAATGTGCCGATCGGCCATGGGTCCTCCGTCGTCTCGACGCGGTCTTCCAGCCGATGAACGCCATCAGCAGGGTCAGGGGAAGGGCCGCGACGATCATCACCGTGTACCAGAAATCGTTGCTCTGGGAGGCCCGATCGATCGTCTCGGCGGGGAGTTCTTGTGGGGTGTAGCTCTCGAACAACCGCTCTCTCGTGCCGGAGTAGTCCCGGACGAAGAGCGGGTTCACATGCGGGGCGAAGTCCGTCGACTCGATCACGTGCGGGATGGACGCCTCTGCGAGTTCTCGGGAGGCGGCGCGCTCGTTCATCGGCGCCAGGAAGAGCTCAGCGCGCACCGGGAAGTCGATCGATCCCCCGGCACTCACGCCGTCGTTGGTGATGACCTCGGGAAGCAACTGGAGGCTGCCGTCGCCACTCGGGCCGACTCCAGAGTCGGATCCCGCGTCGGCCCAGGCCGCCGCGCCCGCAGGGGAAGCCAGGCTGAGACCCATCATGAGGGTCAGCCCGGCCACCCCGGCGCGGCGGGCGACCCCGGCGTCAGAAGCCGAAGCTCTGCGCATCCTGAGCATCGCGCTCGGCCACGGTGTCGGCGTAGGCGACCAGCTGCTGGTTGATGCTCTCGAGGAGCTGCTCGAACTGCTGCACGCTCTTGGCGAGCTGGTCGTACTGGTTGAGGTACGCCTCGAACGCAGCACCCTTCCACTCTTCGGCGATCGTGCCGTTCATGCTGTTGACCTTCTGAACCGCAGCCTCGATCTCGCTCTTCGCGGTCAAGTAGACCTGCGCCTGAGTCTTGAGCTCTTCGGGGGTGACACTGATAACGGCCACGAGGACCACCTTTCATTGAAATACACGTTCCAACGCAACATATCACACGCGGGATGAAGGCAGTCCGGATCGAGGCCCGGGACTGTCCGCAATGTCCGTCCGGCTCGTTAACGGACTCCGCCCACCGCTGGCTCCACGAATCCGTGAAGCCAGCGGTGGGCGGAGGGAAGCCCGCGCGGTTACTGCGCGAGGGTCAGGAGAACGTCGTCGCCGGGGGCGGCCGGCACGAAGTCGGCCTCGATCTCGGCGCGGCCGAGGAGGTCGTTCATGCGGCGCTGGCGGTGCTTCGGGATGAGGGTGACGACCGTGCCCTGCTTGCCGGCACGGCCGGTGCGGCCCGAGCGGTGCAGGTACGTCTTGTACTCGTCCGGAGCGTCGGCCTGGATGACCAGGTCGATGTCGTCGACGTGGATGCCGCGGGCGGCCACATCCGTCGCCACCAGCACGTTCACGCGGCCGCTGGTGAGCTGCGCGAGGTTGCGGGTACGGCGGGACTGGTTCAGGTCGCCGTGGAGGCTGACGGCGGGGATGCCGGCGTCCTCCAGCTGCTCGGCCAGCATCTCGGCGAATGCACGGGTCCGGGCGAAGACCAGCGTCTTGCCGTCGCGGTCCGCGAGCTGCTCGATGATGGCGCCCTTGTCGCGGTGCTCGATCACGAGCACACGGTGGTCGATGGTCGAGGACGCCTGGTCCTCGCCCGCCACCTCGTGCACGGCCGGGTTCACGAGGAACTCGTCCACGAGCTGCGCCACACCCGAGTCGAGCGTTGCAGAGAAGAGCAGCTTCTGGCCGCCCTCGGCCGTGTGACGCAGGATGCGCTGCACCGGCTCGAGGAAGCCGAGGTCGCACATGTGGTCGGCCTCGTCGAGGACCGTGATCTGCACCTCGCTGAGGTCCAGACGGCCCTGCTCGACCAGGTCCTCGATGCGGCCCGGTGTGCCGATGACGATGTCGACACCGCGCTGGAGCGCACCCACCTGACGACCCTGCGGCACGCCGCCGTAGATCTGGGTGGTGAAGAGGCCGACGCTGCGGGCGATGGGCTGCACGGTGCGGTCGATCTGCAGCGCGAGCTCACGCGTGGGCGCCAGGATGAGGGCGCGCGGGGCGCGGCCGAGCTGACGCTTGCCGCCGGCCTTGCCGGAGTCGGCCCACAGCTGCATGAGGCGCTCCGCAAGAGGTGCGCCGAACGCGATGGTCTTGCCCGAGCCGGTGCGGCCTCGGCCCAGCACGTCCTTGCCGGCGAGGACGTCGGGCAGGGTCGCGGCCTGGATGGGGAACGGCTTGTCGGCTCCCAGCTCGGCGAGGGCACGGACGATGTTGCCGCCGAGGCCCAAGTCGGCGAACGTCACGCCGTCGACATCCTCGGCCTGGATGGCCTCCGCCTCGAGGCGCTCGAGCACGACGTCATCGGTCGGCGTGAAGGCCGGCTTCTCGTCGCGCGACGGGTAGAAGTCCGAGTCGCGGCGCGGGCGCTCGGCGCGGTCGTCGAACTGACGGCGCGGACGCTCGGCGCGGTCGCCGAAGTCGCGACGGGGACGGTCGTCGTACTCGCGACGCGGACGCTCGGCGCGGTCATCGAACTGACGGCGCGGGCGCTCGGCGCGGTCACCGAAGTCGCGACGCGGACGGTCGTCGTACTCACGACGCGGACGCTCGGCACGGTCACCGAAGTCGCGACGCGGACGGTCGTCGTACTCACGACGCGGACGCTCAGTACGGTCACCGAAGTCACGACGCGGACGCTCCGTACGGTCACCGAAGTCGCGGCGCGGACGCTCGGAACGGTCACCGAAATCGCGATGCGGACGCTCGTCGTACTCACGACGCGGACGCTCAGTCCGGTCGCCGAAGTCACGACGCGGACGCTCGGCGCGGTCGTCGAAGCTGCGGCGGGGACGGTCGTCGCCGTCGCGGCGGGGGCGGTCCTGACGCGGCGCGCGCTCCTCCCACACCCGCTCGGTGCGGCGGGCGTCCTTGCCGCGAGGCTCCCAGTTGGGGCGCTCGGTGCGGCCTCGGCCGGCGCTGTCGTCGCGGGTTCCGTACGTCGAACGGCCGCGCGCGGCGCGCTCGTCGGCGCTCCAGCGGGCCTTCTTGCCGGACGCCGGCTCCTCCGCGCGGTAGCCGCGGTGCTTGGGGCTCGGGTTGCTGCTGCTCTTGGGCGCTCCGCCGCGGGACGGCTTCTGCGATCGTCGGTCGTTGTTGTATCCGGGCATGGATGTTCTTCCTGGGTTCATGTCGAGTGCTCGGCGGCACGCCGCAGCGCACCGAATGATTCCCGGGCGAACTGTGTCCGGGGCCGTTCACGATTGTGTGATCCGTACCGCCGATCGGGTACGGAACCGGCCCACTTGACTGACAAACCCATCCGCGCAGATCGCGCAGTGTCAAGAGCCGACCTCCCAACGATAGTGCATGGATGCTGGGAACGGACTGCTGATCCCTCTCCGTGTGCGCCGAGGTGCGGGGTATACAGGGAGGTATGAGCGCTCCCTCCGCGAACACGTCCTCGGGGAACCGGCCTGCAGCGGGCAAGCTCGACGCCGTCGTGATCGGGTCCGGGCCGAACGGTCTCTCCGCCGCCGTCACGCTCGCGCGCGCCGGTCTGTCGGTGCGGGTGTACGAGCGCAACGCGACGGTGGGCGGCGGCCTGCGGACCGAGGAGCTCACCCTCCCCGGCTTCCGGCACGACGTCTGCTCGGCCGTCCATCCGCTGGCCTTCGCATCCGGCTTCTTCCGCAGGTTCGGCCTGGAGAAGCGGGTGCCGTTCGTCGTGCCGACCGCCTCGTACGGCAATCCGCTGGCAGGCGGCCGGGTCGCGATGGCCTACCTCGACCTCGACCGCACGGTGGATGCGCTGGGCGTCGACGGCCCCGCCTGGCGCGCCCTGCTCGGCCCGCTGGTCGAACACGCGGACGCCGTGGCCCAGTTCACCGGCTCACAGCTGCTGCAGGTGCCACGGCATCCCTTCGTGGCCGCCCGCTTCGGGCTGACCGCTATCGCGCAGGGTGGCCCGTGGTGGGATCTGCCGTTCCGCACCGAGGCGCCGGGCGCCCTGCTCGCCGGAGTCTTCGCCCACACGACCGTCCCCCTGCCGAGCGTCGCGGGAGCGGCCGCCGGAATGACGCTGGCGACGTACGCGCACGCACGCGGCTGGCCCATCCCGGTCGGCGGCAGCCAGGCGATCGCGGACGCGATGGTCGCCGACATCGTCGCCCACGGCGGCGAGGTCGTCACCGACACCCCCGTCGAGTCTCTCGCCGAGTTGCCCGACTCGCGCGTCGTCGTCTTCGACACGCATGTGAAGCACGCCGCGCAGTTGGCCGGCGACCGGCTGCCCAGCAGCTACCTGCGGCGCATCTCCCGGTTCCGCGACGGCAATGGCGTGTTCAAAGCCGACTTCGCGCTCTCCGGCCCGGTGCCGTGGACGAATCCGGACCTGTACGAGACCGCCACCGTGCATCTCGGAGGATCGCGCGGGGAGGTCGCCCGCGCCGAGAACGCCGTCGCGGCGGGACGCCACAGCGACGCACCGTACGTCCTGGTCTCCCAGCCGTCGCTGTTCGACGGGACGCGGGCACCCGCCGGCAAGCACGTCCTGTGGACGTACACCCACGTCCCGCGCGGTTCGACAGAGGACCAGACGGAGGCGATCATCCGGCGCATCGAGGAGTTCGCCCCCGGCTTCCGCGACCTCATCATCGGGACGGCGACCAAGAACGCCGCGCAGATGGAGCAGCACGACCCGAACTACATCGGCGGCGACATCTCGGCGGGCGCGCCGGACTTCGGTCAGCTGGTGGCCCGTCCCGTGCTCTCGACGGACCCGTGGCGGATGCCGGGCCGAGGGCTGTACCTCGCCTCGTCGTCCGCAGCGCCCGGCCCCGGCGTGCACGGACTCGGCGGCTATTACGCCGCGCGCAGCGCCCTGCGCCATGAGTTCGGCTTCACCCGGCTGCCGGACCTGGCGCCGGGACCCGGCCAGACGATCGCGCGGCCCGTCGCCGCGCTGCCCGACCCCGTCCACCCCCACGAGCTTCCGGAGCAGTGAACATGTCTGTCAACGTCCGCCGTATGGCCTGCACGCCCGAGCAGGTCTTCGCCGTCCTCGCCGACCCCTGGGTGTACCCGACCTGGGTCGTCGGCGCCTCGCGACTGCGCGCCGCCGACAGCCGCTATCCGGCCGTCGGCTCGCGCCTCCACCACTCCATCGGCGTGTGGCCGCTCGTCCTCAACGACGAGACGCGCATCGACGAGTGGGACCCGCCGCGCCGGATGGTCCTCGAGGCGAAGACACGGCCGGTCGGCTCCGAGCGGGTCATCATCGACGTGAAGGCCCGTGCGGGCGGATGCGTGGTCCGGATGGAGGAGTTCCCGCACACCGGACCGGTCACCCTCATCCCGGACGTGCTCGCCGACAGCATGCTGCATGTGCGCAACGCGGAGACGCTCCGGCGCCTGGAGTGGGTAGCGCGAGGGCGCGCCGCCCAGTGACGACGCGCCCTTCGCTGGTGCGCTGAGGCCGGCCCGATCAGCCGGCCGACACCGCCTTCGTCTCGCTGGAGCCCGACGACTCCACGGCGATCTTCCGCGGCTTCGCCCTCTCGGCGACCGGGATGATCACGCTGAGCACACCGTTGTCGTACGACGCGGTGATGCCGTCGGGATCGACGTCGTCGCCGATCGTGAACTGACGCATATAGGCGCCGTACGGACGCTCCTGGGCGAGCCAGCGGGCGCCGTCGCGGTCGGCCGCGCTGCGGACCGCCCGGATGGTGAGCAGGTGCCCGTCGACGTCGACGTCGACCGACGCGGGATCGGCGCCGGGGAGGTCGGCGTTCAGGATGTAGCGCTCACCCTCTCGGAACAGGTCCACCGGCATGATGCGCGGCTGGCGGCTGGTGTCGAAGATGCTCTGCGCGATCCGGTCCAGCTGGGAGAAAGGATCGAACGACATGGCCATTGGATGTACCCCCTTCTTCTGGATCACCTGATGAGAGGCCCTTTGCACTCTCTTTTCGACCACAAATTTTAGCACTCTCACTCGGAGAGTGCCAAGGGGTTCGAGACCATGTCAACCCGCTTCCCGAACCGTCGGCATCGGCCTACCGTCAGGGTCGTCCATCGAACGGAAGGGACCCATCGTGGCCGCAAGCCAGACCAAGACGAGCACCAAGAGCACCGCCAAGAAGACCGCGCCGAAGACCGCCTCCGTACGTCGTACGGCCGCCGTCGGCGTCGCCCCGACCCGCCGCGAGCATGCGGAGCACGGCTTCGTCGCCTCCACCGAGCTGGCGCAGAACCTCCAGCGCGTGCACGTCGACCTGATCGAGCTGCACCTGCAGGGCAAGCAGGCGCACTGGAACGTCGTCGGACGCAACTTCCGCGACCTCCACCTCCAGCTCGACGAGATCGTCGAAGCCGCCCGCGAGTTCAGCGACGACGTCGCGGAGCGCCTCCGTGCCCTCCACGCGACCCCCGACGGCCGCAGCGCCACCGTCGCCGAGCAGACCAGCCTCCCCGAGTTCCCCAACGGCGAGGTCGACACCACCGAGACCGTCGATCTGATCACCGAGCGCCTCGAGGCGGTCGTCCGCACCATGCGCGACGTGCACGACGACGTGGATGAGGAGGACCCGACCTCTTCGGACCTGCTGCACGCGATCATCGAGCGGCTCGAGCAGTACGCCTGGATGGTCAGCGCCGAGAACCGGACGCCGAGCCGGGCCTGACACCGGTTGACGCGGTGGGGCGGGCCGACGGCGGGAAGCCGTCGGCCCGCTTCCGTGTGCGTCTCGACGAGGTCCCGGAAACACGGGTGACACACGCCGCGGCTAGCATCGACGCATGCCGATCGAGATCCGCCCCGAACCGGCCCGGCAGCCGGAGGTCGAGGAGCTGCTGCGCCTGAGCGACGAGTTCGCGTTCGCGCTGTACCCGGCCGAGAGCTGCTACCTGCTGGATGTGTCCGAGCTCGAGCGTCCCGGCGTCACCGTGTTCGTCGCACGCGTGGACGGGCGTGCGCTGGGCATCGCCGCGTTGGTGGTCGACGGCGCCGAGGGTGCGGACGGATCCGGGAGCGACGCCTTCGCCCGCGCCGAGCTGAAGCGGATGTTCGTGCACGAAGACGCTCGCGGTCAGGGCCTCGCCCGCCGTCTGCTCGGCGCGATCGAGTCCGCCGCCGAAGAAGCAGGCATCGCGGAGCTGCGGCTCGAGACGGGTCCGCTGCAGCATGCGGCGATCGCGCTGTACGAGCGCTCGGGCTACGTGCGCATCCCGAACTTCGGGGCGTACGCCGACGATCCGTGGTCGGTCTGCTACGCCAAGTCGCTCACTGTACCGACCCGCTGACCGCCGTCGCGCCGGCCGCCGTCAGCTGCCGCGGATGCGCCGCGACAGCTCGGCCGCGGCTTCGCGCACCCGGGCGGCGAGCGCATCCCATCCCTCCGCCGGGACGTTGTCGCGCGGAAAGGTGACCGCGATGCCCGCGGCCGGCCAGCCGGCATGGTCGCGCACCGACACCGCGACGGAGGCGAAGCCGGGCGTGACGTCGCCGTCCTCGGTGGCGTAGCCGCGCTCGCGGGCCTCCGTCACGACTCGGCGCAGCTCGGCGTAGGAGTGCGGACCGGAGCCCGTGCGATCCTCGAACGCGCCGGAATCCGGGTAGAGCGCACGCAGCTGCTCGCGTGGCAGTGTCGCGAGGAGCGCGCGTCCGCTCGCCGTCAGGTGGGCCGGAAGACGCACCCCCACGTCCGTCACCAGCCGCGGCCGCCGGGGCGCGCGCTCCTCCACGATGTAGACGACGTCGCGTCCGTGGAGCACGGCGACGTGCCCGGACTCCCCGATCGCATCCACCAGCGCCGCCACGATCGGCCGGCCGAGCCGGCTCAGCGGCTGCTGACGGGAGAACGCGCTCGACAGCTCGTAGGCGGCGACGCCCAACCCGTAGCGGCGTGCCTCGGGGAAGTGCAGCACGAAACCGTGCTCGGTCAGCACGGCGAGCAGGTGGTAGACGGTCGAGCGGGGCAAGCCGAGGGCGGAGGCGATCGCGGCGGCCGGGGCCGGGCCGCGCTGGGCTGCGAGGTAGGCGAGGACGCGGAGGGTGTTCTCCGCCGCGGGGACCTTGCTCACCGCATCCACCTCCGCTCGCTCCGGTAGCCGCGCCCGTGTCTGGGATCCCGGACACCGAGCAGCCTACAGCCGGAGCGCTCACGACCGCGCGGCGCGAGGATCGGACCATGCTCCAGACCCAGACCGCCGTCACCGTCGGTGCCGGACCGCTCACCATCGACGACGTGGTCGCCGTCGCGCGCCACGACGCCCGCGTCGAACTCCACCCCGACGCCCTCGCCGGTGTCGCCGCCTCCCGCGCGATCGTGGACGCCCTCGCCGACGACACCGAGCCGCACTACGGCATCTCGACCGGCTTCGGCGCGCTCGCTACGACATTCATCCCCGCCGACCGCCGAGCGCAGCTGCAGGCGAGCCTCGTGCGCTCGCACGCGGCCGGATCCGGTCCCGAGGTCGAGCGCGAGGTCGTCCGCGCCCTCATGCTGCTGCGCCTGTCGACGCTGATGACCGCGCGCACGGGTGCGCGGCCGCAGACCGTCGAGACCTACGCCGCCCTCCTCAATGCCGGGATCACGCCGGTCGTCCACGAGTACGGCTCGCTCGGGTGCTCCGGCGACCTCGCGCCCCTCGCGCACTGCGCGCTGGCGGCGATGGGAGAGGGCCGCGTGCGGGTCGACGGCGAACTGGTCGACGCGGCCGACGCCCTCGCCTCCGCGGGCATCGAGCCGGTCGTCCTCGCCGAGAAGGAGGGGCTCGCACTCATCAACGGCACCGACGGGATGCTCGGAATGCTCGCGCTCGCCATCCACGACCTCCACGGCCTCCTGACCGACGCCGACATCGCCGCGGCGATGAGCGTCGAGGCGCTGCTCGGCACCGACGCGGTGTTCGCCGACGACCTGCAGCGGCTGCGGCCGCAGGCCGGCCAGGCGATCTCGGCGGCGAACCTGCGTTCGCTGCTCGCCGGCTCGCCGATCGTCGCGAGTCACAAAGGACCGGATTGCACCCGGGTGCAGGACGCCTACTCGCTCCGCTGCTCCCCGCAGGTGCACGGCGCCGCACGCGATACCGTCGCGCACGCCGAGCTGGTGGCCGAGCGCGAGCTCGCCTCGGCCGTGGACAACCCGGTGCTCACCCTCGACGGGCGGGTGGAGTCGAACGGCAACTTCCACGGAGCGCCGGTCGCGTACGTGCTCGACTTCCTCGCGATCGCCGTCGCCGACGTCGCCAGCATGTCGGAGCGCCGCACCGACCGCTTCCTCGACCCCGCGCGCAACCAGGGTCTCCCGCCGTTCCTCGCCCACGAGGTCGGCGTCGACTCGGGGCTGATGATCGCCCAGTACACGGCCGCCGGGATCGTCTCCGAGCTGAAGCGGCTGGCCGCGCCCGCGTCGGTGGACAGCATCCCCTCGTCGGCCATGCAGGAGGACCACGTGTCGATGGGATGGGCGGCCGCACGCAAACTGCGCCGCGCCATCGACGGGCTCGCCCGCGTGATCGCGATCGAGGTCATGACCGCCGCCCGGGGAGCCGACCTGCGCGCCCCGCTGCAGCCCGGCCCCGCCACGGGAGCCGTCATCGCGACACTGCGCACGGCCGTCCCGGGCCCCGGCCCCGACCGGCACCTCTCCCCCGAGATCGAGGCCGCCTACGCCCTCGTGACCTCCGGCGCCCTGCGCGCCGCCGCCAACCTCCCCTGACCCCCACCGTCGAGTACGCACAAACTGCACGAGATCAGCGTCGAAACCGTCAGTCTTCGCGGACTCGACGGGGTAACGAAAGGAACGAGAACCATGGATGGAGCCCGACCGGTGCGCGCGGCGCGAGGCACGGAGCTCAGCGCCAAGAGCTGGCAGACCGAGGCCCCGCTGCGGATGCTGATGAACAACCTCGACCCGGAGGTCGCCGAGCGCCCGGACGACCTGGTCGTCTACGGCGGCACCGGCCGCGCGGCCCGCAGCTGGGAGGCGTTCGACGCGATCGTCCGCACCCTCCGCGACCTCGAGGCCGACGAGACGCTGCTGGTGCAGTCCGGCAAGCCGGTCGGCGTCTTCCGCACGCACGAGTGGGCTCCCCGAGTGCTGATCGCCAACTCCAATCTCGTCGGAGACTGGGCGACGTGGCCCGAGTTCCGCCGGCTGGAGGCCCTCGGCCTGACGATGTACGGCCAGATGACCGCCGGTTCGTGGATCTACATCGGCTCGCAGGGCATCCTCCAGGGCACGTACGAGACGTTCGGCGCGGTCGCGCGGAAGAGGTTCAAGGGCACGCTCGCCGGGACGCTCACGCTGACCGGCGGATGCGGCGGCATGGGCGGAGCGCAGCCGCTCGCGGTCACCATGAACGGCGGGGCGGTGCTCATCGTGGATGTGGACGGCACCCGCCTGCAGCGCCGCGTCGACCACGGCTACCTCGACGTCCTGGCGGACGATCTCGACGACGCGGTCGCGCAGGCACTGGCGGCCAAGGACGAGCGCCGCGCCCTTTCCGTCGGCGTGGTGGGGAACGCGGCGGAGGTCTTCCCCGAGCTGCTCCGCCGCGGCGTCCCGATCGACGTCGTGACCGACCAGACCAGCGCGCACGACCCGCTGAGCTACCTGCCCGTCGGCTACACCGTCGAGGAGTGGCGGGACCGCGCAGCCGCAGACCCCGAGGGCTTCACGGATGACGCCCGCCGGTCGATGGCCGCCCAGGTGGAGGCGATGGTCGGCTTCCAGGACGCCGGTGCCGAGGTCTTCGACTACGGCAACTCGATCCGCACGGAGGCCCAGCTGGGCGGCTACGAGCGCGCGTTCGACTTCCGCGGGTTCGTGCCCGCGTACATCCGGCCGCTCTTCGCCGAGGGCAAGGGACCGTTCCGGTGGGCCGCCCTCTCGGGCGACCCGGCCGACATCGCCGCGACGGACCGCGCGGTGCTCGACCTGTTCCCCGACGACGAGCACCTGCGCCGCTGGATCACCCAGGCGGGCGAGAAGGTGCACTTCGAGGGACTGCCCGCCCGGATCTGCTGGCTGGGATACAAGGAGCGACACCTGGCCGGCCTCCGGTTCAACGAGATGGTCGCCTCCGGTGAGCTGTCCGCGCCGGTCGTGATCGGACGCGACCACCTCGACTCCGGCTCGGTCGCCTCGCCGTACCGGGAGACGGAGTCGATGGCGGACGGCTCGGACGCGATCGCCGACTGGCCCCTCCTCAACGCGCTGCTCAACACGGCGTCCGGCGCTACCTGGGTGTCGCTCCACCACGGTGGCGGCGTCGGGATCGGCCGCAGCATCCATGCCGGACAGGTCGTCGTCGCCGACGGCACGCCCCTCGCCGCGGAGAAGATCGAGCGCGTGCTGACGAACGATCCGGGCACGGGCGTGATGCGGCATGTGGATGCGGGATACGAGCGAGCGGTCGAGGTCGCGGAGGAGCGCGGGCTGCGCATCCCGATGCGCGAAGGCCGATGACAGCCACCCTGGTCACCGGCATCGGTGAGCTGACGACATTCGATCCGGCACATCCCGGACCCCTCGGGCTGGTTCGCGATGCGGCTGTTCTCGCCGTCGACGGCCGGGTGGCTTGGACCGGACCCTCGGCCACAGCCCCCCGATCGGATGCGGACAGCGTCGTCGATGTCGAAGGCGCCGCGGTGATCCCGGGGTTCGTGGACTCGCACACCCACCTCGTCTTCGCCGGAGATCGCGCCGATGAGTTCGAGGCGCGCATGGCCGGGCGGCCGTATACCGCGGGCGGCATACGGTCCACAGTTGCGGCGACGCGCGCGGCGACGGATGACGAGCTGCGCTCCCGGCTGGCCCGGCTGGTCGCCGAGCTGCACGCGCAGGGAACGACCACGTTCGAGATCAAGAGCGGCTACGGGCTGACCGTCGCCGACGAGGAACGCCTGCTCCGGTTGGCGCGCGAAGTGACCGACGAGACCACCTTCCTCGGCGCGCACGTCGTCCCCGCCGAGTACGCCGACGACCCGGACGCCTACGTCGATCTCGTCACCGGCCCGATGCTCGATGCGTGCGCTCCGCACGCGCGGTGGATCGACGTCTTCTGCGAGACAGGCGCGTTCAGCGTCGAGCAGTCGGAGCGGATCCTGCGCGCGGGAGCGTCGCGCGGGCTGGGCGTGCGCATCCACGCCGCCCAGCTCTGCCCGGGAGACGGCGTCGCCCTCGCGGTGGAGCTGGATGCGGCGAGCGTCGACCACTGCACCTACCTCGCCGACGACGATGTGGAGCGGCTGGCCGCATCCCGGACCGTCGCGACGTTGCTGCCCGGCGTCGAGTTCTCGACGCGGCATCCCTACCCTTCCGGGCGTCGCCTGCTCGACGCCGGCGCGACCGTCGCGCTCGCGAGCGACTGCAACCCGGGGTCGTCGTTCACGTCGTCGATACCGTTCTGCATCGCCCTCGCCGTGCGCGAGCTCGGCCTGACGCCGGCCGAGGCATTGCAGGCGGCGACGCTCGGCGGCGCCGTCGCGCTCCGTCGCGACGACGTCGGGCACCTGCGCCCCGGAGCGCGGGCCGACCTGGCGGTCCTCCGTGCCCCGAGCCACATCCACCTCGCCTACCGTCCCGGCGTCCCCCTCATCGACCGCACCCTCCGCCTCTGACCCAAGCCAACAGCTCCTGAGTTTTTCGCACGATTCGGGCGCAGAGGGCCGAAAAACTCAGGAGCTGTTGGCTGGCAGCGCGGGATGGGTCAGCGGGAGGCGAGGCCGGCGGCGGCGTCGAGGACGAGGAGGGCCGCGAGGCGGACCGTCCGCTGGTCGGGGGCGTCGGCGGTCGCATCCACCTCCGCGATGTCGAGGGAACGGACCAGCGGGGATGCGCCGGCGAGCCGCGCGAAGCGGCGCAGCTCCCAGGCCGCGAGTCCCCCGGGGACGGACGCCGGGCATCCCGGGGCCACCGAGCGATCGCACACGTCGACGTCCAGATCGACGTGGATCGGACCGCCGCCCGCCCCAGCGATCTCCAGCGCCTCCGCCATGACGTCGTCCAGCGGGCGCGTGTGCAGCTCGTCGCGCGGGATCACCGTGATGCCGTAGCCCGCCGCGCGCTGCGCGTACGCGGCCGAGTTCGCGAAGTCGGCGATGCCGATCTGCACGATGCGCCGCCCGTCGAGCCCTGCCTCGATGAGCTCACGCACCGGAGAGCCGTTGGACGATCCGTCGCGCAGGTCGTGGTGGGCGTCGAGCGTGATCAGCCCCGCCGCCCCGAGGTCTTCACCGAACGATCCGAGCGCCGCCGGAACCGTGAGCGAGTTGTCGCCGCCCACCGCGACCGTCAGTCGCGACCGGGATGACGCCTCCGCCATCGCCGCACGCGCACGCTCCCGCCCTTCCTGGCGGTCGGGTGACGCGACGTCGCCGACGTCCGCGAAGCACAGCGCCCCGACGTCCGCTCCTGGCGCGAACGCCGAGTAGCGGCGCAACGCATCCCGCACGGCCGTCGGCGTCGCGCCCGCACCGGTCGGCGAGAGCGAGGTCTCCTGGGTCGGGATGCCGATCAGCGTCAGGTCCGCGCCGCCCGCTCCGAGCGGTGGCCAGTCACCCGCGCGCGGCCACAGGGGGTCGACGGAGAGTCCGTGTGCGCTCATACCCGCGACCCTAGCGACGGGCGGCGCAGATGCGGCGGCCGCGTCCGGCATGCCCGTCTGGGATACCGGACGCGGCCGTCGGATCAGACCTGCGTCCCTCCGGCCGGCCGGGTGAACACGGGAGGCTGAGGCGCGGAGGGCGCGCCCGTCCTGTCCGAACCCGACGGCCCGGTCGGACCATCCGTCAGCGGCGCACCGCCATCCCCGGCGCCACCATCCCCGGTCCCGTCGTCGCCCGAGCCACCGCCGGCCGCGGCCTTCGCCGCCTTCCGCGCCTCTTTCCGCTCCCGTCGCCCTTCGACCAGGTTGTACAGGGTCGGCAGCACGACGAGCGTCAGCACGGTCGAGGAGATGAGTCCGCCGATGACGACGATCGCGAGCGGCTGCGAGATGAAGCCGCCGTGTCCGGTCAGGCCGATCGCCATCGGGGTCAGCGCCGCGATCGTGGCGAGTGCCGTCATCAGGATGGGGCGAAGTCGTCGAGATGCACCGTGGGCCACCGCGTCCGCCACCGCGAGTCCGCGCCGTCGGTACTGGTTCACCAGGTCGATGAGCACGATCGCGTTGGTCACCACGATTCCGATCAGCATCAGCAGGCCGATCAGCGACGCGACGCCGAGCGGGATGCCCGAGGCGAGCTGGAGCAGGATGGCGCCGGTCGCCGCGAACGGCACCGAGACGAGCAGCAGCAGCGGCTGCCGCAGCGAGCGGAACGTCGCCACCATGACGATGTACACGATGAGGATGGCCGCCAGGAGCGCGAGCCCCAGCTGCTGGAAGGCGTCCGACTGGCTCGAGGAGACTCCGCCGATCTTGGCCGTCGCCCCCGCGGGCAGGTCCGCTGCCGTGAGCGCCGCGTTGACGTCGGCGTTCGCGGTGGTCAGGTTGTCCGTCGCCGGGGTGGCGCTCACGGACGCGGTCCGGAGCCCGCGCTGGGTGGTGACCGTCGCCGGGCCCTTGACCTCCTTCACGCTGGCGAGCGTGTCCAGCTGCACGATTCCCGCTGCCGTGGGGATGGGCAGCTGCGCGAGCCCGGCGACGGTCGTCGGCGGGTTGTCGCTCTGCAGGTAGATCTTCAGCGTGGTGTCGTCGATGGCGACGGATCCCGCCTGCGTGGGCTGGACGGCCTGCGACACGATCGTGCCGACAGCGACCTCGCTGAGCCCGGCCGCGGCGGCCTTCGAGCGGTCCACATCCACCGAGACGTAGGGCAGCGATGCGCTCAGGTTGTCGGTGACCTGCTTCAGCGACGACTTCTTCCGCAGCTCGGCGACCACCGAGTCCGTCGCCTTCTGCAGGTCGGCGTTGCTGCTGGCGGCGATGTCCACCTGGATGTCCGTCGAGCCGCCGAAACCGCTCGACGCCGAGAGGGTGATCTCTCCCTGGTCCTTGATGTCGGCCAGTTCGTCCTCGATGGTGTTCTGCAGCTTCTCCTGGTCGGCGTCCGGGTCGGTCGTGATGGAGAAGGTCGTCCCACCGCCGCCCCCGCCGGTGAACGCGTCCCGCAGCGACGAGCCGCTGGAGCCGATGGAGACCTGGACGGTCTCGACGCCGTCGGTGCCGAGCAGCTTCTTCTCGACTACCTTGGCCGCGTCGTCCTTCGACTGGAGGCTCGCCCCGGGGTCGAGGGTCTGCGTGACGGTGAGGGAGTTCTGCCCGCTCGACCCGAGGAAGTTCGTCTTCAGCAACGGCACCGTGAGGAGCGTGAGGACGAGCACGAGGACCGCCGCGGTGATGGTCAGCCCCGAGCGCTTGAGCGTCCAGCGGATGATGGGCAGGTAGCCGGCCTGGAGCCGTGATGGATGCTCGAGCTCGTCGATGCCGGATGCTGCAGCCTCCTCCACCGACAGAGCGGCAGCCTCGACCTCGGGGCCGCCCTCGTGCTTGTGCGCCTTCGGAGCCCGGAGGAACCAGTACGCGAGCACCGGCACGATCGTCAGGGCGACGAGCAGCGACGACAGCAGCGCGATCGTGACGGTCAGGGCGAAGGGCCGGAACAGCTCGCCGGTCACATCCCCCACGAACGCGAGCGGCAGGAACACCGCGACGGTCGTGATCGTGGATGCGGTGATCGCCCCCGCGACCTCGCGCACGGCGCGCACGATGGTCACCGCGCGGTCTGCGCCCGGCACCAGCTGCCGTTTGATGTTCTCGATCACCACGATGGAGTCGTCCACCACGCGCCCGATCGCGATCGTCAGAGCGCCCAGCGTGATGATGTTGAGCGTGTAGCCGGTCGCCCACATGACGATGAACGTGATCAGCACGCTGGTCGGGATGGAGATGGCCGTCACGAGCGTCGACCGCACGGACAGCAGGAACACCAGGATGACGATGACCGCCATCGCAAGACCGAGCAGCCCCTCCTCGGTGAGCGAGTTGATCGACTGCGTGATGAACGGCGCCTGGTCGAAGACGACGGTGATCTTCGTACCGGAGCCGAGCTTCTTCTCCAGGCTCGGGATGAGGTCGTTGACCGCATGCGAGACCTCGACGGTGTTGGCGGAGGGCAGCTTGGTGACCGCGATCGTCAGGGCGGGCTTGCCATCGACGCGCGAGAGCGACGTGGTGGGATCGTCCGTCTCGGCGACGGTCGCGACGTCGCCGATCGTCGGCGGCGTGTTCGGGTAGGCGACGTCTGCGGCGGCACCGGTCGCACCAGCAGCGCCTGCTCCCGCCGCACCGCCGGCGCTCGCACCGCCGGCGCCCGCGCGGTCCTGCGCCGTCACCGTCCGGATCAGCGGCAGCCCGGCGATGTCCTCCACCGACGACAGCTGCGTCCCCGACTGGACCGACAGCGTCTGCCCGTTCTCGGTGATGTCGCCGCCCGGGATGAGCACGCCGTTCTGCTGCAGCGCATCCTTGATCGCCGACGACGAGACGCCGGCGGCGGCGAGCTTCGCCGGGTCCGGGGTGATCGCGATGCGGCGGCCGATCTCGCCGACCAGCTGCGCGTCGTTGACGCCCTTCACATCCTTGACGTCCGGGAGCACGAGCTTCGTGATGTCGTCGCCGAGGGCACGCTGGTCGTCACCGCCGGTGACCGCGAGCTGGATGACGGGCAGATCGTCGATGCTGCCCGAGAGGACCTGCGGTTCGACGCCCGACGGCAGGGTCGACTTGATGCGGTTGACAGCCTGGTCGATCTTCTGCTCGGCGGTGGCGAGGTCCGTCCCGTAGGTGAACTTCGCGGTGATGATGGACTGGTTCGTGCTGCTGACCGCGCTCGTGCTGTCGAGGTCGGGAACGCCCTGGATCGCGGCCTCGACCGGCGTGCTGACGTCGTTGTTCCCGACCTCCGGCGATGCGCCCGGGTAGCTGGAGAGCACCACCAGCTGCGGGAACGAGATCGACGGCGCGAGCTCCTGCTTGAGGTTGGTCAGGGCGAGTCCGCCGAAGACCGCGGCGACGATCGTGACGAGCGCGATCAGGGCACGGTTCTTCATGCTCAGGACGGCGAGGAAGTGCACAGGTTTCCCCTCGGGGACGACGGTTTCAGGACCGCGCCGACGCTGGCGCAGGGGAAGTATGACATCACAGGGTGGGCGGTATCTTCATGCCTGGGTACGACATCCCGCTACTCCGCCGGGAGTGCGCGGCGGCCGCCGCCCGCCCGGGTCAGACCACGCTGGGGAGCGCGCCGGAGTCGAAGTACGGGACGGGCTCGTTCGCGGCGACCGCCCACGCCCGGGTGAGGGCGGCGAACGCGCGGTCGTACTCCTCCCGGGTGTACGTGATCGGGATGCGGAGGAAACGCTCGAAGGCGCCGTCGATGCCGAACCGCGGGCCCGCGGCGATCAGCAGTCCGTGGCTGCGCGCCGCCAGGGCGAGCGCCGAGCTGACCGGCGCGCCGATCCCCACCCAGGCGGTCAGGCCTCCGTGCTGGACCGGCATCGTCCAGTCGGGGAAGGTCTCCGCGACCAGCCGGCGGACGTTGTCGCGCCCTTGGCGGAGCTGCTCGCGCCGCTCCTCCATGATCTCCGGGAGCTGCGGGATCATCCGCGCGACGACCAGCTGCTCGATCACCGGCGTGCCGAGGTCGGTGGCCGGCTTCGCGGCGATCAGGCGCTGGATGTGCGAGCGCTCGGCGCGGATCCAGCCGATCCGCAGGCCGCCCCACAGGGTCTTGCTGGCCGACCCGATCATGATCACCGGGGCGCCGGCGGCCGCGGAGTCGGCATAGGTCGGCATCGGCAGGAACTCGCCGATCCGGTCGATGTCGAGCTCTGCCGTGGTCTCGTCGGCGACCACGATCGCCCCGTGGCCCGCGGCGGCCGCGAGCACCCGTTCCCGCGTCTCGGGCGACATGGTGGCGCCCGTCGGGTTGTGGAAGTCGGGGATGAGGTACGCGAGCGCGGGATTGGCGCGGCGGAACGTCTGCTCGATCGCCTCCACGTCCCAGCCGTCGGGCTCGTCGCCGATGCGGTGCGGCCCTGACTCCGGCGCGGTGACGGTGATCGGCACCAGCCGTGCGCCGGCCAGGCGGATGGCCTCGATGGCGTGCGGGTAGGTCGGCACCTCGATGACGACGCGGTCTCCACGGCCCAGGAACGTGCGGGCGATGAGGGCGATGGCCTGCTGCGCACCCACGGTCACCAGGATCTGGTCCGGCGTGGTGGGAAGGCCGCGGCTGGTGTAGCGGGCGGCGATCTCGGCGCGCAGGTGCGGCAGTCCGACCGGGTCGTAGCCCGGATCGGACAGGAAGTGGGGCAGCTCCTCCGCGGCGGCACGGGCCGCGGCTGCAAGCGTCGACGCGGCCGGGAGGGACGCCTTGGTGAAGTCGAGCATGCCCTCGCCGCCCACCGCGGGCAGAGGAAGGGCCGGGCCGGGGAGGCGCGCGACGCTCCCGGAGCCCCGGACGCTGTCGATGAAGCCGGCCTCGCGCAGCTGGCGGTAGGCGGCAGCGACCGTGGTGCGGCTCAACTCCAGCTTGCCCGCGAGGTCGCGCTCGGCGGGAAGGCGGGTGCCGATCGGGATGCGGCCGTCCAGCACGAGGAGCCGGATGCGGTCGGCGAGGGCCTGGTAACTGGCGCCTGCCGTCCGCCACGCTCCGAGGAGGTGCTCCAGCGAGCGAGCGGTGAGTTGCGCATCCGACATGCAGGCCACTTTAGTCGAATTGGCATCTTGTTGCGAGTCCAATCGTTGCGATTGGATTGTGCCCATGGCCGCCCCACTTCTCCTCACCCGCCGCCTTGTGCAGCTGCTGATCGGACTCTTCCTCTACGGGATCGCGATCGCGCTCATGGTGCGCGCCGGGATCGGCCTGTCGCCGTGGGACGTCCTCGCGCAGGGCCTCTCGCTCAAGACCGGCATCCCGTTCGGCTTCATCACCAACATCGTCGGGCTCGTGGTGCTGGCGTTCTGGATCCCACTGCGTCAGCGCCCGGGTCTCGGCACGGTCCTCAACGTGCTGCTTGTCGGCCCGAGCGCCCAGCTGGGCCTCGACCTGCTGCCGCAGCAGACGGAGCTGTGGGCGCAGGTGCTGTTCTTCGTGGCCGGCCTCCTTCTGCTCGCCGTGGCCACTGGGCTGTACATCGGCCCCCGCCTCGGCCCCGGCCCGCGCGACGGGCTGATGACCGGCCTGCACGCCCGCACCGGCCGGCCGATCTGGATGGTGCGGACCGCCATCGAGGTGACCGTACTGGTCATCGGGTGGGCGCTCGGGGGGAACGTCGGAGTGGGGACGCTCGCGTTCGCGCTCCTGGTCGGCCCGCTGTGCAGCCTCACCCTCCCCTTCTTCGCGATCCGCCTGCCGCAGGACGCTGCAACGGCTGCGGCACGGCTGGAGAGCGAACTCGAGGGAACGGCCGAGCAGTCGGCCGGCCTCGAGGAGGAGCAGGGTGCCGTCCGTTTCGACGTGCGCGACGGCATCCTGCTCGAATCCGACCGGGCGGCGCACGATCGCGCGTCCCGGGCCGACGACCCCCTCGTGCACGGGCCGCAGCCCGACCGCGCGCCGCGCGCTCCGCGCGCACCGCGGCCTGCCCGCCCGTCGCGCCAGATCGCCGCCCACTGGCTGGACGACCGCATCATGGGCCGCCCGCGCCACCCCTGACGGCTGATCCGGCACGCTCAAGCCAACAGCTCCTGAGTTTTTCACCCTTTTCGGGCCGAATTGGGCGAAAAACTCAGGAGCTGATTGTTTGGGGCGAGGGCTCGGGTTAGGCGAGGTGGGCGGCGGCGTAGACGCGGAGGGCGTCGCGCACGAAGGCGGCGCCCTCGGTGCCGCCGTAGTTCGCGGCGAACCGCTCGTCGGCGACGTACATCTCACCGAGGCCGGTCAGGTACGCGGCCGTCGGCGCGCCGGTGCCGTAGCCCGGCGTTCCCGGGATGCCGGCCAGCCACTCGGCGTGACGCTTCGCGAGCGCCTGCGCCTCGTCCGACTCCGGTGCGACGCCGGCGGCCGCGGCGGCCTGCCAATCGGCCGCGAGCCGTGCCTGCCGAGCCTGCCATTCGGCACGCTCCTCCGCGGTCTTGCTGCGCCACCAGCGGTCCGACGCCGCGTAGGCGTCCTTCCCCCAGCGCTGCTCGACCTCTTCCTTGTACTGGGTGTGATCGAATCCGTCGAACATCTGCTCGGCCACGATCTCCTCTCCTTCCTCCACTGCGTGGATCGTCGACTCGACCGACGCGATCTGCCGCGCCAGCCGTTCCCGCTCCGCCTGCAACCACGCAAGGTGGTCACGCAGCGCGGGCACCGCATCCGTGCGGTCGTCGAGCACGCGGCCGACGGCGTCGAGGCCGAGGCCGAGCTCCCGGAGAAGCAGGATGCGCTGCAGCCGCACGAGGGAGTCGCGGTCGTAGTACCGGTAGCCGTTGCCGCCGACGCGGCTCGGCTTCAGCAGCCCGATGGCGTCGTAGTGGCGCAGCGTCCGGCTGGTGGTGCCGGCGATCCGCGCGATGTCCTGGATGGACCAGTCCATGTCTTCCTCCTTCCGTGCGGTGCGTCATCCACGCTAGGAGTTGACGTTACGTCAAGGTCAAGCGGCCCGGCTGCAGTGTTCGCGTGCGCAGCATCCGTTCGACCACCCGCGTCGCCCCCGGCATCCTGTTCGTCGAGGGTCCGCTCTCGAACTGGACCGTGTTCCACGGCGATGGAGCGGTCGAGCTCGTCGACTGCGGGTACCCGGCCGACCGCCCGCTCGTCGAGGAGTCGATCCGTCTCGCGGGCGCCGACCCGGCCGACCTGACGCGCATCCTGATCACGCACGGACACTCCGACCACCTCGGGGCGAGCGCGCAGTTCGCCGCCGAGCGCGGTGTGATCGTCGCGGCGGCACCGGCCGAGCTGCCGAACGTCCGGCGCGACATCACCGAGCAGGTGACGATCGCCGACCTGCTTCCTTCCGCGCTGAAGCACGGCACCGTCCGCTGGGCGATCGCCGCCGTGCGCGCGGGCGGGCTCGGCGACGTCGGAGTGAAGGACGCCGTCGCGCTGGAGGGAGACGAGGTCACCCTGAGCACAGGGCACATCCTCCAGCTCGTCGCCGCTCCCGGCCACACGACGGGAAGCGTGTGCTTCTTCGAGCCGTCGTCGCGCGGGCTGCTGACCGGCGACGCGATCGTGACCGGACACCCGCTGTTGCGCGAGAGCGGCGAGCTGCAGCAGCTGCCCGCGTTCTTCCAGCACGACGCCGACGAGGCCGCGCTCAGTGCGCGCCGGCTGGTGCTGTGCGACGCGGAGGTGGTGCTGCCCGGCCACGGACCGCTGATCGCGTTCCCGGCGAGCGCGCGGCCCTGAGGCGCGGCCGGCTCAGCGCTTGGCGCGCGCCGGCACCTTCTTCTGAGGCGTCCCGGCGCCCGCGGCGGTCGCGGCAGGCTCCTGACCGCCCTCGGGCTGCGGCTCCGGGATCGTCGCAGCCACAGCCTCGGCACTCTCCTGCGGCTCCCCGATGGTGATCGGCACGGGGTGGATGTGGATGCGCGTGTGCGCCTTGGAGGCGGGAACGAGCGGCCGGCGTGCGACCGGGCGCACCGGCTCGCCGCGACGGTCCTGGCCGGGGAGCGGGCGCGAGCGTCGGCCGTAGATGAGGGACGACGAGTCGAGCAGCCACGGGACGAGTGCGACGGTGACGCCGTGACACAGCATGAGCTGCTTGCTGATGCGCCGCGCGCGGTGGTTGTGCAGCAACGCCTCCCACCAGTGGCCGACGATGTACTGCGGCAGGTAGACGGTCACGACCTCGGAGCCGTGCTCCTCGCGCCGGTGCTTGAGGTACTTGATGAGCGGGACGCCGAACTCGCGATACGGCGACTCGATGATGGTCAGGGGAACGTGGATGTTCTGCTCGACCCACTGCCGCTGCAGCTTCTGCGTGGCCTCCTCGTCGATGGAGACGTGCACCGCTTCGATCGAGTCGTGCCGCGCGGCGATCGCGTAGTCGAGCGCCTTCAGCGCCGGCTTCTGCATCTTGCCGATGAGGACGATGGCGTGGTCGCCGACGCTGCCGAACGTCGTCACCGGGTCGACCTCGACCTCTTTCTCGACGTCGCGGTAGTAGCGGTTCACGCCGAGCATGAGGAACCACAGGATCGGCATGAAGATGAAGACGAGGTACGCGCCGTGCGTGAACTTCGTGATCGTGACGACGATGAGCACGATCGCGGTCAGGCAGGCACCGAACGCGTTGATGCAGAGCGAGCGGATGATGCCGGTGCGTTCTCGGCCGGTCTGGCCTCCCGACCGCAGCAGCGTGATCCAGTGCTTCACCATCCCGGACTGACCGAGGGTGAAGGAGACGAAGACGCCGATGATGTACAGCTGGATGAGCTGGGTCAGGTTCGCCTGGTAGACGACCAGCAGGACCGTGGCGGCCAGCGCCAGGATGATCATGCCGTTCGAGTACACGAGGCGGTCGCCGCGGGTGTTGAGCGCCTTGGGCGCGTACGAGTCGCGCGCAAGCACGGAGCCGAGCAGCGGGAAGCCGTTGAAGGCGGTGTTGGCGGCGAGCAGCAGCACCACCGCCGTCGCTGCCTGAACGAGGAAGAAGAAGAACGTGTTGTTGCCGAAGGTCGCGGCGGCGATCTGGGCGATGAGGCTGCGCTGGGGTTGGGTGGCGCACTGCGCCCATCCCTGCAGGTCGCAGGGGTTCTCCGCGTAGTGCACGCCGCTGATGAGCGCGGTGGCGGTCAGGCCGGCGAACAGCGTGATCGCGATGCCGCCCATGAGGCCCAGGGTGACGCGCGCGTTGCGGATCTTCGGAGTGCGGAACGCGGGCACGCCGTTGGCCACCGCCTCCACACCGGTCAGGGCCGAACATCCACTCGAGAAGGCGCGCAGCAGGAGCAGCACGACAGCCGCCTGCGTGAGGGAGTCGGAGTGCACCTGGTAGCCCGCGGACTCGGCCACCGGGGCGTCGCCGAAGACCGTTCGGACGAGGGCCGTCACGATCATCAGGACGATGCTGCCGATGAAGATGTAGGTCGGCAGCGCGAACGCCTTCGACGACTCCCGCACGCCGCGGAGGTTGATGGCGGCGATGATGACGACGCAGAGGATGGCCAGCTCGACGCGCCAGGGCGCAAGGAAGGGCAGGGCCGAGATGACGTTGTCGACGCCGGATGCGACCGACACGGCGACGGTGAGCACGTAGTCCACGAGGAGCGCGGAGGCGACGATCAGGCCGGCCTTCTCGCCGAGGTTCTTGTGGGCGACCTCATAGTCGCCGCCGCCCGACGGGTAGGCCTTCACCAGCTGGCGATAGCTGAGCACGACCGTGATGAGCAGTACGACTACGGCCGCGGCGACCCACGGCGCGAACGTCAGGAAGGCGAGACCGCCGAGCAGCAGGATCATCAGGAGTTCCTGCGGGGCGTACGCGACACTCGACAGCGCGTCGGAGGCGAAGATGGGTAGCGCGAGGTGCTTCGGGAGCAGCTGCCCTTCGAGCTTTTCGCTCGGAAGCGGGTCGCCGATCAACCAGCGCTTCGGGGATCTCCCCTCATTTGTCACGAGTGGCGAGCATACTCGCTGGCAATCCACTGTCAAGTCGGCGCGTCGGGGCCTTCGAACCCTGTCGTTCTGCAAAGACTGGGGGCTGCTCCTCGAGGGGGCGTTCCCCCGCGGATTGACGCGGGAGAACGACCCGAAGAGGTCTCACTGGGAGCCGGATGAGCATTTACTGACTCTTTCCCAAAGCCAGGATGGGCCCTCAGCGTCGGCCGATCGCCTCGACGAGCACGCGCCGGACGCGGTCCAGCTCGTCCTTGAGAAGCGGGACGATGTCCGCTGGGAGGGCGCCGCGAGCGGCCTGATAGCGGAGGTCCGTTCGGAGCTGCTGACGGAACTCGTTGAGCGCCGCCTCGGCTTCGCGTGCGGCGGCGTTGCCCGCTGCGCGCGCATCCCTCCCCGCATCGCGCGCTTCCTGACGCGGGTCGACCCGCGAGCTGTTGCGCTTCGCCTCGCGAGCCGCGGAAGCGAGCTCCGCACGCAGCGTGCGCATCGCGTCGTTCACGCCGGCGCGCACCTCGTCGGCCAGACGGCGCACCGAGTCGGTGACCTCCTCTTCGATCGCATCCAGTTCCGGTCGGCGGGCCTCGAGCTCGGCCCGGCCGGCGTCGGTGATCTCGTACACCGTCTTCCGGCCCTCGGTGGCCTTGGTGACCAGGCCCTCCTCCTCCAGCTTCGCCAACCGGGGGTAGATGGTGCCGGCGCTCGGGCTGTACGTGCCGCCGAAGCGCTCGGTCAGCGCCTGGATGAGCTCGTAGCCGTGTCGCGGCGCCTCATCCAGCAGGCTCAGCAGATACAGCCGGAGGCTCCCGTGCGAGAAGACGGGAGTCACGCCGACGCCTCCGCGCCCTGCTCGGCGGCAGCGCTGCGGAGCACCGCGGCGTCGCCGGAGACCGAATTGATGCTGATCTCGACCCACGTGCCGTCGAGCGTGCCGGCCGTGCCGGTGTAGCCCCTTCCCATGCCGCCGACCACGGTCATGTTGTCGAGCTGCACCTTTCCGGACACCGTGTTGACGCGGTAGCGCGCGCCGACGGCCTCCGGGATGCGGATCGTGGTGTCGCCGGAGACGGTATTGATGGCGATGTCGTCCGGGGTGCCCGTGACATCGAGCATCACGTCTCCGGAGACGCCGTCGGACGAGAAGCGCCGGATGGCGCCGGTCGCGGTCACGTCGCCCGAGACGGTGTGAGCGCTGATGCGGCCCCGGTGGTCGCGGACGGACAGCTCGCCGCTGACCGAGTTGAGCTCGATGTCGCCGCTGAGGCCGTCGGCGACCACGTCGCCCGAGACGGTGCTCAGGCGGGCGTCCGTGTTGAGGCCCGAGACCAGCGCTGCCGCCGAGACCACACCGAACTTGAGCTCGACATCGCGCGGCACGAGCACGCTGACGTCGGCGCGGGCGCTCGAGCGCATCGACTTGAAGACCTCGATGAAGTTGTCCCACCGCAGCTGCGGGTGGTCGATCTCGAGGCGGTCGCCGTCGACGACGATCTTCAGGTCACGGCCGGTGACCGAGTGGACCTCGATACGCGCTCCCGGCTCGTCGTGACCGACGATGTCGATCTGGCCGCCGATGAAGCCCACCTTGAGGGCGCGGACGACCTCGATGTCGATCG
The DNA here is from genome assembly GCF_031455295.1 of Leifsonia sp. 1010. Taxonomy (NCBI): domain Bacteria; kingdom Bacillati; phylum Actinomycetota; class Actinomycetes; order Micrococcales; family Microbacteriaceae; genus Leifsonia; species Leifsonia sp. 1010. Next base: position 365,500 of record NZ_JAVDSL010000001.1, read on the forward strand.
TGCGGCTCTCGCCCGGCTGGATCAGCCACTTCTCCTGTGCCATGCTTCCTGCTCCTTCTCTTCCGGCCCATGCCGGGCCGTCGGTGACTCGCGTTATATCGCGACTGTTGACGGGATCACGATATATCGCGAGTGGAGCGGATGCAAGGCTTCGATGGCAGGAATCGGTCGATTCAGGGTGCGGTCAGGGAGAACCCTGAGCCGGCACGCGGCGGCGTGGCGAGCGGCCGGCGGCTAGCGTCGCAGCCACGGCTGGAGCAGCCGGGTGACGAACGGCAGAAGAAGGTACGTCATGGTCGGCGTCAGGCACAGCGTGGTGATCAGCACGGTCGCGATCGGCCACAGCTCGTGCCAGCCCGGGACGAAAGAGGTGACGAGAGTCGTGAACAGGAGAGACAGCGGGAAGAATCCCAGCCAGATCGTCACGGCCTGCTTCCAGCGCGGAGGAGCGGCAGGAACGCCCGGCTGCGGCGCGTCGAACCAGCCCTCGATGCCCGTGCGGCGCTCCACCCGGGCCACCTCCACCAGCTCGCGGCCCTCGTAGAGCCACTCCGCGCGGTCGTCGGACGCCTCCCAGGCCTCCAGCGTGTCGGCGTCGGCGAAGCGGTACAGCATGTGCCACTCGTCCGAGTCGGCGTGCGCGCGCACCCAACCCGAGCCGAGGAACCCCTCGTACGTGTTCGCGAGGTTCACGCCGGACTGGACCCAATGGGTCACCTCGGCGAGACGGTTGCCGTCGACGCGGCGGGTGATGGAGACGGTGACGGGGAGGCGGCGCGCTCGTGACGCATCCAGAAGCGGCTCTTGTGGAGACATGACTCCATTGTCTCCACGGCGCGTTACACGCGGGTTTCGGGCTGCGTCAGCGCGGGATTCAGCGCGGGCCGATCAGCGGTGGCCCGTCGCGGACCACCAGACGCGGTGCGACAAGCCGGTGCCGGGGATCGGCGACCTCCTCGCCGGGACGGACCCGGCCGCCGTGCGCGCCCGTGAGCAGTTCCAGCACCCCCGCGGCGACCTCGTCGAGCGGCTGGGCCACGCTGGAGAAGCCGAGGGACGCCGCGACCGGGGTGTCGTCGTAGCCCACGACCGGGATGCGACCGCCCGCGGCGGTGAGCACCCCGAGGGCGAGGGAGTCGGACGTGCACACGACGCCGTCGACCGTTCTGGCCTGGGTCTCCAACCGGCGGATCGCCTCGGCGCCGAACGGCACGCGGTCCTCGGCGGAGACCTCCAGCAGACGCAATTCCTCCTCGGTGAGTCCGCTGCCCTCGCGCATCGCCTCGAGCCAGCCTTCGCGGCGATCGTCGCCGGTGCCGGATCCGGTGGGCCAGCCGATGAACCCGATGCGTCTGCGGCCCTGGGCGAGCAGGTGGGCGGTAGCGTCGCGGAGGCCCGAGCGCCCGTCCACATCGACCCAGAGGTGCTCGGGATCGGTCATGTCGTCGATCCCCCACGGCCGGCCGAAGGTCACGAAGGACTGGCCGTGCTCGATCAGCCACTCCGTGCGTGGATCGCCGTGGAAGGTCGAGGTGAGGACGAACGCGTCCACGTCCGCGGCGTCCGAGAGCCGGCGGAACTGCTCGATCTCGTCGTCCGGTCCGTCGGCGGTGAACAGCAGCATTCGCAGGCCCTGCCGGTCGGCGCGCTCCGTGAGCGCGTGCAGGAAGCGGTCGAGGATGCTGCCGGAGATGCCGTCCTGCGTGATCGGATCGAGCCGGATGCCGATGGTCGAGCTCTTCTGGGTGCGGAGGCGGCGCGCGGAGGCGTGCGGCCGGTAACCGAGCGAATGGATCGCGGCCTGGACCCGTTCCCGCGTCTCCGGACGGACGAGTTCGGGGGCGTTCAGGACGTTCGACACCGTCTGTCGGGACACCCCGGCGACCCCGGCGACATCGCTGACGGTCGGCTGCGCACCCATAGCGACTCCCCTCCTCCAGCGACTGGATATGACCCTACTGGTCTGCTTGACACCCCGTGAACCTCGTGATTAGTGTGACAAGCATCCCGCTTTGATCGTTCAAAGTCACCGTAGCAGGCAAAAATTTGATCGATCAAACCACGGGTGTGACGGACGGGCTGTGACAAGGAGGTCGAAAATGCACGCATTGCTGCGTCGCATGAGCGCCTCCAAGCCGCACGCCGAGTTGTTCACAACCAGCACCATCCACCGGGTTGTCCACGACCTCCCCCACCCTGCACGCGTGCGCCCCCTCCACCGGGCACACTCACATCAAGGAGAGACACGAATGCGCAAGATCACCCATCGCTGGCTCGCGGGCGGCGCCGTCGCCGCCGCGGCAGCGCTCACCCTCACGGCCTGCGGGTCCGGCTTCAGCGGCGGCAGCAGCGGCGGCGACACCGGCAAGCTGACCTCGTCCGACAAGGCCCTCACGGTCATGATCGGGTCGTCCGGCGACGCCGAGACCGCGGCCGTCAAGTCGGCAGTCTCGGACTGGTCGAAGAGCTCCGGCACCAAGGCGTCCGTCGTCGCCGCCAGCGACCTCAACCAGCAGCTCTCGCAGGGCTTCGCGGCGAAGAAGCCGGCCGACGTCTTCTACCTCTCCACCGATGCGCTGGCGGGCTACGCCTCCAACGGCTCGCTGCTCGCCTACGGCGACCAGCTCAGCAACAAGAGCGACTTCTACCCGAGCCTCGTGAAGTCGTTCACCTACGACGGCAAGTTCTACTGCGCGCCGAAGGACTTCTCGACGCTGCAGCTCATCATCAACACCGACGCGTGGAGCGCCGCGGGCCTCACCGACGCCGACATCCCGAAGACGTGGGACCAGCTGGAGTCGGTGGCCAAGAAGCTCACCACCGGCAGCCAGGTCGGCCTCGGCATCTCCGGTGAGTACGCCCGGGTCGGGTCGTTCATGGTCCAGGCCGGCGGCAACCTGATGAACGACGACAGCACCAAGGCCACCGCGAACAGCGACGCCAACGTCCAGGCACTCGACTTCGTGAAGAAGATGCTCAACGGCGGTGAGCTGAAGTACGCGAAGGACCTCGGCGCCGGCTGGGGCGGCGAGGCGTTCGGCAAGGGCCTCGCGGCGATGACGATCGAAGGCAACTGGATCACCGGCGCCCTCAAATCCGACTTCCCGAACATCAAGTACAAGGTCGCCGAGCTGCCCCAGGGTCCGGCCGGACAGGGCACCCTCCAGTTCACGAACTGCTGGGGGATCGCCGCCGACAGCCCCAACCAGGCCGCTGCGCTGAAGCTCGTCGAGAAGCTCACGAGCAAGGACGACCAGCTCGCCTTCTCGAAGGCCTTCGGACCGATGCCGTCGATCAAGTCGGCCGCCGACGAGTGGAAGTCCGCCAACCCGGAGCTCGTCCCCTTCCTGAACGCCGCCGACTACGCCAAGGGCGTGCCGACGGCCAAGGGGTCGGCCGATGTCGTGACCGACCTGAACAGCAAGCTCGAGTCGCTGGCCACCGGCGACCCGAAGGCGATCCTCGACGCCACGCAGAAGAACCTCGAAGCTCTGCTGAAGTAAGGAAGCCTCCCGCCATGTCCACAACCACGAGTCGGCCTCGTCGCACCGGTCTGCGGCGCGGCGAGGCCGCCTCGGGGTGGTTGTTCACCGCCCCGGTCATCCTGCTGCTCGGCGTCTTCCTGGTGATCCCGGTGCTCATGGCGCTGTGGGTCAGCTTCTCCGACTGGGGCGGCCGGGGCAGCCCCTTCGCCTCCGACGTCAACTTCGTCGGCTTCGACAACTACGCGAAGCTCCTCGCCGGCGGCGGTCTCGCCGAGCAGGACTTCGGAATGTCGCTCAAGAACAACGCCTGGTACGTCGTGCTCGTCGTCCCGATCCAGACCGCGGTGTCCCTCGGCCTCGCCGTCCTGGTGAACCGAGCGGTCCTGCGCGGTCGCGGGTTCTTCCGGACGGCGTTCTACTTCCCGTCCGTGACGAGTTCCGTCGCGATCACCGTGCTGTGGCTCTTCCTGTTCAGCACGAGCGGCGCCGTCAACAAGGTCCTGTCGTGGGTCGGCATCCACGGGCCGAACTGGTTCAACGACCCCTCGGGCATCATCCACGATCTGCTCGCCGCCTTCGGCGTCACTCAGGGCCCGGCCGCACTCACCCAGAACACGACGCTCGGCGTCTCCTGGTGGGATTGGCTGGGCGGCCCGTCCGTGGCCATGACCGCGTACATCATCATGGCCGTCTTCACCACCAGCGGCACGTTCATGCTGCTCTTCCTCGCGGCGCTGCAGAACCTCGGCGGCGACATCACCGAGGCGGCGATGATGGACGGCGCGAACGGCTGGCAGCGCTTCTGGAGGATCACCCTCCCGCAGCTGCGGCCGACGCTCTTCACGGTCCTCACGCTCGGGCTCATCGGCTGCTGGCAGGTGTTCGACCAGATCTACACCGGGACCCGAGGGGCACCCGGCAAGACGACGCTGACGCCCGCGTACCTCTCCTATCAGACCTCGTTCGTCAACCAGGAATGGGGACAGGGTGCCGCGATCGCCTTCATCCTCTTCGTCATCATCGTCGTGTTCACCCTGCTGCAGCGGTGGATCCTGCGCGAGCGCACGGTCTCCAAGCGGCGGATGCGGCTGTACCAGCCCGCGTTGGCGGCCGGCACGGCGGCGGGAGGCGCCCCGAGCAGCGTCCCGTCGTCTCGCAGCGACGACTCCGAGCGGAAGGGAGCGATCCGATGAGCTCCAGCACGATCCAGGTGGAGCGCCCGACCGCGCCCGCTCCGATGCCACCGGCTCGTCCGCGTCGGCGACGCTCGACCGCGACCATCGTCGCCACGTCCGTGACGTACGCGATCCTGATCGCGCTGGCGGTCGTGTACATCATGCCGTTCCTCATCCAGCTGGCCACCTCGTTCAAGCCGGACGCCGAGGCGACGGCGAACGCGGTGTCGCTCATCCCGCAGACGTTCACCACGGCCGCGTACACGAAGCTGTTCGTCAACTCCGACTTCCCGATCTGGTTCGCCAACTCCGCCGTGGTGACCGTGGTCGTCACGCTGGGCCGGGTGTTCTTCGACTCGCTCGCGGGCTACGCGCTGGCCCGGCTGCATTTCCGTGGACGCACCGTCGTGTTCGCGGCGCTGGTCGCGGTGATGTCCGTGCCGATGGTCGTGCTCCTCATCCCCAAGTTCCTCGTCATCAACCAGCTGGGCATCTACGACTCGTACACGGGCATGATCCTGCCGCTGCTGACCGACGCAGCCGGCGTCTTCATCATGAAGAACTTCTTCGAGTCCATCCCGGCGAGCGTCGAGGAGCAGGCCAGGATCGACGGAGCGGGCACGTTCCGCGTGTTCTGGTCGATCGTGCTCCCGATGGCCCGGCCGGCCCTCATCACGATCATCATCCTGTCGTTCCAGGGGTCGTGGAACGAGCTGGCGCACTACATCGTCTCGACGCAGAGCCCCTCGCTGACGACCCTGACGAAGGGGGTCGCCGGGCTGGCCAGCGGTCAGCTGAGCCAGGGCAGTCAGTACCCGCTCAAGCTGGCGGCAGCGGCCATCATGACCATCCCCGTCGCGGTGCTGTTCTTCATCTTCCAGCGGCGGATCATGAACTCCAGCGAGGGGGCGGTGAAGGAATGACAGCACCCGAACCGACCATCCTCGCCACCTGCGGCGGGCTGAACGGCGGCGAGTGGACCGACTCGGTGTACGGGCCGCTGCTGCACCATGCCATCGAGCTGGCCGAGGTGCGCGGGCACGCCCCGCGCGTCACGCACATCAACACCGCCGGCGGCGACCAGCGCCACGTCGAGGGGGCGGAACTCGAGGCGGCCCGGGCTGCCGGAGTCGAGGCGACGCATCTCCGGCTCTTCCCCCACCCCAACGTCGCCGACGTGCGCGCGCACCTGTTGTCGCAGGATGTCGTCTGGGTGAGCGGCGGGAGCCTCGTCAACCTCCTGGCGGTCTGGCGGGGGCACGGCATCGATCGGATCCTGACCGAGGCGTGGCAGCGTGGAGTCGTGCTCGCCGGAGGTTCGGCGGGAGCGCTCTGCTGGCACGAGGGCGGAACGACCTCCTCGTACGGGCCCGACATCTCCGCCGTGCGCGACGGGATCGGCCTCGTCCCCGGGTCGCTGGCCGTCCACTACGACTCCGATCCACGACGGCGGCCGGCGCACCAGCGCGCTGTGACCGACGGAACACTTCCCGGCGGCTACGCCCTCGATGAAGGCGTAGGGCTGGTCTACCGGGGCCGCACGCTGGTGGACATCGTGGCCGAACGCCCCGGCGTCTCCGCCTGGCAACTCACCCGCACCGGCGAGGGCGTCCGCGAGGAACGGCTCGTGCCCCGCCTGCTCGGCGAGAAGGTAGCCGCATGACCTCCGACACGGGGACCGACCGCCGCCCGCCCGTCCCCCACGCTTCCGACGCATCCACGCCCACCGACGACCGCACGACCGAACACTCCGCCGACGCCCCTTCCGCTCTCGGCAACGATCACGAAGGCACGACCTCCACGATGACCCAGCCCCTCCAGCCGCTCCTCCACGACAGCGTCGTGGTGCTGACCGCACCCTCCCAGGCCTGGTCGGCCTCCGACGGGCGCATCGACGGGCACGGCATCCACGGCTTCTACCATTCCGATCTCCGGGTGCTCGATCGGGCCCTCCTCACCGTCGGAGGGGCTGTACCGGAGCACATCGCCACCGCGTCGCCGGATGCCGCAACGGCGGTGTTCACCTCCCTCGCCCGTGGGATCGACGATGCGACGGCGGATCCGCGGGTGCGGATCGACCAGCGACGGACGGTCTCTGCCGGGTCGCTCGGCGAGCGCATCATCGTGCGCAATGCTCTGGGCGACGACCTCCGCACCACCCTCGAAGTCGAACTGCGGGCCGACTTCAGCCCCATGCAGCAGATCAAGGCGGGACTGCCCGGGAGCGAGCACCCCGTGACCGTCGATCGGGTCGAGGGTGCGGCCGCCCTCCTCGGCAGCGGTCCCGTCACGGCGCGGGTGTCGGCTGAGGGCGCACGCGTGGCCGTCGACGGGCAGAGCGTCACCCTTCTCTGGAACGTCGACGTGCCGGCACACGGAGAGGCCGTGGTGGAGTGGAGCATCGGCGTCGACGACCCGACCGCGGTCGTGGCGGGCGCCGCGCCCTCGCGGGAGTGGTCCGCCTTCCACGCCGCCACCGGCGACTCCCGCCTGGCGTCCTGGCTCGACCGCGCTGTCGCCGATCTCCAGTCGCTGCGGATGTCGACGGTCGAGCACCCCGACGACGTCTTCCTGGCGGCCGGCGCTCCATGGTTCTTCACGCTGTTCGGCCGCGACTCGCTCTGGGCGGCGCGGATGCTGCTGCCCCTCGGTCACGAGATCGCGGCGTCCACGCTGCGGGTGCTCGCCGCGTACCAGGGCACGGAGACGGTCGCGGAGACCGCGGAGCAGCCGGGCAAGATCATGCACGAGCTGCGGCCCGGCGCGCTCGAGATCCCCGGCGAAGGCGTCGTGCTGCCGCCGCTGTACTACGGCACCGTCGACGCGACGGCGCTCTGGATCTGCCTGCTGCACGACGCCTGGCGCTGGGGCATGCCCCCCGCCGAAGTCGAGGCGCTGCTCCCCCATCTGGACGCCGCTCTGGCGTGGATGCGCGACTACGGCGACAGCGACGGAGACGGATTCCTCGAGTACATCGACACCACGGGGCACGGCCTCGCCAACCAGGGCTGGAAGGACTCGGGCGACTCGATCCAGTGGCGTGACGGCACGCTGGCCGACGGCCCCATCGCCCTGTGCGAAGTGCAGGGCTACGCCTACGAGGCCGCCGTCGGCGGCGCCGCACTGCTCGATGCCTTCGGCCGCCCGGGAGGCGACGCCTGGCGCGGCTGGGCTGCCGACCTGAAGCAGCGCTTCGCCGAGGCCTTCTGGATCGCCGATCCGGCCGGCGCGTACCCCGCGGTGGCGCTCGACGCGTCGAAGCGGAAGGTCGACACCGTCACGAGCAACATCGGCCACCTGCTCGGGACGGGAATCCTGGATGCCGAGCAGGCTGAGCTGGTCGCACGACGCCTCGTCTCTCCCGAGCTGTCATCCGGTTACGGCCTGCGCACGATGTCGACGGACTCGGCGGGCTATTGGCCGCTCAGCTACCACGGCGGCTCCGTCTGGGCGCACGACACGGCCATCGCGATCAGCGGGCTCGCACGCGACGGCTTCCGCGCCGAAGCCGCGCAGCTGTCGGACGGGCTCCTCGCCGCGGCGGCCGGCTTCGGCTACCGGATGCCGGAGCTGCACTCGGGCGACAGCGCCTCGGAGACCAGCGCGCCCATCCCCTACCCCGCAGCGTGCCGGCCGCAGGCGTGGTCGGCAGCGGCCGCGGTGGCCGTCCTCAGCGCCCGGCTCGGCCTGCGCGCGGACGCCCCGGAAGGCCGCTTCGTGGTCGACCCGGACGAGACGGCGGGCGGCATCCAGGTCGAGGGCCTCCGCTTCGCGGGCCGGCCTCGCTCGGTCACCGCCTGACGCGGCGAGTCGCGACCGTTACAGCTGCGCCATGATCTGGCGCGCGATGATCCGGCCGGCCCGGTTCGCCCCGATCGTCGACGCCTGCGGCCCATACCCGGCGAGGAATATGCGCGAGTCCTGCCAGGAGGCACCGGACGCGACGGTCAGACCGCCCGTCTTCTCGCGCAGGTGCAGAGGGGCGAGATGACGCAGCTCCGGGCGGAAGCCGGTCGCCCAGATGATCGCGTCCGCGCGGGTGAACGAGCCGTCCGGCCAACGCACGCCGTCCCTCTCGATGCGGGTGAACATCGGCCGCTCGGTGAGCACGCCGCGCTCGATCCCGGCGGCGATCCGCCGCGTGCGCGGGACGCCCGTGCCGCTCACGATCGACGGCAGAGCCTCCCCGGCGCGCGCCGCCGCATCCTGCATCGCCACCGCGGCGACGCCGCCCTCGATGGTGAGCTCCGACTCGTCACGGAAGTCGACCGGCCGCCTCGTCGCCCAGGTCAGGGACTCCGCCACACCCTCCAGCTCGAGCAGGAACCCGATCGCGCTGGTGCCTCCGCCCACCACGACCACCGACTGACCCGCGAACTCGTCGGCCGAGCGGTACGTGGACGTATGGACGTGACGCCCGGCGAAATCGTTCATGCCCGGGTAGTACGGCACGAACGGCGAGCCCCAGGTTCCCGAGGCGTTCACGACGATCCGCGTCGCCGTCTCGCCCGCGCTGTGCTCCACGATGAGGTCCGCGCCCCGGTCGGAGACGCTGTGCACGGTCACCGGACGCTGCACCTGCAGGCCGAAGTAGTCCTCGTAGCGGCGGTAGTAGCCGGCGACGATGTCCCGCGCCGGGAGGGACCGGTCGGCCGTGTCGAAGCTGAGACCCAGCTCGGACATCCCCGGCAGATCGTTCACGTGATGGGCGCTGCCGAGCTTGAGTGCATCCCACCGGTGCTGCCAGGCTCCGCCCGTCACCGGTCCGCGGTCGTAGACGATGAAATCGTCGCCCGGGGCCAGTTCGAACCGCCGCAGATAGTAGGCGACGGCGAGCCCCGCCTGGCCCGCGCCGATGACCACCACCTGGGTCTCGGTCCTGGTCGTGCTCACACGCTCATCCCATCACTTCTCGCTGTGCGGGAACTCGGGGGTCCGCGATGTCCGCATGCTAAACTCCATGCTAGTTTTCACTGTTTCTATTCGATCCCCGGGGAGCCTCTCTCGCCCGGGCTGGGACCAAAAGGGGGTCACGCATGGGGCGCGGCCGTCAGAAGGCAAAACACACCAAGATCGCGCGGCAGTTGAAGTCGTTCAGTCCCAATGTGAACTACGACGCTCTGGAGCGTGAGCTGACCGGCCACTCCCATGGCGACGACGAGCAATACGCGAAGTGGGCCGAGTACGAGGCGGAGGACGAGACCGAGTCCGACGACACCTACGAGTACGAGGACGAGGACGAGGAGACGGGCACTCCGAAGCGTGCCTAGCGCCGACCGCCGTCACTGAGCCTGCGATCCGTTGCGGCTCACAGCCAGCCTTGTCGTGTCGCGATCGACACGGCCTCCGAACGGTTCCGCGCGCCCGTCTTGCCGATCGCGCTCGAGAGGTGGTTGCGCACCGTCCCGTCGCTGAGGTGCAGCCGACGGGCGATGTCCGAGATCGTCCCGCCCTCCGCGGCGACCTCCAGCACCTCGGCCTCCCGAACTGTCAGGGGCGACGCTCCGGACGCGAGCGACTCAGCCGCGAGCGCGGGGTCGACCACCCGCAGCCCGGAGGCGACCCGGCGCACCGCATCCGCCAGCTGACTGGACGGGGTGTCCTTGACGACGAACCCCGAGGCGCCGGCCTCCATCGCGCGGCGCAGATACCCCGGCCGGCCGAACGTCGTCACGATCAGCGACCGGCAATCGGGCACGGCTGCCCGCAACTGCGCAGCCGCCTGGATGCCGTCCGCGCCGGGCATCTCCACGTCGAGAAGCGCGACATCGGCCCGGGACGCGCGGGCCGCATCCACCACTTCGTCGCCCCTCCCCACCTGGGCGACCACCTCGAGGTCCGGTTCGAGGTCGAGCAGGGCCGCGAGCGCGCCACGGATCAGCGCCTGATCGTCGGCCAGCAACAGCCGGATGGTGTCGGTCACGCGATCCTCCGCACGCTCAGCAGTGTGCCTCCGCGGGGCCCCGGGCCGACGGCGATCCGGGCACCGACCTGCGCGGCGCGGGCGCTCAGCCCGGTAAGGCCGGACCCACCGCGCGCGGCGGGCGAGACCTCGGCCCCGACCGGCGCCGGCTCCAGCCCGCTTCCCTGCGGGCCGCGCCCGTCGTCCTCGATGTCGAGGCTCTCCGGCCCGACGGTCACCCAGCAGTTGCGCGAGCCGGAGTGGCGGATGACGTTGGTGACGCCTTCGCGCAGCACCCAGCCGAACAGCTCGCGCAGCTCGGGGTCGACGCCTTCGCCGTTACGGGGAAGGTGCGCCTGGATGTCGGCGGCCGCCAGCCCCGCCTGCGCAGCGGCGAGTTCGGTCGACAGGCTCATCTCCCGGTAGCCCGCGACCGCAGCGCGCAGGTCCGCCAGCGCCGAGCGGCTGAGACGTTCGATGTCGGCGATCTCCTCGGCCGCCCGCTCCTGGTCGACGGGGATGAGCCGGCGCGCCAGCTCCGACTTGACCGTGACGACGGTGAGCGAGTGCCCGAGCACGTCGTGCATGTCGCGTGAGAATCGGGCGCGCTCCTCGATGACGGCCAGCCGGGCGATCTCCCCCTGCGCGTTGCGCAGCCGCCGCAGTGTGTCGATCTGCCGCGCGAACGCACTCATCATCACGCCGATGGACACCGTGACCAGCGCGATGAACCAGTCGTCCTCCACGGTTCCGGCGACCGTCAGCACGATGAGCTGGACGCCGCCGAGCGACCCGATGATCGCCCACGCGACCGGGGTGCGCGACACCACCATCCCCGCGACGCACGCGACGTAGACCCACGTCCAGCAGGCGACGACACCGATCAGCGGGAAGAGCGTCAGCGTGAGCGCGAAGTAGAGGCCGATGCCGATCAGCCGCCTGCGCTCCGTCTCCCACCAGAGGAGCGGCGGGAGGACGAGGAAGCCGAGGTAGACGACGGCGAGCAGAGCGGTGATGCCCAGCTTCTCGGTGACCGTGCCCTGCGCCGTCCACAGCCCGACGAGCACCGAGGCCTGGTACAGCAGGCCGATCGTCGCCCCCGGATACCAGCGGTACGCGGCCGGATGGAGGAGCCGGGCGCGCCATCCGACCGGACGGACCTCCGGCACCTCACGCGAGAACACGTTGCTACCTTAGCCAGCGGCCCGGCGGCGCTCAGCCCCGCGCCGCGTCGCGCCGGTAGCGCCAGACGATGAGCGCCCCCAGGGCCAGCGCCCACGCGGTGAGCACGATCGCGGGCGTCAGCGCGTCGCCGCTCTGCAGCGCGCCGAGCTGACCGACGCGGTTGAGCCAGTACGACGGCACGGCCCGCGCCACGTCCGCGACCCAGGCGGGGAACACCTGAAGCGGGATCCACAGGCCGCCCAATACGGCCATGCCCATGAACACGGCCATGAACAGCGGCTGGGCGAACTCCGGCTTGGCGAATTGCCCGATCAGGATGCCGAGCAGCGCGAACGGGATGACACCGCACCAGATCGCCAGCCCGGCGAGCAGCCAGCTGCCGACGGAGAGGTCGGGATGGTACAGCGCGATGGAGACGCCGATGATGACGACGATGCTGAACAGGGCGAGCGCCAGGGCGGCGACGAGCTTCGACACCAGGTAGCCCGTGCCGCTCAGCGGCGTGATCCGCAGCTGCCGGTTCCAGCCGATGGAGCGCTCGGTGACGATCTGGAACGCCTGCGAGAGCGCCGACATCATCCCGCCGTACGCGGCGACCTGGATGGTCGTGACCACGATCCACGGCAGGTGCGTCGTCGCGTCCACCTGCCCGGCACCGCCGAACGTGCCGCCGAAGGCGAACAGCATGACGAGCGGAACGGCGAGGGTGAAGATCATCGCGCGCATGTTCTTCAGCTGGCGGAGGGACTCGCGCCCCAGGTAGGCGATGCTCATGAGAGTGCTCCTTCCGTGTCGCGCGCCTCGGTGAGGGCGAGGAAGGCCTCGTCCATGGTGTGCGCGGTCACTTCGATGTCGTGGATGTCGTCGTGCGTCGCGAGCAGCGCCCGCAGGGTGGCGTCGGAGTCGTCACTGACGAGGGTCAGCACGTCGCCGCGGCGCTCGGCGCTGCGGACTCCGGGGAGTGCGTTGAGCGCAACGGTGCTCGCCGGCGTCTCCGGGAAAGCGGCGGTGGCGCGGATGCGGCGGCCGGACACGACCGCCTTGACCTCCGCGGGCGTGCCGTCGGCCACGATTCGTCCGCGCGCCATCATGACGATGCGGTCGGCGTACTCGTCGGCCTCGTCGAGGTAGTGGGTGGCGAACACGACGGTCCGCCCGGCGTCGGTGAACTCGCGCATCGACTGCCAGAACGTGCGGCGCGCCTCCACATCCATCGCCCCTGTCGGCTCGTCGAGGAACAGGAGGTCAGGATCGGAGACGACGGCGACGGCGAACCGGGCGCGTTGGAGCTGGCCGCCGGACAGCTTGGAGACGCGCTGGCGCGCGATCTCGGTGCAGCGGGCGCGTTCGAGGGCCTCGGCGACGCTGAGCGGGTGCCGGTGGGCCGCAGCCACGAGCGCGACGGACTCGGCGACCGTCAGCGTGGGCAGCAACGCGCCGCCCTGCAGCATCGCCCCGACCCGGCCGGCGGCGACCGCCTGCCGGGGCTGGGCACCGAACAGCTCAGCCCGGCCCGCGGTGGGGCGTGCGAGGCCGAGCGCGAGGTCGATGGTGGTGGATTTGCCGGCGCCGTTGGGGCCCAACAGGGCGACGACCTCGCCCGGGCGGATGCTCAGGTCGACGCCGTCGACGGCCGTGAGCGCACCGAAGGTCTTGCGCAGGCCGGACAGGTGGATGGCGGGTGTCTCGTTCACCTCTCCAGAGTGCCGACGGGCGCCCGGCGGAGCGCAGAGCGGGTGTCAGGATCTGGGGGTGACGTTTGTCATGCCCGTGCTTCGCGCATCCCGGCGGCACGCACGAGTCCGAGGACGCCGAGGATGCCGCCTGCGGTGAGCAGGATGCCGCCGAACAGCACGGCGAGGTCCTGGGCCGCCGACGTCGTCGCGCCGGGTCCGGCGGCCGTCGGGTCGTCCGGCGGGAGCACGGACGAGGCTGCCGCCGGCGTACCGACGCCGCCGTGCGTGCCAGCGGCTGCTGCCGTCGCGGGCGCCACGGCGGCGACGCCAGGAAGCATGACGGTCGCCGACGCTGTCGTCACGGAGGTGGATGCGCGCTGCAGCAGCACGAAGAACGTCGCGGCGGGCGACCCCGCCGGGCGTGAGGCGAGCGACACCCGGACCGTGGCCGTCGTCTGTCCGTCGGCCAGCGCGACCGTGGTGGCCAGCGCCGTGTAGTCGGCGCCCGCACGGGCGGTGCCGTCGGCGGTCATGACATCGACCGTGGCGTCCCCCGCACCGGAAGCGCGGGCGACCGTGACGAGGACGCTGGTGCTCCCGGCGACGACGGAGTCGGTCGCGACGGTCAGCGGGGCGCTCGGAGCCGTCGCGGTGAACGTCGCGGTTCCGACCGCACTGAGGAGCCCGGACGCCTGCTCGGGCTGGAACGTCGCCGTGAGGCTGTGCGTACCGGCAGCGGACACCGGAAGGTCGGCGCGCGCGACGCCGGTCGCGGAGACCGGCGCGAGTACCGGCGTCCCGCCGTCGAGGGAGAAGGCGACGGAGCCGGATCCGGGAGCAGCGAGCAGCATCCGGGTGACCGTCGCTGAGACGGCGGCCGTGCCGCCCGCCGAAACCTTCGACGGCGTGCTGAGAGTGACAGCGGTCGCCGCCGTGCAGGCGGGTGCGGCGGCGAAGTCGGTGGTCGTCGCGCCCAGGCGCCAGCCGAGCGCGGGCTCGACAGCGGCATCCAGGGTCAGGAGCCAGACGCCGTGGTGCTCGCCCGGTTCGAAAGTCGCCGGCTGGCCGCGGTCGGCGGCACCGGTCGTGAGGTCGTTCGACCCGCCTCCCGCGGGAAGGGAGACCGGCGCGGACGCCGTCGACCGGTAGCCGAGCACGACCGTTCGGGCGGCGACGGTGCCGAGCGGCGCATCCTGCACGCAATCGACGAGCGGGGTGAGCGCATCAGCCGGGGCGGGAGGCGTGGGCGCGGGAGGCGCGGACACGGCCGGATCCGCCAGCGCCGGAGAGGCTGCGGCGGCGATCCCCAGGCCTGAGAGAGCCAGAAGGGTGAGCGCGGACGCCAGGCGGAAGCGGGCGTGCGGTCGGCTCACACGCGTCACTCTAGCGGGACGGCGCTCGTCCGCGCTCCGACCAAAAAGGGTGACGTGGGCTCAGCCGGCGTAGGAGCCGACGAGGCGCACCGCGCCCCCGTCGACGCCCTTCGCGCCCTGCTCGAACCCGGTCAGGTCGCGCGCGGACGTCGAGACGACGCCGGCGCGCCAGGTGGGGATGCCATCGGCCGTGATCGCCGCCGCGACCGCATCCGCGGCTTCCGGTGCGACGACCGCGAACATCCCGATGCCGAGGTTCCAGGTGCCCTCGCTCGACTCGAGCGAACTGCCCGCGAGATCGCTCAGGATGCGGAAGACCGGCGTCGGCGACCACGTGGAGCGGTCGACCTCGACCCACGAGCCGACCGGGAGGACGCGGGCGAGGTTCGCGGCGATGCCCCCGCCCGTCACATGGCTGAGCGAGTGGATGGCGCCGTCGAGCGCCGGGTCCTGCAGCACGCGCAGCAGCGGCCCCGTGTAGAGGCGCGTCGGCTCGAGCAGGGCCTCGCCGACGACACCGCCGAACTCGGCGGACTGGTCGGTGAACCCGATGCCGCGCGCGGCGAGGATGTGGCGGACCAGCGAGTAGCCGTTGGAGTGGAGACCGGACGAGGCCATAGCCAGCACCACGTCGCCGTCCCGCACCCGGTCGGCGCCGAGCACGGCATCCGCCTCGACCGCACCGACCGCGGCCCCAGCGACGTCGTAGTCGTCCGGGCCGAGGAGGCCCGGGTGCTCGGCGGTCTCGCCGCCGACGAGGGCGGTGCCGGTTTCGGCGCACGCGCTCGCGATGCCCGCGACGATCGCGGCGATGCGCTCAGGGACGACCTTGCCGCACGCGATGTAGTCGGTCATGAAGAGCGGACGAGCCCCGACCACGACGATGTCGTCGACGACCATCCCGACCAGGTCCTGACCGATGGTGTCGTGCTTGTCGAGCGCCTGCGCGATGGCGACCTTGGTGCCGACACCGTCGGTGGAGGAGGCCAGCAGCGGACGGTCGAAGTCCTTCAGGAACGAGACGTCGAACAGGCCGGCGAAGCCGCCGACGCCGCCCAGCACCTCGGGTCCGTGGGTGCGGCCGACGGCCGCCTTCATCAGCTCGACGGCCCTGTCGCCCGCAGCGGTGTCGACACCGGCGGCGGCGTAGGAGGCGGACGAGGAGGCGGCGGAGTCGGTCACCGGTCCATCGTATCCGGGGCCCGCGGGCACCGGAAAAGCGGGGCTGCTCCTGGCGGCTCTACTCCTGGCGGCCGGGGTCGCCGAAGCTGAGCAGAGGCTCGAGCTCCGAGTCGGGGCCGGGCTCGCATCCATCGGACGTCGCGTCGGAGCCGTCGTCGGTCGGGCTGACCTCCGGACGCTCGAGGAGGTTCTTGCCCAGGTGGTGCGCGTCCGGGAGTTCGATCGGGTACTTGCCCGTGAAGCACGCGGTGCACAGCAGCTCGCGCGGCTGCTCGGTCGCGTCGATCATGCCGTCCTCCGAGAGGTAGCCGAGGCTGTCGGCGCCGATCGACTGGCGCACCTCCTCAACCCCCAGGCCGGTGGCGATGAGCTCGGCGCGCGACGCGAAGTCGATGCCGTAGAAGCACGGCCAGGTGATGGGCGGGCTGGAGATGCGGACGTGCACCTCGGCCGCACCGGCCTCGCGGAGCATCGACACCAGCGCGCGCTGCGTGTTGCCGCGCACGATCGAGTCGTCGACCACGATCAGACGCTTGCCCTTGATGACCTCCTTCAGCGGGTTCAGCTTCAGCTTGATACCGCGCTGGCGGATGGTCTGCGACGGCTGGATGAAGGTGCGGCCGACGTAGGAGTTCTTGACGAGGCCCTGACCGAACGGGATGCCGGACGCCTGCGCGTAGCCGATCGCCGCCGGGGTGCCGGACTCGGGCGTCGGGATGACCAGGTCGGCCTCGACCGCGTGCTCACGCGCGAGCTGGCGGCCCATCTCCACGCGGGCCTCGTAGACGCCGCGGCCGGAGATGGTGGTGTCGGGACGAGCCAGGTAGACGTACTCGAACACGCATCCCGCGCGCTTCTCGCTGGCGAAGCGCTGGCTGCGCAGGCCGTTCTCGTCGATCGCGATCAGCTCGCCCGGCTCGACCTCGCGCACGAAGCTGGCGCCGACGATGTCGAGTGCGGCGGTCTCGGAGGCGACCACCCAGCCGCGCTCGAGGCGGCCGAGCACCAGCGGGCGGACGCCCTGCGGGTCGCGGGCGGCGTACAGCGTGTGCTCGTCCATGAAGACCAGGCAGAAGGCGCCGCGCAGTCGCGGCAGCACCTCCAGGGCGGTCGACTCGAGCGTGTGGTCCAGGTCGCCGGTGAGCAGCGCCGTGACGACCGCGGTGTCGGTGGTGTTTCCCCGGCTGAGTTCGCCGTCATGCTGCGGGTAGCGCTCGTGGACCAGCTGCATCAGCTCGGCCGTGTTGGTCAAGTTGCCGTTGTGGCCGAGGGCGACGGTGCCGCTCGCCGTGGAGCCGAGGGTCGGCTGCGCGTTCTGCCAGCTGGATGCTCCGGTGGTGGAGTAGCGCGTGTGGCCGACGGCGATGTGGCCGGGCAGCGAGTTCAGCGCGTTCTCGTTGAACACCTGCGAGACGAGACCCATGTCCTTGTAGATCAGGATCTTGTCGCCGTCGCTCGTCGCGATGCCTGCCGACTCCTGGCCGCGGTGCTGGAGCGCGTAGAGCCCGAAGTAGCTGAGCTTGGCGACCTCCTCACCGGGAGCCCAGACGCCGAAGACACCGCAGGCGTCCTGCGGCCCCTTCTCGCCGGGTAGCAGATCGTGACTGAGAAGACCGTCGCCTCCGGCCACAGCGGACCCCTTTCAGGAAGTCGGGATGTTCAGCTCTGGGTGTCGCTCGTGCTGGTGTCGTTCGTGCCGGGCTCCGGCTGCGAGCCCTCACGCCGCTCGGGCGACGACCCGGGCTCGGGGACGCGCACGTCGATTCTATCCGCCTGCACGCTGCGCGCTCGACGGGCGGTCACCCGGTCGAGCACGAGAGCGACGATCGCTCCGACGGCGACGCCGACCGTGACGCAGATCGCGAGCAGGAAGCCGAAGACGGAGCCGCGGTCGTACGTCGGGTTCTCCGGGAAGGAGAAGGTGAGGATGAGGGCGACGATGGCGAAGAGGATGGCGCCGGTGATCATGAAGCGGAAGTAGCGCGGCGAGCGGCGCACGCGGACCTCGGCGGGGGTGACGGTCTCCTCGACCTGCGGGTCGGGGTCCTGCGAATCGCTGACCTGCGGGTCGCTGACCTGCCGGTCCTCGGGGGTGTCGCTCATGCCTCCATTCTCCCAGATCGAACCTGAGCGGCCGTCGGCCGTCATGACCCGTCGTCGCGCCCGTCTGGATAGGTATGAGCACCTCGAACCGCCCGGCCACCGCATCCCGGATCGCCGCCGCATTCGCCCCGGCGGCAGCGGCCGGGTTCGCGCTGCTGCTGATCGTCGCCGCGATCGTGGGCGTGCTGGGCGGGATGCGCGGGGTGGGCTGACGGCGCCCCGGCGGCGCGGCCCGGCTCAGTAGCGCAGCGGGAGAAGTCCTTCGAGCGACGCCCGCTGTCCGGACGCGTGCACCGCGCCGGACGCGATCCCCTCGTCCCACGTCATCGAACCGGAGGCCAGCGCAAGCCACGTGGAGGCATCCGTCTCGATGACGTTCGGCGGCGTCCCGCGCGTGTGACGCGGACCCGGGATGCACTGCACCGCTCCGAACGGCGGCACGCGCACCTCGACGGTGTTGCCCGGCGCGCGCTCCGCCAGCAGCTGCAGCAGGTATCGAACGGCCGTTGCTGTGGTGTTGCGGTCGGCGCCGCCCGCGGCGGCCGCCCGGACGGCCGGGCTGCCGACCTCGTCCGCGATCTTCGCTCTCGCCATGGCATCCATCCTTCCACCGCGCACGCATCGGGCCGGAGCGCCGCATCCACTCCCTCTAGCATGGTGGCGTGAAGATTCTCGTCCTCGGTTCCGGTGCCCGTGAGCACGCCATCATCACCGCGCTGCTCGCCGAGGAGGTGCGCCACGACATCGTGGCGGCGCCCGGGAACGCCGGGATCGCACAGGACGTCCGGGTCGAGCCGTCGCTCGATCCGCTCGACGGCGTCGCGGTCACCGAGTACGCGCTCGAGAACGACATCGAACTGGTCGTCATCGGCCCGGAGGCGCCGCTCGTCGCCGGCGTCGCCGACCCGCTGCGCACCCGCGGCATCCCCGTGTTCGGGCCGGGCAAGGCGGCCGCTCAGCTGGAAGGCTCGAAGGCGTACGCGAAGCGCATCATGGATGCGGCCGGCGTGCCCACCGGGCGGGCTGTGCGAGCCGAGACCCTGGCCGAGGCGGAGCGCGCGCTCGACGAGTTCGGTGCGCCGTACGTCGTCAAGGCCGACGGGCTGGCGGCCGGCAAGGGCGTCCTGGTGACCGAGGAGCGGGATGCGGCCGTCGAGCACGCGACGCACTGGCTTCGGCACGGCGGTGTGCTGGTCGAGGAGTTCCTCGACGGGCAGGAGGTCTCGCTCTTCCTCTTCAGCGACGGGCACGACGTGCTGCCGCTCTCGCCCGCGCAGGACTACAAGCGGCTGCTCGACGGCGACGCCGGCCCGAACACCGGCGGGATGGGCGCCTACTCGCCGCTGCCGTGGCTGCCGGACGGCTTCGTCGACGAGGTCATCGACACCATCGCGCTGCCGACCGTCCGCACGATGGCGCGCGAGCAGACGCCGTTCATCGGCCTGCTTTACTGCGGGCTGATCCTGACCGACCGCGGCATCCGCGTGATCGAGTTCAACGCCCGGTTCGGCGACCCGGAGACGCAGGTCGTGCTCCCGCGGCTCGTGACCCCGCTGTCGACGCTGCTGCTCGCGTCGGCCACCGGTGGGCTGGGCGGACTGCCCCGTCCCGAGTTCGCGCTCGACACGGCCGTCACCGTGGTACTCGCCAGCGAGGGGTACCCCGAGGCGCCGCAGACCGGGCGGCCGATCACGGGCCTCGGCGAAGCGGCGGCGGTGCCCGAGGTGACCATCGCGCACGCGGCGACGGCGCGCCACGAGGCCACCGGCGAGCTGATCGCGACCGGCGGACGCGTGCTGTCGGTCGTCGCGCGCGGCACCGGCTTCGCGGAGGCGCGCTCCCGTGCCTACGCGGCGCTCGACCGCATCCACCTCGAGGGTGCCCAGTACCGCACCGACATCGCCGCCCGCGTCTCCTGACCCCTCCCCCAAGCCAACAGCTCCTGAGTTTTTCGGCCATTTCGGGACGAAAAGGCGGAAAAACTCAGGAGCTGTTGGCTTGGGACGGGGATTAGGGGAGGAGGCGGGTGAGGAACGGGTTGCGGAAGCGGGCGTCGGGGTCGAAGCGCTGCGTGAGGGCCGCGAAGTCGGCCAGGCGCGGGTAGAGGGACGGGACGACGCGGTCGCGGTCGACGTAGAGCTTGCCCCAGTGCGGACGCGCGCCGAGGGGCAGCAGCGCGGCCTCGAGCTGCGGGAGCACGGCCTCCACGCCCGCCTGGTCGCGGAACCACGTGAAGTGCAGGCCGACCGCGTCCGTCTGGTACGCGCTCGAAAGCCACAGGTCGTCGGCCGCGACCGTGCGGATCTCCGAGATCTGCAGCAGCGGAGCCACCACGGGAGCCAGCGCACGGACGGCCTCGATCGCCTCGACGGCACGGGCTCGCGGGACGAGGTACTCCGACTGGATCTCCTCGCCGTTCGACGGCGTGAACTCGAACCGGAAGTGCGCCAGGCGCTCGCTCCACGGCCCGACCACGCCGAGCTGCTCCGTGGTGTTGCGCACATCCATCGTCTGGATCATGTGCCGCGGCTCGGTCAGCGCGGGCGCCCCGAAGAAGTCGTCCTCGATCAGCGGTGCGACCCCGTCGAGCTCCTTCAGCCAAGCGAGCGAGACGGCCTCCTCATCCCACGTCGTGAACAGGCTCACGCTGTAGGCCGCTGAGGTGACCTCGTCGAAGCGGTCGATCACGGCCTCCCACGGCACACCGCCGAAGAGTCGCTGACGCGCATCGTAGGTCGACCGGATGTCGAGGGTCACATCCGTCACGACGCCGAGCGCGCCGAGACCGACGACGGCTCCTTCGAACCCCTCGTCGCCCCGCCGCAGCTCGACCAGATCGCCGGACCCGGTGAGGATCCGCAGGCCCGCCACGGCCGTGGACAGGTTGCCGTTGCGGTCGCCCGAGCCGTGCGTCGCCGTCGCTATGGCACCCGCGACCGAGATGTGCGGGAGGGACGCGAGGTTGTGCAGCGCCCATCCCGCGTCCTGCAGCTCGCGCGCCAGGTCGCCGTAGCGGACGCCCCCGCCGACGGTGACCGTGCGTGCGGCCTCGTCGATGCGGATGTCGCCCGGCAGACCGGCCGTGCTGATCAGCAGACCGGGGGTGTCGGCGAGGTCGTTGAACGAGTGCCTGCTGCCGAGGGCGCGCACCGCGGGGGCGCTCAGCACCAGGTCGCGCAGTTCGTCGATCGTGCCCGGCCGGGCGATGCGCTCCGCCTGGTACTCGTAGTTGCCCGCCCAGTTCTTCTCGGCCATCGAGGTCCTCCCGGTTGGTCGTCGGGCGGCCATCCGCTCCGATCGACATCCCCATTCTAGGAATGTGACCGGGCACATGACGTCGCTCCCCGATCCGCGGAAGTGGTGCATTGCCGGGCCTCTCCGCGCCGCAGTATGGTGCGCGTGACAGCGGGGTGGGCCGCGGAGAAGAGGATGAAATGGCCGAATTCGAATACGGTCCGGCGGAGTTCATGGTCGCCCAGTTCGACACCGACCGACCGTCTGCGGGAGTCGTGGAAGCGATCCTCGATTTAGTCGAGAACGGCACGGTGCGACTGCTCGACCTGGTGTTCGTCGAACGCCATGAGGACGGCAGCGTCGACATCATCGAGCTGGAGGAGATCGGCGACCAGATCGGGATGACCGACATCACGCTCGACGCCACCGGGCTCGCCGGGGACGAGGACGTGCAGCAGATCGCCGAGCTCCTGGAGCCGGGATCCACTGGGGCGATCCTCGTGATCGAGCACCTCTGGGCGAAAGACCTGGCGAGCAGGTTCTTCCAGTCCGGCGGCGTCGTGCTGCACAGCGAGCGCATCCCCGCGCCGGTGCTCAACGCGGTCGCGGCCGACGCCTACGACGAGCTCGAGACCACGGAAGGCTGAGGAGGACACCATGCCATTGAGACGAATGGGACGCCCGGGACTGATCGGGATGGCGGCGCGCACGGCGGTCGTCGCGGGAACCGCGACGGCGGTCGCCGGCGGCGTGCAGCATCACCAGCAGCAGAAGTACCAGAACCAGTACGAGCAGGAGCAGTACGAGCAGCAGCAGGCGGCGATGCAGGCGCAGGAGGCCCAGGCTCAGCAGCAGGCCGCGATGCAGCAGCAGGCGGCGATGCAGCAGCAGGCGGCTCCGGCCGACGACATGATGACACGGCTGCAGCAGCTGGCGACGCTCCACACGCAGGGCGTGCTCACCGACGAGGAGTTCGCGGCCGCCAAGGCCAAACTGCTCGCCTAGCGGCCCCACCCGGGGAGTTCGCCACTCGCTCTACGATGGACGGGTGAGCGAACTTCCGGGATGGGTCCACGTCTACTCAGGCAAGGTGCGCGACCTGTACGTGCCGGAGGGCGCCTCCAGCCTCGCCGACACGGACAGCGTGCTCGTCGTCGCGAGCGACCGCGTGAGCGCGTTCGACCACGTGCTGGAGCCCGGCATCCCGGCGAAGGGCGAACTGCTCACGACGCTGAGCCTGTGGTGGTTCGACCAGCTGGATGACGTGCCGAACCACCTCATCCCCGATCACACGCTCGTCGGCGACACCGTCGTCGAGCGCATCCCGGCGGAGGTCGCCGGACGCTCGATGCTGGTGAAGCCGCTCGACATGTTCCCGATCGAGTGCGTCGTCCGCGGCTACCTCACCGGGAGCGGCTGGGCGGAGTACCGCGCGTCGCAGAGCGTGTGCGGCATCCCGCTGCCGTCCGGGCTGCAGAACGGCGACCGGCTCCCGGAGCCGCTCTACACGCCCGCGTGGAAGGCGCCGATCGGCCAGCACGACGAGAACATCAGCTTCGAGCGCACGGTCGAGCTGGTCGGGCCGGAGGTCGCGGAGGAGCTCCGGCGCCTTTCCCTCCACGTGTACGCGCGCGGAGCCGCGATCGCCGAGGCGCGCGGCATCATCATCGCCGACACCAAGTTCGAGTTCGGCGCCGACCGCACGACCGGCGAGATCACGCTCGCCGACGAGGTGCTGACCAGCGACTCCAGCCGCTACTGGGATGCGGCCGCCTACGCGACCGGGACCACGGCGGAGGAGCGGATGGCCAGCTTCGACAAGCAGATCGTGCGCGACTGGCTGGCCGCGAACTGGGACAAGACCGGGACGCCGCCCGAGCTCCCCGCCGACATCGTCGAGCGCACGGCCGCGCGCTACCGCGAGCTGCTGGAACGGCTCACCGGCGAGTAGCACGCACGCGGCGCCTGTCGGCTCGGACGCCCGCATGCCCGACCGCGCATGCCCCGCGGTATAGCGTCGCGACATGGATGCTGCACCCCCCTCCTCCGCACCTCCCGCGACCGCCGCGATCGCCGACGCCGCCGTGCGTCTCGGGATCGCCGTCGGGACGGCTCCCGTCGACCTCGTCGCCCTGCTCCCCGGCCGGCCCTTCGCCGGTCCCGCCGCTCCCGTGACGCATCTGGGAAGCGTCGACGTACTGCTGGAGACGATCGACGACGCTCCCCCCGGCGCCGTGCTGGTCGTGGACAACGGCGGCCGCGACGACGAGGCGTGCGTCGGCGACCTCATGCTGCTGGAGGCGGCGACGGCCGGGATGTCCGGCGCGGTCATCTGGGGACGTCACCGCGACACCGCCCAGCTGCGCGAGATCGGGCTGCCCGTGTTCAGCCGCGGTGCGCATCCCTTCGGTCCGCGCCGCGTGCCGCCGGCCGGGACGGCGATGCGCTCGGCGTTCCTCGACGGGGTGGCCGTCACGCCGCAGCACTGGATCGTGGCCGACGATGACGGAGTGCTCGTGATCGACGCCGCGGACCGCGACGTGCTCTTCGCCGAGGCGGCACGCATCCAGTCGGTCGAGGGAGCCCAGGCCGAGCGGATGCGTTCCGGTGCCTCTCTGCGCGACCAGCTCGACTTCGCCCGCTACCGCCGGATGCAGGCCGACGACCCCGGGCTCACCCTGCGTCGCTACCTCGCCGAGACCGGCGGAGCGATCGAGACCTGACACCCGGACCGCTGTCGGCGAACGCGAGAAATACCCCGGTGACCTGGGGCGTTGTCCCCAGCATGACCGAACTCCTCCCCGCCGACTCCGCGATGGGCGCGGTGACCCTCCGCGTCGCCGACCTCGACCGGATGACCGCGTACTACCGTGACGCCGTCACCCTGAGCGTCCTCGCCGCCGAGGGCGGCCGCGTGGTCCTCGGGCGAGGAGCGACCCCCGCGGTCGTGCTCGAGCACGCACCCGAGCTGAAGCACGCCGGCCCCGGCGAGGCCGGGCTGTTCCACACCGCGATCGTCTTCGACATCCCCGAGACGCTGGCCGCCGCCGTGTACTCGGTCGCCCGCCGCGCACCGGGCACCTTCACCGGCAGCGCCGACCACCTGGTCAGCACGGCGTTCTACTTCACCGACCCGGAGGGGAACGGCGTCGAGCTGTACTGGGACCGCGACCGCTCGCTGTGGAGCTGGACGCACGGCCAGGTCGAGATGGACACGCTGTACCTCGACCCGAACGCCTTCCTCAACGAACACCTGACGGAGCGCGGGGTCGCGCTCGCGGAGGCGGCGACGGGTGCGGGCGGGACGCCGGTGTTCGGCGACGCGTCCGTCGGGCACGTGCACCTCTCGGTCGGAGACGTCGCGACGGCCCGTGAGTTCTACGTCGACCGGCTCGGGTTCGAGGCCACCGCATCCCTCGGGGGTTCTGCCCTGTTCGTCAGCGCCGGGGGCTACCACCACCACATGGCGATGAACACGTGGAACAGTCGGGGCGCCGGCCGCCGCCGGCTCGCCCTGGGCCTCGGCGAGGTGGAGTTGAAACTGCCCTCGAAGGACGACGTCGGAGCCCTGGCCGAGCGGATGCAGCACTACGGCGTGCAGACCCGCGACGACGGCCGGTCGCTCGGCTTCGACGATCCGTGGGCGAACGCGGTGCGCGTGGTGACGGAAGCGGAGGAGATCTCGGCCTGAGCCGTCGCGAGGAACGCGAAAGGGAGGAGGTCGCAGCCGGGGTGGCTGCGACCTCCTCCCTTTTCCGTGTCGGTCCTCGGTCGGCGTCAGTCGGTGACGGGCGCGGCGTGGAGTCCGTGCGGCGGCTGGTCGCCGGGGGCGAGGTCCGTCGCGGGCGGCACCGGAGCGGCGTGCGCGCCATGCGGGGTCGCATCCACCGGGACCGGGGCGGCATGCGCGCCGTGCGTGGGCGCCGCGGCGGACTCGGCCGTCGCGCCCGCGGCGACCGGTGCCCCCTCGGCGGCAGGCGCACCCGCGCCCGCAGCAGCGGCACCGGCACCGGCACCGGCACCCGCTCCGCCGGCCTGACGTGCCCACGCGGGCGGCTTCGGTCGCTCCCACCAGACGACGACAAGCGCGCCGAGGAAGGCGACGGCCGCCGGAAGCAGCAGGGCCTCCGACATGGCCTGGGTGAAGCCGGCGTGCAGCGCCTGCGGCAGCTCCGTCCCCGCGGCCGCCTCGCTGGCGTTCGCACCGCCGGGGATCTTCGGCAGGTCGACGGCGAGGCGTCCCTCGATCAGGGCGGCGATGGATGCGCTTCCCAGCACCGCGCCGATCTGGCGGGTGGTGTTGAACACGCCGGAGCCGGCGCCCGCCTGGTTCATCGGCAGGTTGCGCGTCGCCGTGGTGGAGATCGGTCCCCAGACACCGGACATCGCGATGCCCATCAGGGCGCTCGGGATCAGGAGCAGGAAGATGTTCACGTCCGGCGACAGCATCCGCGAGTAGAGGAACAGCGCGAACGCGAACAGCACGAGCGCCGGGGTGGCGATGTTTCGCGGGTTCACCTTGTCGATGAGCCGGCCGACGAACGGCGCGAGCACACCGGAGAAGATGGCCGTCGGCGCGAGCATCAGAGCCGACTCGGTCGGCGTCAGGCCGCGCACCGTCTGGAAGTAGAACACCAGCGGCAGCGCCATACAGGTCACGGCGAAGCCGACGGTCGTGATGGCGCCGTTCGACAGCGAGAAGTTGCGGTCGCGGAACAGGGGCAGCGGGAGCAGCGGCTCCTTCTTGTTGAAGGCCTGCCAGACGACGAAGGCGGCGAGCACGACGATGCCGGCGATGATCAGACCCCACACCGAGATCGGGCCCCAGATGACGCCCCAATCGTAGGTGCTGCCCTCCTGGATGCCGAACACCAGCAGGAACATGCCGACGCCGGAGAGGATCACGCCGAGCACGTCGAAGCTGTGCGAGTGCGTCGGGAGCTTCGGGACGAGACGCATCGCGAGGATGAACGCCACGATGCCGACGGGGACGTTGATGAAGAAGATCCACTCCCATCCCAGGCTGTCGACCAGCACGCCGCCGAGCAGCGGGCCGATCAGGGTGGCGACGCCGGCGACGGCGCCCCACAGACCCATGGCCGCACCACGGCGCTCGGGCGGGAAGATGCGGGTGATGACGGCCATCGTCTGCGGCGTCATCAGCGCGGCGCCGAGGCCCTGGACCACGCGCGCGGCGATCAGGAAGCCGATGGACCCGGCGAAACCGCACCAGGCGGAGGCCAGCGTGAACACCACGAGGCCGATGAGGTACAGGTTCTTCGGGCCGAACCGGTCGCCCAGACGGCCGGTGATGAGCAGCGGCACCGCGTAGGCGAGCAGGTACGCGCTCGTCACCCAGATGACGGCGTTGTAGTCGGTGCCGAGTTTCAGGCCCTCCATGATCGACGGGTTCGCGACCGACACGATGGTGGTGTCGATCAGGATCATGAAGAACCCGATGACGAGCGCCCAGAGGGCGGGCCACGGCTTCAGTTGACGTTCCATGAGTCTTCTCTCAATGCTTTTCTTCGGACCACGACACGGCGCCCGATTGGAGGTCTGCGATCAGGGTTTCGAGCACATCCGCTTCTGTGGCGGTGATCGCCCGCTGGTAGCGGACGTCCAGCCAGTACTTGGCCGGCACCCCGCGCTGCGTCAGATCGGCGATAGCGCCATCCAGCACCCCGGTGTCGGCGCGGATCAAGGCCACGCGCTTGCGGAGCAGCGCGATCACAGTCTCGACGGGGAGGTTGTGGGCCTCGCCGAGGCCGAGCGGGAACTCCGGGTACTCGTTGGTGGGCGTTCCGATGATCTCGGTGATGCGCTCCCCCAGCGCACGGGTGCCCGCGTCGGTGATCTCGTAGGTGGTGCGCTCCGGCCGGTTGCCTTCGCGCTCGGTGCCGGTGGCGCGCACGAACCCGTGCGCCTCCATCCGGTCGACGGTGTGGTACAGCGAGCCGGGCCGCACCTTGACCAGCCGGTCCTCCGAGCGCTGCATGAGCGTCTGGTACATCTCGTAGGGATGCGACGGGCCCTCGGCGAGCAGCGCGAGCGCGGCGACGGCAAGGGGGGTGAGGGTGCGAGGTTCGGACATGCTCTCAATGTTGTTCGGTTGATTATTCCACTTGGAATATACGGCATGGGTGAATGAGGGTCAAGTACCGTGGACGCGACGGCCGGAAGGAGATCCCATGCTGTTCGCCCTCCCCGACGGAGGCTCGCCCCAGGTCGCCGACGACGCCTGGGTGGCACCCGGCGCGACCGTCGTCGGCGACGTCACCCTGCATCCCGGCGCGAGCGTCTGGTACGGCGCGGTGGTGCGCGCCGACAACGCGCCGATCGTCATCGGACGCGACTCCAACCTCCAGGACAACGTCTCGGCCCACGTCGACCCGGCCTTCCCGCTCACTGTCGGCGAGCGCGTCTCCGTCGGCCACAACGCCGTTCTCCACGGCTGCACGATCGAGGACGACGTGCTCATCGGCATGAGCGCGACCATCCTCAACGGCGCCCGCATCGGGACCGGCTCCCTCGTCGCCGCCGGAGCGGTCGTCACGCAGGGTGCCGACATCCCGCCGCGGTCGCTCGTCGCGGGGGTTCCCGCGAAGGTGCGCCGCGAGCTGACGGACGACGAACTGCAGGGCATCGCGCAGAACGCCGCGGTGTACCTGGAGAAGACGCGGCAGCACCGCGAGGCCGTCGCGCTCGACTGAGCCGACGGGGCAGCTCAGCCGGCGTCGAGCATCGCCCGGTTGAGCGCGATCAGCTGCTCGGAGAACATCCGTGCGCCGCCCTGGGCGGGATGCCGCACGGCCGGCGCCTCGATGCCCGCCTCCGCGAGCGCCCCCTGCGCCTTGCGGCCGACCGCGACGATCGTCTCGACGCCCAGCTCCCGGATCAGCTCCAGCGCGACCGGCGCCCCCTCGCGCACCTCCGACGACCGCGGGGTGCGGTTCGTCTGCGGTCTGCCGGCGACGAACGGGTGGTGCGGGTAGATCGGCCACGACAACGGCAGCGGCCCGCGCCAGTCCCGCATCGTCTCCCAGACGACCCGGCTGGACGCCTCCCACGGCGCCTGCGGGTCCGGCGGGAGCTCTAAACCGGGGAGCACGCCCGCATCCACTTCGCGGACCGAGGTGAACGGCACGCCGGTCACCGTCATCCCGCGCCAGCCGGGGGCCTCGCCGAGAAGCAGGATGGGCGCGTGCGGCACCGCGAGGTAGCGGCGCAGGTTGCGCTCCCGCAGGCGGCCGAGCTCGTCGTCGCCGTAGAGCAGCTCGGCGTCGGCCGGCACCGGGACGGCGCGGATCATGTCGAAGAATCGGTCGAACACCACCCCAGGCTACGGCCGGACGGCGACGCGCGGATGCGTCCGGACGGCGAGCGCCGCATCCACGTCGGCGAGCGCGAACGTCTCGCCGACCTGCTCGGCGAACGGGTAGCGCTGCCAGGCATCGGCCAGGAACCGCACGGCCTGCTCCAGGTTGCGGGAGGCGTAGTTGTGGACGCCGCGGATGGTGAGCAGCCGCCGGATCAGAGCGTCGGGCGCGATGCCGAGATCGGGCCCGGGCGCCGACTGGCCGACGAGCACCAGGACGCCGCCCACGTCGAGCGCGTCGAGCAGGGAGCGCGCCGCGGACGGGCTGCCGGAGAGCTCGAGCGCAACGGTCGGGGCCGGTGTGCGGCCGCCCGTCTTGGCGAGCACGGCGGCGAGCCCCGTCGGAGACCCCGCGGGCGCGGCCGGGTCGGCGGCGCCCGACGCGCCGAAAGCCAGGGCGGACTCGCGGCGCTCGGGGATCGGCTCGCTCACGACCACGCGCGCACCCGCCTCGACGGCCATCGCCGTCGCGGTCAACCCGAGCATCCCCGCGCCGGCGATCAGCACCAGGGCGCCCTCCAGCGGGACGAGCTCGGCGGCCGCCTGGATCGCGGCCGCTACCGACGCGGTCGCGCACGACGCCGGCGCCAGGACCTCGGCCGGGATGTCCTCCGGGACGCGTACGAGCGGCGTGCCGTCGAGGATGTGCGTGTGCGTCGCGAAGCCGCCCGACAGCTCCCAGCCGCGGCGCATCCGCTCGTGTCCGTATTTCTGCAGGCTCAGGCACTGCTGCTGCAGGCCTCGGCGGCAGCGCACGCAGCGGCCGCACGGGACGGCGGCGGACCAGACGATCCGCTCCCCCAGCGAGACGCGGTGTCCGTCCGTCGTCTTCGCGCCACCGCGGCCGAGCGCGACCACACGGCCGACCTGCTCGTGGCCGAGCACGAGCGGCGCCTGCGTCCGGCGATGACCGAGCACGGCTTCCACATCGGTGCCGCAGACCGTCGCCAGCTCCACCTCGACCAGAACGTCCCCCGGCGCCAGGCGCACGCCGGGCACGGCCACCGCCTCGTGCGTATGCGCGTCGCCCGGCCACACCATGGCCGTGGCCGACGGATACACGCTGACCCCCATCCCCAGGCGCGCCGGCGGCTCGACGACGCGCGGGGTCACCGCTTTGATCGTCACCGGATGCCGTGTCCCGATGCCGCTTCGCGCTCGACCTCGTAGCCCAGCAGCTCCGGCAGGTCGGCGACGCTCGGCAGCACCGCGTCCGCGCCGGCGTCCAGCAGGGTCTGCTCGTCGTGCGCGCCCGTCAGCACCCCGACGACCAGACCCGCCCCCGCGGCGATCCCCGAGGCGATGTCGCTCGCGGTGTCGCCGACCACGACCATCCCCTCGACACTGGATGCGCCCGTGCGCAGCAGGGCCGTCAGCGGAAGGTCGGGGTACGGGCGACCTCGGCCTGCCTCCGCCGGCGTCAGCGTCACATCGGCCAGGTCGCGCCAGCCCAGGGCGTCGAGGACGACATCGCGGGTGCGCCGCGAGAAGCCGGTGGTCAGCGCCACCTTGACGCCCGTCGCGCGCAACCGGCGGATGAGGTCCTCCGCCCCCGGGACGGCCTGCAGGCCCTCCGCGGCGATCAGCTCGGCGTACGTCGACTCGAAGACGGCGTCCGCGTGCTGCGCCTGGTCCTCGTCCGTGCTGAGGGAGCGGAAGACGGCGAGTTTCGACTGCCCCATCGTCTCGCGGACGACCTCGAGGGCGGCGGTCCGCTGGTCCGGGGTCTCCGCCAGGCCCGCGGCGTCGACGGCGCGCTCGAACGCGCGCTGCACGAGGCCGTCGTCGAGGACGGTCGTGCCCGCGAGATCGAGCACCACCAGCTCCAGGTCGGCGAGGTCGTCCTCGTCACGGTCGTCGGCGTCGCCCTCGTCCAGGCCGTCCTCCAGATCGTCCAGGTCGTCCCACTCCTCCTCGGAGAGCCCGGCCGCCGCAGGAATACCGCCGCGGACCGGCTCGACGTCGACCGTCACGTCGTCGAACTCGCTGGTGATGCGCCCGTCTGGGGTCACGATGGTGCCTTTCGTTGCGGTGGTGCGGTCTAGCGGACGCGGGCGGCGCCCGCAGGGATCAGCGCGCCGGGGGCGTCGGAGAAGAGTTCGTCGACGACGCGGTCGGCGAGGCCGAGACCGGTGGTCATCCCGATGCCGGTCGTGACGGAGACGACGCGGACGCCGGGGGCCGGAGCGGCCACCAGGAACTCGTCCGGTGCGGCGGCGTAGACGCCCTGCCAGCGCTCCCGCACCCGCAGGTCGGCGACGCCGAACAGCTCGCGCGTCTGCTCCAGCAGGAGGGCGAACGCCTCCTCGTGCTGGAACGGCGACGCATCCGCCCCGCGCGCGTGGGTGTCGCCGACGATCAGGGTGCCGTCCGGCCGCTGCGTGAACATGAGGTTGACGTCCATCGCCGCGAGCGCCGGCTGCTCGACGGCGAGCCGCTCGCGCACCGCCTCGGCGCTGGGCGTCCGGGCGAAGCCGGAGTAGCGGACCAGGGACCAGCCGGTGAGCACCGGCGCCGCAAGCGGCAGGTCGAGAGCGGCTTCGACCAGCATCATGTCGAGGCCGCAGCGCTCGATGCCGTGCGCCTCCGCGATGCCCGGGAACAGGTGATCGACGTCATGCCCGACCGCGACGATCACGGCGTCGGCGGCGACGCGTCCGCGAGGCGTGCGCACCAGCCCCGGCTCGACCCCGGCGGCAGCCGTCTGCCAGAAGAAGTCCACGCCGTGGGCATCGAGCCAGCGTGCGATGGCCGCCGCGGCCTCCCGCGGGTCGATCTGCAGGTCGGAGGGGAGCAGCGCGCCGCCCACTGCGACGCCGTCGGCGACCGGGACGCGCTCGCGAACCTCGGCGGGAGTGAGAAGCCGGACATCGTGGCCGCCCCGCCGCTCGCGGAACTCCTCCAGCACGGCGAGCTCGTCATCCGCCCGTGCCACCACGACGCTGCCCGACTCGCGCAGCCAGAACCCTGCCTCCGGTGCGAGCGTCAGCCACAGCTCGCGGGCGAGCTCGGCGTAGGCGCGGGCCTCGCCCTCCTGACCCGTGATGCCGAGATGGCCGAAGTTGCGGACGGACGCGCCCTGCACGCCGGACGCCCGGTCGATCACGGCGACGGTCAGTCCTCGCCGGAGCGCGGCGACGGCATGCCCGAGGCCGACGATCCCGGCGCCGACCACCGCGAGGTCGTAGTGCCTGCCCATCCGGAGCCTCCCTGCGTCCCCGCTCACCGCGTGCCTAGTTCGTGGGTCAGTGCGCCACGCTAGGAGCCCGGTGCGACGGTCGTCGCAACTGGAGGTAACGCGGGGGTGAACGGGGTGCGGACGGCGGGTGCGCGCGGCGCGTCGGGGGTCGGTCGGGTGCCGCGCGTCGGGGGTCGGGCGGTCGGGTGCCGCGCGTCGGGTGCCCGGCGTCGGGGCTTGCCCCGGTCGGAGGCTTCGGTCGGAGGAAGGCGCTCAAATCTCCGACGCACCGCGGTGCGGATGGAGATTCGTGGCAAAGGGGACCGGGATGCCGACCGAAGCGGGCGAAACGCCGACCGAAGCAGGCGTGGCTCCTGCGCAAGCGGCATGATGGCACCTGTTGCAGTTTTGCGGCGATCGGCGCAGAATTGCAGCATGGCCGATGGCGACAACACCCGCGCGTTCGATCCCGACATCGTCACCGACTTCCGGGAGCGGATGTCGTATGGCTCCTATCTGGAGCTCGACACGCTGCTCAGCGCGCAGCGCCCGGTGAGCCGCCCGGAGCACCACGACGAACTGCTGTTCATCATCCAACATCAGACGACGGAGCTCTGGCTGAAGCTGGTTCTCCACGAGCTCGAGTCAGCGCGCGACCTTCTGCGCGCCGACGATCTGTCGCCCGCGCTCAAGCGGATCGCCCGCGTGAAGCACATCCAGCGCACGCTCACCGAGCAGTGGTCGGTGCTCGCGACGCTCACCCCGACCGAGTACGCGGAGTTCCGCGGCTTCCTCGGAAACTCGTCCGGCTTCCAGTCGTACCAGTACCGCGCCGTCGAGTTCGTGCTCGGCAACAAGAACCGCCGCATGCTGAGCGTCTTCGAGAGCGACCCGGCCGCCCACGCCCTCCTCGCGCAGCTGCTGGATGCGCCCAGCATCTACGACGAGTTCCTGCGCTACCTGGCGCGGGCGGGTTTCGCCGTGCCGACCTCGCTGCTGGAGCGGGACGTCACACAGGCGCACGTCTTCACCCCGGAGTTGGTGCCGGTCTTCCGCGAGATCTACGAGCACGCCAACGACCACTGGCCCGAGTACGAGGCCTGCGAGGAGTTCGTCGATCTGGAGGACAACTTCCAGCTCTGGCGCTTCCGCCACCTGAAGACCGTGCAGCGCACCATCGGCATGAAGACGGGGACCGGCGGGTCGACGGGAGCCGCGTTCCTGCAGAAGGCGCTCGAACTCACCTTCTTCCCCGAGCTGTACGCCGTCCGCACCGAGATCGGAGCGCCCGCATGAGCGACCAGCCCGTCGGCAGCGCCCACCCCAACGGCACCGACTCCTACCTCACGGTCGACGCCGTCTGGAACGGCCACCGCTTCCTCGGCGCCACCACCTTCCGCAGCGACGGCGAGCGCCTCCACCCGGTCGACGACACCCCGTCGCGCGCAGCACACCACCACCTCGGCGGCACGCTCTTCCCACGACTCACCGATCACCACACGCACGTCGGGCTGACCGACCAGCACGCCGTCTTCGCCGGAGGCATCACCCACGCGATCGATCTCGGCTGGGTTCCCGCCGTCGCCGCCGGCTGGCTCGCCGACGACCTCACGCGACCCTCCGTCGCGATCGTCGGATCCCTCATCACGTGTAAGGGCGGCTACCCGGTCAACGCCGGGTGGGGGCCGCCGGGCTCCTCGACGGAGGTCGGCGGCGAGCGCGAGGCACGGCTTGCGGTTCGGGCAAACATCATGATGGGAGCCTCCCTCATCAAGGTCACGCTCAACACCGAAGCCGGTGAAACTGTGGATGATCACGTTCTCCACAGCATCGTCGCGGAATCCCACGCGCAGGGCGTCCCCGTCACGGTCCATGTGCAGGGCGCGGGCCAAACCGCCCGGGCGGTCCAGGCCGGCGCCGACCAGCTCGCCCACACGCCGTTCACCGAGCGCGTCGACGACGAACTCATCGCCGAGTGCGTCCGGCGCGGCATCGGCTGGGTCAGCACCCTCGACATCCACGGCTGGGGAGATCCCACCGAGCAGCACGGCATCGCGTCGGAGAACCTGGGCCGGTTCGCGCGCGCCGGCGGCCTCGTGCTCTACGGAACCGACCTCGGCAACGGTCCGCTCGCCGTCGGCGTGAACGAGCGGGAGCTGCGCGGGATGCTCGACGCGGGCGTCGAGCCCGACGCCCTGATCCGCTCCATCGCCGCCCTGCGCCGCCCCGACGACCACGTCGCGCCGACCATCGGCCCGCGCCTGGCGTGGCTCCCCACGCCGCCTCCCGCTGAGCCGGACGCCCTCCCGGCCTGGCTCGCCACCGCCCGCGGGCTGACGGCTCGCGCGCTCACCCGCGCGGCGGCCGACGGCACCGCCGATGCTGAGGCTCCCACCGCATCCCCTCGCCCCTCCACTCCTGAGGATCACGCATGACCGACTTCGACACCGCCCCTCCCGCTGTCCTCTCGCCGGACCCCCTCACCGCAGCCCGCGCCCTGGATGCGGCCGACCCGCTTGCGGCCTTCCGCACGCGCTTCGCCGGCATCGACGACGGCACGAGCACGGTGAGCGCCTACTTCGACGGCAACTCGCTCGGCCGTCCGACCCGTGCGAGCATCGAGCGCATCCAGCGCTTCCTCACGGAGGGCTGGGGCGACCGGCTCATCCGCGGGTGGGACGAGGAGTGGATGGAACTGCCGTTCGCCATCGGCGACGACCTCGGCCGTGCCGCTCTCGGCGCAGCGCCCGGGCAGACCTTCATCGGCGACTCGACCACCGTCCTCCTCTACAAGCTGGCGCGGGCGGCCGTCGACAGCCTGCCGGAGCGCAGCGAGATCGTGCTCGACACGGACAACTTCCCGACCGACCGCTACCTGCTCGACGGCATCGCTCGCGAACGCGGCCTGCGCCTGGTGTGGATCGAGGCGGACACCGAGGCGGGGGTGACGCCGGAGCAGGTGGCCGCCGTCGTCGGACCGCAGACCGCCCTCGTCGTGCTCAGCCAGGTCGCGTACCGGTCCGGCTTCCTGGCCGACCTTCCCGCGATCACGCGCATCGTCCACGACGCGGGCGCGCTCGTGCTGTGGGACCTCTGCCACTCCGCCGGGTCGGTGCCGATCGAACTCGACGCTGCCGGAGTCGACCTCGCGGTCGGCTGCACCTACAAGTACCTCAACGGCGGCCCGGGCTCGCCCGCCTTCGGCTACGTGAACGCGCGGCTCATCCCGCAGCTCGCCCAGCCGATCCAGGGATGGATGGGCGCCAGCGACGTCTTCCTGATGGGCCCGGAGTACGTGCCCGCCGAGAGCATCCGGCGCTTCCTCAGCGGGACGCCTCCCATCGTCGGGATGCTCGCCATGCGCGACACCATCGCGATGATCGAGGAGGCCGGGATGGACGCGGTGCGGGCCAAGTCCGTCGCGCTGACCGAGTTCGCCGTCGCCCTCGCCGACGAATGGCTGACCCCGCTCGGCGTGACCCTCGCGTCTCCGCGCGACCCGGAGCGCCGCGGCGGTCACATCACGCTCAGCCACCCGGCCATGCGCGAGGTCACGGCGCTGCTCTGGCAGCGCGACGTCATCCCCGACTACCGCGATCCGGACGGCCTGCGCGTCGGCCTCTCGCCGCTCAGCACCAGCTTCGAGGAGGTCTGCGCGGGGATGGCCGCGGTGCGCGACGCCCTCGGCGAACTGACGCATGACTGACGTCGCCGCCGTCGTCCGCGACGACCCCGAGGCCGCCAGCGGAAGCGCGACGGCGCTGTTGCGCACCGTGGTGGGCAGCGTCCTGCGCCCGATCGGCGGCTGGATGAGCGCGGCGGGTGCTGTCCGGCTCATGGATGCGCTCGGCGTGCCCGCAGCGACGGCCCGGTCCAGCCTGGCGCGGCTGTGCGCGCGGGGCGTCCTGCGGCGGGAGCCCCTGGGCGGCGTCGCCGGGTACGCGCTGGATCCCGCCGCCGTTCCGATGCTGGAGCGCGGAGACGCCCGCATCTTCGGCGAGCGCGTCGAGGCATCCCGCTGGCTGCTGCTGTCGCTGTCCTTCCCAGAACGGGCCCGCGGTTCGCGCGACCGGTTGCGCCGCCGCCTCGCCGCGCTCGGTTGCGGCACCGTCGCCGACGGCCTGTGGATCGCGCCTGCGGCGCTGGAGGGAGAGCTGGAGGCGGAGCTGACCTCCGCCGTGTCAACGACGTCGGCCGACGTGAACCCGTCCGGCTCGCCGGTCGTGGCGATGTTCGCGGATGCCGCCCCGCGCGGAGACCTCGCCGCCGGTCTCGCCCGCTGGTACGACCTCCCGGCGATCCGCGCCGCGCACGAATCGTTCCTCGCGCGGTTCGGCGACCTGCCGCATCCCCTCGACGACGCCCAGGCCTTCGCCACCTGGATGCGCGCCCTCGACGAGTGGCGCGTGATCCCGTACCGCGACCCCGGGCTCCCCGCCGCCGCCATCGCGCCGGACTGGCCCGGAGCCGCTTCCGCGCAGCTGTTCCGCCGACTGCGCGCAGAGCTGGAGGAGCGCGCCGTCTCCCACGCAGCAGCTGTCGCGGCACCGGACCGCATCCCCGTCTCCGCACGGTAGAATCGACGCGAAACCCCCACCCTTTGCGCCCGAGTGAGCGGAGTGTCCCCGTGCCGACGATCGTTGTTGAAGTGATGCCCAAGGCTGAGCTGCTCGACCCGCAGGGGAAGGCGGTCGCCGGAGCGCTTGCCCGCACCGGTCGCGGCGTCGTCAGCGGAGTGCGCGTCGGCAAGCGTTTCGAGCTGACCGTCGACGGCCCCATCGACGACGCGGTCCGTGCGACGGTGCAGGAGATCGCGGACGAGATCCTCTCCAACTCCGTGATCGAAGACGTGGTGGGCATCCACTACCCCGCCGAGGTGGACGCCTGATGCGCATCGGCGTCATCACCTTCCCCGGCTCGCTCGACGACCGCGACGCACTGCGCGCGGTCCGTCTCGCCGGTGCCGAGCCGGTCGCGCTGTGGCACGGCGAGCACGACCTGCAGGGCGTCGACGCCCTCGTGCTCCCTGGCGGATTCAGCTACGGCGACTACCTGCGCTGCGGCGCCATCGCCTCCCTCTCGCCGATCATGACCGAGGTCGTGGATGCGGCCGAGAAGGGGATGCCCGTGCTGGGCATCTGCAACGGCTTCCAGATGCTGGCGGAGGCGCACCTCGTCGCCGGCGGCCTGATCCGCAACGACCACGGCACCTTCATCCGGCGCGACCAGCACCTCACGGTCGAGAACACGCAGACGCCGTGGACGAGCGGGTTCGAGCAGGGCCAGGAGATCGTCATCCCGCTGAAGAACGGCGAGGGCGGCTTCATCGCGTCGGCCGAGGAGCTGGCGCGGCTCGAGGGCGAGGGCCTCGTCGTCTTCCGCTACAAGGGCGTCAACCCGAACGGCTCGCTCGACGACATCGCCGGTGTCCGCAACGAGCGCGGCAACGTGGTCGGCCTCATGCCGCACCCCGAGCACGCGGTCGAGCCCGGCTTCGGCCCGGACACCCCCGACGCGATGCGCTCGGGCACGGACGGCCTGACGTTCTTCACCTCTGTGATCCGCTCGGCGCTCGTCGAGGCGTAACGGCTCACTTCGCCGCGGCGCCCCGCGGGGCCTTGGGCGGCATGCCCCTGACCTGATCCAGCGCCACGCCGATCCACTCGCGCAGCCGGTCGGGCTCCGACTTCCACGCCTCCGGCATCGCGACGTACCCGCCCATGGGTCGCTCCGCCGGTCCGTACGGGCCGGCGCCGTCGATCGCCAGCAGCTCGTCGCGCACGGCGACGTCGGGAAGGCGCACCCCGACCTGGTCGCCGAACAGCCCGGCGAACATGTTGCCGTTCACGAACGCGGCCAGGTTGGCGAACATCGGCCGGATACGCACGTCGGGCGCGTCGGGAACCACCGAGCGGAACAGCTCCTCGGTCTCCTTCGACGGGCGCGGGACGTGCATGGCGGCCTCCTCGCGGGACACCATAGCGCGGGGCGCGGCGGCGCGGCATCCGGCTGACCTCTGCGGAACCGCCGCGCTGCTGCACGGCGAGGTCAGACGTTGGCCGACCAGCGGGCGAAATAAGCGTCCACTACTTGCTGCGACCGGGTGTCGAGTGTCTGCCATTCTCGTGCCGCCTGTGTTGCGACGAACAGCGCCTTCTCCTCAGACCGTGGACCCCGAGGGTCGTCGACGAGGTCGCTGATGTTCATCCAGACTCGGTACGCCGCAGGACCGTGGCGGGACTGCATGAGGTCGCTGAAGCGTACACCGGCTGCCATGAGCACCGAGTAGATCCGATCGGTGCCGGACGCCAATATTGCGGCCGTCACCTCTGCCATCGCGTTGTCGAAGTCGCCCTCATGCGACACTGCCACCCTCCGATGCGTCTTCGCCCTCGCCCTCACGGGCTACGAGTCGAACCTGTGCGCCGAGGCATCGTCCGCTGTGCGGTAGAGCTCGCCCCAGGCCACGATATCGACGTCGGCGGCGCGCAGAGGAGTCTCGAGCTCCGGCCATCCGTTCTTGGGCAGACAGATGTACGCGAAGAACGGAAAACGGTCGATGGCGGCCACATCGTCGCCTTGGAACCGGGAGGTCAGGATGAAGCGGCTCAGATCGTCTCCCACGTTGAAGTTATGCCCGACGACCGCGGGATCCAGGTCGACCACGAGCGCTGATCTGCCGGTGTCGAACGCGAGCGTCGTGATGAGGGTGCAGCGCCGCACGGGCTCGAACAGCGAGGAGTCGAGGGAGCTGAGGTAGTAGACGCTCATTCAGATCGTCTCGACCGCGAACCCGGCCCACGTGAGTGCATCGACGGCGAACTGGCACACTCCAGCTGACCCGGCTGGACCATCGGGCGCCACTGAGCTCCGATACAGCACGATGCTCATCGGCAGCGCGAGCATCTCGGAGTCGATCGTGTACGTGTCGCCATGCAGCGTCACCCGCAGCCCGGTTCTGCCGAGGATGTGAACGGTCGATCCGGACAGTTCCTCGATGGTGTCGGCCGACAGCATCCGAAACCCCGTCAATGTCCCCCCAAGGCTTCGAGATGTGGTCCAAGCATCACAGGCGCAACGCGTCGGCGTCGAGCTGGTCGGATGCCCAGAGCACGTCATCCCCATCGAGTACCCAGACGTCGGCCGAACTCTGCTGCGCAAGCCGCTGGACCCACGACACGAACAGCGTCTCCCAACGACACTCCACCGTGCACGCGGTGAGGGACGAGAGCGGCTGCTGAGGTGGGCGCCCCACGGTGCCTTCCGGCGACTCCGGGGGCAGCTGCAACTCCGCCAGCCACTCGTCAGACGTCGTGGCGAACACGGTGATCATGCGGCCCTCAGCGTCGACGAGTTGGGCCATACCCGGAGCGCGGTGGCCACCGTTCTCGACGAGCAGCGATGCGAACTTCTCGAACAGATCGTTGTACTCAGAGACGACGGATGCGCTCTTCATCTCGGCTGCTCCCGTTCCGGTCCGCTTTCGTCACGATATGCTCCCGTCCCTCACCTGGATGGCCGCATTCCGGCCCTTTCGACCCACGTCCATATTTTGCAGCAGTGCGGACCCGCCGAGCCCGCTCCGCTGCTAGGTCACTCGTTCTCACCGCTTTCAGGGCGAAGAGCGCTGGGTTGCCGGAGAGGCCAGATCAGGTCGGCCGCCCACTATTCGGCGATTCGGGAACCGCGGCCTCCGTCGTGGACACTTCATAAATGTGAGGGGAATCCGAATCGACGAGCCGGACGTGCTCGAACGCGTGAACGCCGGAGATCCGGATGCGTTCGGGACACTGTTCGACCTGCACCATGACCGCGTTTTCCGGCAAGCCATCCGGCTGACGGCGTCGATCCACGACGCGGAGGACGTGACCGCGGTCGTGTTCCTCGAGGCGTGGCGCCGACGGGATTCGATGCGGGTGGTGAACGGGTCGGTCATCGGCTGGCTGCTGGTGATGACGAACTTCGTCTTCCGCAACTACGCACGCGCCTCCCGCCGCTACCGGGACGGCCTGCAGCAGCTGCCGCCCCCGGAGCACTCGCCCGATCACGCGTCCGCAGTCGACGACCGCATCGACCGGGATGCGCGCCGAGCCGCGTTGCGCACGGCGCTCGCGACACTGCCGAGACGCGACCAGGACATCCTCACCCTCTGCGTGCTCGAAGAACTCAGCACAGCAGAGGCGGCCGAGGCGCTGGGGATCGCGCCCGGAACCGTGAAGTCGCGCCTGTCCCGCGCCAAGTCCCGACTCGCAGAACTGATGAACGGAGGAGAGCGATGAGCGACGAGCCCACCTTCGACCCGCGCCGCAAAGCGGCGATCCGCGAGCTGGTGGTCGACAACGCGGCCGCCCACCCCGGACGCGCGGGCGGCCGCAAACGCACCGCCCTGATCGCGACCCTCGTGGTGCTCGCCCTGACCATCTCAGGCGGCACTGTCGCTTACGCGCTCGGCACCGGGCTGCTCGACCCCGCTCCGGTCGCCGCACCAACCCCGAACCCCACCATGACACCGCCACCGACACCGACGCCCACCGCGACACCGACGCCCACCGCGACACCGTCACCCACACCGACCCTCGTCGCGCCGGATCCCGCAGATCCCTCGACGTGGGCGATCGGGTTCGACGGGGTCGGGCCAGTGAAACTCCGAGCACCGTTCAGGTCGCAGCACGAGGTGGTCCCCGCCTTCGCCGATGTGACGGATTCGATCTGCGTGGATGCTCAGTCCGTTCTGCAGTCACCATCCGAATTGTGGTTCTACTTCGTCGGGGCCCAAGATGACTCGGGCCGGACGGCGACGATCGAATTCGGCAATCTCGGGGCCCCCGACCGGGACGATCGTGCAGTCACTCCCAGGACTCCGGAGGGCATCGGCATCAGCTCCACCCGGGCCGAACTGCTGGCGGCGTATCCGGGAATCGAGAGAACCGGTGGATACAGCGACAGAGTCGACTATTACGGCCTGACCGACGATCGCGGGGGATGGATCGTCTTCGCGGTGATGCGCGACGTCGTGTGGAGCATTCAGATCGGCAACGACGCAGTCCTTCCATACGGGATGAACTCGGTCCGGGTGATTCCGAAGGAGCACTGCCCGGCCTGACCGTCTCCGCAGCCCGGTAGACTGGAGCACATCCCCGCCCAGCCCCGCCCAGCCTGGAGTGCCCGCGTGACCGACACCGCCACCGCCCACGTCGTCGACACCGTCGCGAACGCGATCGAGACCCCGGAGCGGGAGCAGCCGTTCGCGGCTCTCGGGCTCAAGGAGGACGAGTACGCGCGCATCCGCGAGATCCTCGGCCGCCGCCCCACCAGCGGCGAGCTGGCGATGTACTCGGTGATGTGGTCGGAGCACTGCTCCTACAAGTCGTCGAAGATCTATCTGCGGCAGTTCGGGCAGAAGGTCAGCCCGGCGATGAAGAAGAACCTCATGGTCGGCATGGGCGAGAACGCCGGCGTCGTGGACGTCGGCGAAGGCTGGGCGGTCACCTTCAAGGTGGAGTCGCACAACCACCCCTCCTACATCGAGCCGTTCCAGGGCGCCGCGACCGGCGTCGGCGGCATCGTGCGCGACATCATCTCCATGGGCGCCCGACCGGTCGCCGTGATGGACCAGCTGCGCTTCGGCGCCATCGACAACCCGGACACCGCGCGCGTCGTGCACGGCGTCGTCTCCGGCATCTCCTTCTACGGCAACTGCCTGGGCCTGCCCAACATCGGCGGCGAGACCTACTTCGACCCGGTGTACCAGGGCAACCCGCTGGTCAACGCCCTCTCGGTCGGCGTGCTCCGCCACGAGGACCTGCACCTGGCGAACGCGTCCGGCGCCGGCAACAAGGTCGTGCTGTTCGGTGCACGCACCGGCGGCGACGGGATCGGCGGGGCCAGCATCCTCGCGTCCGACACGTTCTCCGCGGGCGGCCCGACCAAGCGTCCGGCCGTGCAGGTCGGCGACCCGTTCGCCGAGAAGGTGCTCATCGAGTGCTGCCTGGAGCTGTTCCGCGACAAGCTGGTCGAGGGCATCCAGGATCTGGGCGCCGCCGGCATCTCCTGCGCGACCAGCGAGCTCGCCTCCAACGGCGACGGCGGGATGTTCATCGAACTCGACAAGGTGCTCCTGCGCGACCCGAGCCTCACCGCTGAGGAGATCCTCATGTCGGAGAGCCAGGAGCGCATGATGGCCGTCGTCAAGCCGGAACTGCTCGACGCCTTCCTCGCCGTCACCGCCAAGTGGGATGTCGAGACCAGCGTGCTGGGCGAGGTCACCGAGACCGGCCGCCTCGTCATCAACTGGAAGGGCGAGGAGATCGTCAACGTCGACCCGCGCACCGTCGCGGTCGATGGTCCGGTCTACGAGCGTCCCGTCGCCTACCCGACCTGGATCGACGCGCTGCAGGACGACTCGGCCTCCGTGCTCGCCCGCCCCACGACCGGAGACGAGCTGCGGGAGCAGACGCTCGCCCTGCTCGGCAGCGCCAACCTCGCCGACAAGGGCTGGGTCACCGACCAGTACGACTACTTCGTGGGTGGCAACACCGCGCTCGCCTTCCCCGACGACGCGGGCATGATCCGCGTCGACGAGGAGTCGGGCCTCGGCTTCGCCATCGCGACCGACGCCAATGGCCGCTACTGCCAGCTCGACCCGAAGCAGGGCGCCAAGCTGGCGCTGGCCGAGGCGTACCGCAACGTCGCCGCCTCCGGCGCGGTGCCCGTCGCGGTCACCGACTGCCTCAACTTCGGCAGCCCGGAGAACCCCGAGGTCATGTGGCAGTTCTCGCAGGCGGTCGAGGGACTCTCGGACGCCTGTCTGGAGCTCGAGATCCCGGTCACCGGCGGCAACGTCTCCTTCTACAACCAGACCGGCGACACCCCGATCTTCCCGACCCCCGTGGTCGGAGTGCTCGGCGTGATCGACGACGTCGCCCGGCGCATCCCGAGCGGCTGGCAGGACGAGGGCGAGAATATCTACCTCCTCGGCGTCACCCGTGAAGAGCTGGACGGCTCGGCCTGGGCCGGCACCATCCACGGCCACCTCGGCGGACACCCGCCGGCGGTCGACCTCGACGCCGAGCGCTCGCTCGC
This sequence comes from Leifsonia sp. 1010, assembly GCF_031455295.1. Classification (NCBI taxonomy): domain Bacteria; kingdom Bacillati; phylum Actinomycetota; class Actinomycetes; order Micrococcales; family Microbacteriaceae; genus Leifsonia; species Leifsonia sp. 1010. Next base: position 408,453 of record NZ_JAVDSL010000001.1, read on the forward strand.
CGAGGCGCTGCACGCGGCCTCCCTGGAGGGTCTGGTCTCGTCCGCGCACGACCTCGCCGACGGCGGCCTGGCGCAGGCCCTCGCCGAGAGCGTCATCCGCTTCGGCGTCGGCGCCCGCGTCTGGCTCACCGAGATCGAGGAGCGCGACGGGGTGGATGCGGCGACCGCGCTCTTCTCGGAGTCGACCGCGCGCGTCCTGGTCACCGTCCCGCGCGAGGACGACGTCAAGTTCCGCGGCCTGTGCGCCGGCCGCGGCATCCCCGCGCTCCGCATCGGCGTGACGGACGCCGAGGTCGGCGCCCAGCCCGTGCTCGAGGTGCAGGACCTCTTCACGATCGGCCTGGAGGAGCTCCGCGGCGTCCACCGCTCCACGCTCCCCGAGCACTTCGGCCCGACGGTCGCGTAACTCCCCCGCCTCCCGCGCCACCTCCCCAGCCATCCGCTCCTGAGTTTTTCGCCCCCGACACGCGGTCTGAGGGCGAAAAACTCCGGAGCAGGCGGCCTCGGTCGCTACGGTGAGGGCATGACCCGTGCCCGCGCCGACGAGCTGCCGACGCCTCCACTGCTCTCGCGGCGCGCCCGCCGCGTCGTCTCCGTCACCGCCATCGTGCTGCTGTGCGTGCTCATCCTCGCCAGCCTCGCGTCGTCGTCCCCGTGGCCGTCCGCGCTGGCGATCCGCAGCGTCTTCGAGAAGGGCGCCGCCGAGACGGTCGCCGAGATGAAGCCGTTCGTGCCCACCACCGGGGTGACGGCGCAGACGGGCCTGCGGTACGCACCCGGCTCGCCCGACACGACGTTCGACATCTTCCGCCCCGACAGCGCCACCGACCCGCTCCCCACCGTGGTCTGGATCCACGGCGGCGCCTGGATCTCGGGCGCCAGCTCCAATGTCGACCCCTACCTCCGCATCCTGGCCGACCAGGGGTTCACGACCGTCGGCCTCAACTACACCGTCGGACCCGAGGCGACTTACCCGACCGCCGTCCGACAGCTCAACGACGCGCTCGCGTACCTGGACGCGCACGCCGAGACGCTCGGCATCGACCCCAGCCGCATCATCCTCGCCGGCGACTCCGCCGGGTCGCAGCTCGCCAGCCAGCTCGCCGTCCTGACCACCAGCCCCGAGTACGCGAACCTGATGGGGATCGCACCCGCGCTCCAGCCGGACCAGCTGTCCGCCGTCGTGCTGAACTGCGGGGTCTACGACCTCGACGCGCTCGCCAGCCTGACCGGAATCGACGGCTGGGGCTTCAAGACCGCCCTGTGGTCGTACAGCGGCACGAAGGACTGGTCCCAGACCTATGTCGGGTCGACGATGTCGACCATCCAGCACGTCACCCCCGCCTTCCCGCCCACCTACATCTCCGGCGGCAACGGCGACGGCCTCACCTGGACGCAGTCCGTGCCGATGGCCGCCGCCCTGCGCGCGAAGGGCGTCGACGTGACCGAGCTGTTCTGGCCCGCCGACCACGAGCCCGCACTGCCGCACGAGTACCAGTTCCACCTGAAGTTCGCGGAGGCGCACACGGCGCTGGATGCGACAATCGCCTTCCTCCGCGCCCACAGCTAACGCGCCGCGGCCTCCTGGGCGGCCAGTTCGGCCTGACGCCGGGTGAACAGCCGGACGCGCTGCTGGGTCAGCAGGATGCCGGCGAACACGATCACGGCTCCCACCGGTTCGTTCCAGGTCAAGTGCTCGCCGAGCACGAGGATGCCGAGGGCCACACCGACCACCGGCGTCACGTAGGTGACGCCCGATGTCGCGGTCGGACCCCACGCGCGCAGGACGTTCATGTTCCAGATGTAGACGACGCCCGTCCCGAGGGCGCCTAGCGCCAGCAGGGAGAGCAGCACCGGCCAGCTGAACGTGATCGGGTGCCACGCCACCACGGGCGTCAGCAGGATCATGATGACCGCGGCCAGCCCGATGTTCATGAACGCGCTCGTCGTCGCGGACACCGCTCGCGGGCTGATGAACTTACGGATGTAGCCGAAGCTGAACCCGTAGCACGTGACCGCCCCGAGGCAGGCGAGCTGGCCCCAGAGGCTGCCGGCCAGCGCATCCACCGCCCAGGGCCCGACCACCACGACGACGCCGACGACACCGATCAGCACGCCGAGCACCTGGTCGCGGTTGAGCTTCTCGACCCGGAACGCGGCGGTGACGAGGATCGCCGTCGTGATCGGCGTGACGGCGTTGTAGATGCTCGCGAGGCTGGAGGAGACGTACTGCTCGGCCCACGCGAACAGGAGGAACGGGATGACGCAGTAGGTGACCGCGACCACCGTGAAGTGCAGCCAGACGATCGGCTCCCGCGGTAGTCGCGCGCGCATGATGAGCGCGATGATGCCCAGCGTCAGCGCACCGAACACGAGCCTGGCCCATGCGACCTGGCCGAAGCTCACGCCCTCGAGGGCCACCTTCATGAACAGGAAGCTGGCGCCCCACACGAGCCCCATGGCGACGAACTGCACAGCGACCTTCACCCTGTCGACGCTAGCGGGTGCCACCGACCCCGCGCGTGCGGGAATCGGACACGGATGGATGAGATCCGGCCAGCCGGTATTTGGTAGCGTTCCCGGAGGGGGGACCATGTATCGAACGAATAGGCGCGCCCGCACCGCTGCGGCCGCGGGGATGCTCGTCGCGCTCGCCATCGCGCTGTCCGGCTGCGCCCTCTTCGACGGAGGTGCGCACGCGAAGCCGGTGGCGCGGCACACGACGGCGAAGCCGAAGCCGACGCACTCCGCACCGCCGTCGCCGACGCCCAGCGCGACACCGACGCCGACGGCACCGCCGCCTCCGCCACCGACGCTCACTCCGGTCCCGTCGGGCACCACCGTCGCCGAGGCGAGTGTCGCGTCGCCCAAGGGCAGCATCCACTTCCACTACCGGATCGTGTCGAACGGCGACAACACGTACTCGATCCAGTACAGCGGGTTCACCTCGAGCGTCCCGGTGCCCGTCTCGGTCACATTGCTCGACGTCCCACCGCAGGTCGGGGACGGCCTCACCTGGCATGGCGTCGCCGACCACCCCCTCGGCGGCCCCACGGACGGCGCGGCCGCCGCCTCGACCGTCCCGCTGGGCTACGTCGGCAACCCGTCGTACCTCGGCACCCTGGTGACCTACTCGTCCGTCGCGTCGCCCGACGGCGTCCCGGTCGAGCTCGGCCCGGACAAGGTGCTCGCGGTGAACACGGTCCGCTGGTCGATCCCCGAGCGGGCGACCAACGTGCATCCCGTCGATGGCGGTGCGCGTGCGGGCGCGGCAGGGGGCGTTGCGGAGACGACCCCCTCCGGTGCTCCCGCGCGCTACGTGGTGGCGGCCGGAGACACGTTCGACGGCGTCGCGCAGCGGTTCGGCATCACCTCTCAGGATCTGCTCTGGCTGAACCCGAGCGGCCGCGCGTACGACGGCAGCCTCAATCTGCTCGAGAATCAGTCGCTGAACCTCGATCCGCAAGCCCTCTGACCTGCGGTTTCACACCGCCGGCCTACCCCCGTGCGACGGCGCGCGCCAGGATGGGAATACCTCGCCCCCTGTCGCGTTGTATGCGTTTGCATAGAAACGGCGAGAACAAACCTGAGGAGCCAGTCATGCAGTACGGAATCTTCTCCGTCAGCGACATCACCCGCGACCCCGTGTCCGGTGAGACGCCGAGCGAGGCGGAGCGCATCGACGCGATCGTGAAGATCGCGAAGCACGCGGAGGAGGTCGGGCTGGACGTCTTCGCCATCGGCGAGCACCACAACCCGCCGTTCTTCTCCTCGTCGCCCACCACCCTGCTGGCTCACATCGCCGCCCTCACCGAGCGGCTCACGGTCACCACATCCACCACCCTGATCACCACCAACGACCCAGTGCGCATCGCCGAGGAGTACGCGATGCTCCAGCACCTGTCGAAGGGCCGCATGGACCTCATGGTCGGGCGCGGCAACACCGGCCCGGTGTACCCGTGGTTCGGCCAGGACATCCGCCAGAGCCTGCCGCTCGCGCTCGAGAACTACAACCTCCTGCACCGCCTGTGGCGCGAGGACGTCGTCGACTGGGAGGGACGCTTCCGCACGCCGCTGCAGGGCTTCACCTCCACGCCGCGCCCCCTCGATGACGTGCCGCCGTTCGTCTGGCACGCCAGTATCCGCACCCCGGAGGTCGCCGAGCAGGCCGCGTTCTACGGCAACGGGTTCTTCGCCAACAACATCTTCTGGCCGAAGGAGCACTTCCAGCGTCTGATCGCGTTCTACCGCGAGCGCTTCGAGCACTACGGCCACGGCACCGCCAAGCAGGCGATCGTCGGACTCGGCGGCCAGGCCTTCATCGCGAAGAACTCGCAGGACGCGAAGAACCAGTTCCGCCCGTACTTCAACGAGGCCCCGGTCTACGGCAACGGGCCGACGATGGAGGAGTTCACGGATGCGACCCCGCTGACCGTCGGCAGCCCGCAGGAGGTCATCGACAAGACGCTGACGTTCCGCGAGTGGGCGGGCGACTACCAGCGCCAGCTGTTCCTGATGGACCACGCCGGCCTGCCGCTCAAGACGGTGCTCGAGCAGCTCGACCTGCTCGGCGAGCACGTCATCCCCGTCCTCCGCAAGGAGACCGAGGCGCGCAAGGACCCGGAGACGCCGGACGCCCCCACCCACGCGTCCCTCGTGAAGGCGAAGTACGGCGACACTGACCCGCGCCAGCCGCGCCCGAACGCGAACCGCGGCGACAACGTCACCGGAGCGTCGCCCTACCAGGACACCGACGAGCAGGTCGAGGTGAGCTACCCGGCGCTCTGACGCCCGGCAGCATCCACCGACCATCGATCGAGACAAGGACAGACCATGAACACATCAGACCGGCGGCCGTTCCGCGTCGTCGTGGTGAACGCGGGCGTCAGCGACCCGTCGTCCACCAAGATGCTCGCCGACCGCCTCGCCCTGCGCGTGGAGGCCGCCGCCCAGCGTGACGGCCGCACGGTCGAGACGCTCAACCTCGACCTGCGGGAGCTTCTGCCCGAGCTGGGCGCCGCCCTGGCGTCCGGCCACCTGGGGCCGAAGTTCACCAAGGCGATCGAGGCGCTGAAGTCGGCCGACGGCATCATCGCGACCGCGCCGGTGTACAAGGCGGGACCGAGCGGGCTGTTCACCTCGTTCTTCCAGGTGCTCGACAACGACCTGCTGATCGCGAAACCGGTCGTGCTCGGCGCGACCGCGGGCACCGCCCGCCACGCGCTCGTCGTCGACGGCGAGATGCGGTCGCTGTTCGCCTTCCTCCGGACGATGACCACGCCGACCTCGGTGTTCGCATCGACCGAGGACTGGCAGGACAAGGCCCTCGGCAAGCGCATCGACCGCGCCGCCCGCGAACTGGTCGTGCTCATGGAGTCCGAGGTCGAGTCCAAGATCACGGACACCTCGTGGGACAGCTACCAGCACGAGTTCGGCTCGGCCGGCGGCAACGAGCTGGGCATCGACCTCGGCTCCGACCTCATGCGCCTCGCCGCGGGCGGAACGCTTCCCACCACCCGCTGACCGGCGACCGGCAGGCGCTCGCCCTCGCGGGCGGGCGCCTGTTCGCGTTCCAGGCGCCGGGCGAGCCAGTAGGCGAGGTAGGCGCATGGCCATGCTGCGCACCGAGTTTCGGCTGCTGTGCCAAGCCGCCCGCTGCCGGCCGTGCGGAGGAGTTATCGACTACCTGCTGCGCGACGGCTACGACGCCTTCGAGCCGGACCACTACTTCCCCGTCAGCATCCACCCGCAGTACGAGGAATCTCCCGCGAACTTCCGCCCGTCCCATTGCAGCTGCAATCGCAGCCGGGGAGATGCGCACCACAGGCCGGCCTCGGCACCAGCTCGCGCGCATGGAAGTAGAAACAGCACAGCCCCCCGGACAACGTGTCCAGGGGGCTGGCTGCGCGGTGACAGGCGGTCAGTCGAGACGCTGGTATCGCCCAACCCTGTACTTCTTATCGTGAGTGGCGATGACGATAAAGATCACACCAAACAGGCAGGCCAACCCCGCGAAAACATACGAAGCGGTGTTGTTGGCCGTGATACCAAAGACGGTCACGCATGCTGCAAGACCAAGCCAAGCGAATCCGGTCCAGAGCCGTGGCAAACCAAACGACCACCTCATCCAACGGGGAAGGTCATGCGACTTACTCATTCTTCATCCTCGACAAGCAGTGATATTGGGCAGTCCCTGGGTAGCAACGTATCCGATCGCACCGGAAAGGAAGCGGACCAACCAGCCGGGACCATAGAGCGTTCCCAGCCCAACACCGATCGCAATGTAACAGTCGGGGGTGCCGAACGCTTTGGGGTTCGCGGGGGTCCCGTAGCCGGTAAGCGCGATGGTCTGGACCTTTGCGCCGTTGATGTACTTCTGCAGATACGAACCTTTGCATGTGTTGAGCGCGGTCCCCGGCTTAAGGAAGTAGCTGCTGCCGTTCTGAAGCACGCAGTTGTACGAGTACACACCGGTCGACGGGTCAGCGATGACGGGGAACGCTGTGTGCTCGCTGAACTCGATCACCTGGGTGAGGATACTTCCGTGCACCTCGTAGCGGGTCGGCACCGGGCTGCCGTTGGCGTCCTTCGCCCAGGCTTCACCGAAAACCCGCAGCGGCGACCCGTCCGCTGCGACAACCGCAACAGTACCGTTCGCATCCTGCGTGAGGGTCGCCCCCTGGGGAACGCCGATCGGGTAGTCGTACCGTCTCGGAGCGTTGGCATTGTCGATCACCGTATTGATCTGCAGGGTTCCGTCAGCCTTGATGAGCGGGACGGTGGTCGAGCCGTTCTTGTTGTCGTACGCCACGACGCCCGGAAGCTGCGAGTCCGTCGCGTCGGACGCGTGCTGGGCAAACGGCAACCCGATCTGAACCGAGTCCCCGAGGGAGAGACCGTCGGTCGGGTCAGCCGGGACCACAACCCTGCCGCCCTCGACGGTGGCAGCCGCAGCGGTGACGCTGTCCCTACTCGTCGCGGCAAGGCCGGAAAGCGACTCAGGCGCGACACCTTGGATCGCGGCCACCGCATCCACTGCGTTGACCTCCTCAGCGTCCAGCGCGGCGAACCCGGTCAGGCTTGCCGCGATAACGGAGACCCCGGCCAGCGTTGCGGCTGGCATCAGAACACGAAACTTCTTCATTGAGTCTTTCTCTTCGTTCAACACCGAACGAAATGAACTGGGGTTGTCCGTCACCCGGCAAACCGGAACGGTCGGCAGTTCACTACTCCTGGTCGGTTAGGCCTGTTACTCCTTTAGACACAGCCAGCCTCGGTTCATGACGCCGAGCCGTGGACTTTTTTCAGCAACGCTCGACGCTGCGCGTGATCAACGGGGACTCACCGGTCGAAGGGGTGTTCGGATCGCGGGAGCGGTGTGGCTAGCTGCCAGCCGCACGGGATGCCGCGCACCGTGCCTGCGATCAAGGGGAACGGGATCGCCATGACGCAGGCGATCATCCCGAAGCGCAGCACCCAGATGTCGCGGATCGGATCGCGCAGCGGGCCGATGAACGCGACGGCGATGACGAGATGGCGAAGCCGAGTCAGTCGGTCCCGTAAGAGAGCAACGGGTATGCGCCGCCGGTCTCGACGAGGGCGCGGTGCACGCGGTCGATCCATTCGACCAGCCCCTGGAGCAGTTCCGGTGCCCGACGGTAGCGGGGAGCGCATGGCGGCTCGTCCGTCTTGGGAGTGATTGCGCCCGCCCGCGGTAGTCTGCAGGGTAGAACAGGGAGGTCTTGCGGTTGGACATTCTCAGCGTGCTGCACACGATCGGCGTGATCGTGTGCCTCATCCTGGCGCTCACCGGGCTCATCCCGGTCATCGCCGCGGCCGCGACCTTCGTCGTCATCCCCTTCCACGCCTGGATCAACCACTACAAGAAGGCGGCCCCCTACCTCCCGCGCGTGGCGATCGTCGTGCCGGCCTGGAACGAGGGTGCGGTGATCGGCGCATCCATCGACCGCCTGATGAAGCTGGACTATCCGCGCGACGCGCTGCGCATCTACGTGGTCGACGACGCGAGCACCGACGACACCCCCGACGTCGTCCGCGGCCGGGCCGAGCTGTATCCGGGAAACGTCCACCTGCTCCGCCGGGAACAGGGCGGCCAGGGCAAGGCGCACACCCTCAACCACGGCATCGCGAAGGTGCTGGAGGACGATTGGATGGAGGCGCTCCTCATCATGGACGCCGACGTCATCTACACCCCCGAGTCGCTGCGGCGCATGACGCGGCACCTGGCCGACCCCGACGTGGGCGCCGTGTCGGCGTACATCAGCGAGGGCAGCAGCGACCGCAACTACCTCACCAAGTTCATCAGCGTCGAGTACGTGCTCTCGCAACCGGCCGCCCGTCGCGCGCAGAACGTGCTGGGCGCGCAAGCGTGCCTCGCCGGCGGCGCGCAGCTGCACACCCGCGAGAACCTGCTCGCGATCGGCGGCCGCATCGACACGTCCTCGCTGGCGGAGGATACGATCACCACGTTCGAGACGCAGCTGCTCGGCAAGAAGGTCGTCTTCGAACCGCACGCGCACGTACTGGCCGAGGAGCCCCGCGCCGTCGACGCGCTCTGGAAGCAGCGGCTGCGCTGGGCGCGCGGCAACGTGACGGTCACCGCGCGGTACTCCAAGGTGTGGTTCCGGCCGTCCCGCCTCCACCACCTGGGCGGCATCAGCTTCGGCATCGTCTGGTTCAGCCTGTGGCTGCTCCCGCTGATCATGATCCTGTCGTCGATCGGCCTCGCCGGGCTGCTCTTCCTGCAGGACGGGGTCGCCACTACGGTGTTCCGCATCCTGTGGATCTCGGCCGCGCTCGCCTACCTCTTCGTCCTCATCCTCGGAGCGCAGACCGACGGGAGGTCGACCAGGCACGAGCTGGGTCACGTCCTGCTGTTCCCCGGCATCATCAACATGCTGGTGATGATCACAGCCCTGTTCCCGCCGGTCGTGCTGGTGTGGCTCCCCGGACTGTTCGGCGTGACGCTGAGCGAGCCGGCCCTGTTCACCATCACGCTCGCGATCTACATCTGGATCCCGTTCTCCATGGTCGTCGCCTGGCTCGCGCGCAAGGCGGAGAAGGTCCGCGCCGGCCGCTGGCTGTCGCCCGCGCTGATCTACCTGGCCGGATACGGATCGCTGCTGTGCGCGATCACGTTCGACTCGTACCTCAAGGAGCTCGCGGGCGCGGAGGCGCGCTGGGACAAGACGGAGAAGGTCGGCCGGGTCGCCGCAGGCTGACGTGGTACCGCGGGATGACATCCTGCGGATGACCCGGCTGCGCAGCGATGAGCCTCCGGGCCGATGCCTGCTTTCCGTCCCGCGGCCAGGCTGGAGGCATGACCTCAGTTCCCGCTGCTGCGCCGCCGGCCATCGTCGCCACCGCGCTCATCAAGTCCTATGGCCCCTCCGTCGCGCTCGCCGGTGTCGACTTCCGGGTCGCCCCCGGCGAGTCGGTCGCCATCATGGGCGCCTCCGGCTCGGGTAAGACCACCCTGCTGCACTGCCTGGCCGGCATCGTCACGCCCGACAGCGGATCGGTATCGCTGGCGACCGCGACCGGCCCGCTCGAGATCACGACGCTGGATGAGGCCGGTCGGTCGCGACTGCGGCGCGAGGCGTTCGGGTTCGTGTTCCAGCAGGGGCTGCTGCTGCCCGAGCTGACAGCGATCGAGAACGTCGCGCTTCCCCTGATGCTGACCGGGACGGATCGCCGCGCCGCCGAGCAGACGGCGGCGATGTGGCTCGCCGCCCTCGGCCTCGCCGGGTACGAAACGCGCCGCATCGGCCAGCTCTCCGGCGGCCAGGCGCAGCGCGTGGCGATCGCCCGGGCACAGACCACTGGCGCAGCCGTCGTGTTCGCCGACGAGCCGACCGGCGCTCTCGACTCGCAGACATCCGCCGAGGTGATGGATGCGCTCATCCGCTCGACGACGGACCGCGGCCGGTCGCTCGTCGTGGTCACGCACGACGAGACCGTCGCCGCACGGTGCTCGCGCGTCCTCCGCCTCGCCGACGGGCGCATCGTGGACGAGGTGAGCGCCCGATGACGACCCTGCGACTCGCGTGGCTGTTTGGACGGCGCAGCGTCTCCGCCCGCTCCACTGTCATCCTGCCGGTCGTGGCTTTTGCTGTCGTGACGGCGCTGCTCCTGATCGTCGCGGGTGGCGCTCAGGCGTTCTTCTCGTGGACGGACGACATCGCCGGCCTCTACCAGGTGCTCGCGGTCATCGCTCTCTCCCTGCTCGTGGTGCCGCTCGTCGCGCTCGGCGGTTCCGCCGCACGGCTCTCGGCGCGGCGGAGGGACGACCGGCTCGCGAGCCTCCGGCTGCTCGGTGCGACGCCGGCGCTGGTGACCGCGCTGACGGTCATCGAGTCGACCGTGCTGGCGCTCGTCGGCGCGATCACGGGTGCCCTGGTGGCGCTGCTCGTGTCACCCTTGGTGGCGCTCATCCCGTTCCGCGGCGAGCCGCTCGGGATGTCCATCCTGCTGTCCCCGCTGTGGGTGGCCGTCGCCGTTGCCGGCATCGGAGTCCTGGCCGCGGTCAGCGCCGTCGTCGGGCTGCGCGGCGTCATCCTGTCTCCCCTCGGCGTGCGCACGCGGCAGCAGGCGCCGCGGGTGCACTGGGTGCGCGTCCTCATCACGGTCGGAGTGGTGGCCGTCGTCGCCGTCGCCATGACCGCGCTGCGGGCTGTGGCCGACATCGGGATCGTGATGGTCGTGCTCGCCGTCGGGTTCGGCGGGAGCATCGCCGTTCTGAACCTCATCGGCCCGTGGGTCCTGCGGCTGGTCGCCTCCGGGCAGGCCCGTCGGGCGCGGACCGCCCGGCGCCTGCTGGCGGCTCGCGCGGTGCTCGAGTCGCCCAAGGCCGCCTGGCGACAGGTATCCGGTGTCGCGATGACCAGCTTCATGGCCGTGTTCGCCGGCGTCGGCGTCGCGCTCATGGATGCGGCGGGCGACTCGGGCAACCCGCAGTCTCAGCTGCTGGTCGCGGACATCCGCACCGGCGTGCTCATCACCGTCATCGCGTCGTTCCTGATGGTCGCGTGCTCGGCCGGCGTCAACCAGGCGGCCGCCATCCTCGACCGCCGCGACCTCTACGTGAGCCTCGACCGGATCGGGATGCCCGTCGCCGAGATGAACGCGGCGCGCAGCCGCGCCGTCCTGTCGCCCCTGCGGGTGACCGCGATCGGGTCGGCGGTCACGGCGGCGGTCGTGGTGCTGCCGCTCACCGGGATGAGCCTCCTCCTCTCCCCGCTCACGCTGGTGACGGTGGCGGCGTGCCTGGCCGCCGGGGTGCTGCTCGTGTGGGCGGCCCTGCGGGCCACGCGGCCGGTTCTCACGCGGGTGCTCGCGGAGCCGTCGCCCAGTCTGTGACCCAGTAGGGTCGAAGCATGCCCGAAAACAGCGACGTGGCGGCTGCGCTTGAGCAGCTGCACAGCATCCGGCAGAGCATCGACAACATCGACGCCGCGGTCATCCACATGCTCGCGGAGCGGTTCAAGTTCACGCAGCAGGTGGGTGCGCTGAAGGCCGAGCACGGCTTGCCGGCGGCCGACCCGGAGCGCGAGAAGGAGCAGATCCAGCGCCTCCGGGCCCTGGCCGAGGAGAGCCACCTCGACCCCGCCTTCGCGGAGAAGTTCCTGACGTTCATCATCGCGGAGGTCATCCACCACCACGAGCGCATCGCCGGCGAGAACGGCAAGTAGCGGATGGGCTGGGATGCGTCGGCCCTGCCCAACGCGCATGGACGCACGGTCGTCATCACGGGTGCGAACGCGGGCGTCGGGTACTTCACCGCTGAGCAGCTCGCAGGGGCCGGCGCGCGGGTGGTGCTCGGCTGCCGCGATCCCGAGCGCGCGGAAGCCGCGGTGTCGGCGATCCGCCGGCGCGTGCCGGGTGCCCGGGTCGAGGCACTGCCGCTGGACGTGACGGACCGACGATCGATCGACGCGGCGGCCGACGCCCTGCTGGCCTACGAGCGGGTGGATGCGCTGGTGCTCAACGCAGGAATCGTGCACCCGCCGCGCACCCGGCAGACGGACGAGTACGGCAGCGAGCTGGTGCTGTCCACGAATGTCCTGGGGCACTTCCGCCTGGTGGCCCGCAGCCTCCCGGCCCTCCAGCGGACCCCCGGGTCACGCATCGTGACGCTGGGGTCGATGGCGTCGCGGCTCGGCCGTGTGCGTGTCGACGACCTCCAGCTGGAGCGGTCGTACACCGCGTGGCGTGCCTACGCGGGCTCCAAGATCGCGGCGCAGGTGTTCGGGTTCGAGCTCGATCGGCGGCTGCGCGCGGCAGGGTCGGACGTGCAGAGCATCGTGGTGCATCCCGGCTACTCGACCTCGGGGCGCACGCCGGGAATCCGCGGCGTCAACCAGCCGTCGCGGCTGAAGCGGTTCGCCGACAACCTGCAGGCGGCGTGGACGCAGGGCAAGGACGCGGGCGCGCACGTGCCCGTCCGCGCGGTGCTCGACCCGTCCATCTCGGGCGGCGACTACCTCGGGCCGGCGCTGTGGACGAAGGGCGCTCCGGTGCACGCGCCGGCGACGCGCGCATCCCGTTCGCCGCGCCTCGGCGCCGCGCTCTGGCCGCTCTTCGAGCGCGCTGCCGAGCAGCCCTTCCCCCTCTGAGCCGCTAACAAGCCAACAGCTCCTGAGTTTTTCGGGCGAATCCTCGCGAATCGACGGAAAAACTCAGGAGCTGTTGGCTCGGGTCAGTCGAGGGGGACGATCGAGAGGAGGCGGTGCGTGGACGGGATCCGGGCACGCAGCGCGTCTCGGGCGGCGGCGTAGTCGGCGCCCTCCACCTCGATCTCCTGGATGGCGGCCTCGCGGATGATCGCCTTCGCGATCACCCGACCGCCGCGGGGCATCGCGTTGTGCACCTGCAGCAGGTCGAACCCCTCGGGCACCTGCTCCTCGATGAGCGCACGGGCCGACTGCGCGTCGTCCGCCTCCGCCGTCAGCTCCTGCGTCTCGCTGCTCTGGATGAGACCCCGCACCTTCATGCCTCCACGCTAGCCGACCGCAGACCTGCCGCTGTCACGCCCGGCCCGATACGGTGAAGGGATGGACTACCTCACCCAGCCCATCGACCCGACCTCCGCGAGCGACCTCGAGGCGGGCGGACTCCGCCTGACCCTCGTCGACACCGCCGACCCCGCCGCGTTCGACGGCTGGATCCGCGCCGACTTCCGCGGTTTCCACGGCGAACGCCCGAAGGACGAGGTGCTGGAGGAGGCGCGCGGCTACCTCGGGGGCCGTCGCACCACGGGCGTCTACGACGACGCGATCCCCGCCCGTGAACCGGTCGGCACCGTGAACTCCTGGGTCGCGCCGCTCACCGTTCCGGGCGGCGAGCGGGTCGGCTCCTGGGCCATCAGCTCGGTCACCGTCGCGCCCACCCACCGCCGTCGAGGCATCGCCCGCGCCCTCCTCGGCGGCGAACTGCGCACCGCTCACGCGCTCGGCGTGCCGCTCGCCATCCTGACTGTCTCCGAATCGGTCATCTACGGGCGTTGGGGATTCGGCCCCGCGACCTTCGCGACCGCCTGGAACGTGGACACCAAGCGCGTCCGCTGGGCGGGTGCCGAGACGCCCGGTCGTCTGTCTTTCGCCGAGCCGGAGGAATACCGCGAGACCGGCGAGCGCGTGCTCGACGCGGTGATGGCGGGCCGGCCCGGCGAGATCGGGCTGGAGCCGTACCTGGCGCACCGCCTGATCGGTCCGCTCAAGGGCAGTTCCGACGCGGACAAGTACCGGCTCGTGCGCTACGACTCCCCGTCGGGCGAGCCGGAGGGCTTCGTCTCGTACGTGGTCAAGGGCGACGACGACTTCACGCGGCACACCGTCGAGGTGAACTACCTGGCGGCGGCGACGGATGAGGCGCTCACCGCGCTCTGGCGCTATCTGCTCGACCTCGACCTGGTCGCCACCGTGAAGGTGTGGACCCGCGGGGTCGACGAGCCCCTCCCTGCTCTGGTCTCCGACATCCGCGGCGCGCGGGTCACCGACCTCGAGGACCACCTCTGGGTGCGCATCCTCGACGTTCCCGCGGCCCTGCAGGCACGGACGTACGAGCGCGACGGCTCCCTCGTTCTCCACGTGACGGACGACCTGGGCCTTGCCGCCGGCCGCTTCCGGCTTACCGTGGCGGACGGACGCGCCGAAGTCGCCCCGACCGACGACGCGGCCGATGTCACCCTGCCGGTCGCCTCCCTCGGCAGCGTCTACCTCGGGCACGATCTGGCGCGCGGGCTCGGCCTGGCCGGTCGCATCCAGGGCGACGTGGGTGCGCTGGGCCGCCTCTTCCGCACGGCCGTCCCCCCGCGGCTGAGCACCTGGTTCTGACGGGCGTCGCGGTCCGACAGCCCGGAATAGCCTCTCGGTTATTCCGAGATGAGGCGGTCAAACCGGAATAACTAAACCGTTGTTCCGGTTTCTGCTTTATATTCGGAACATGGATGACGACTGGCCCGCTCACGGCGTGGAGACGGTGCCGTGGCGGAATCGCAGTGGCCGAGGATCGCGCGCCGATCGCACGCTGACCTCAGTCGACGCGACTGTCCCGCCGCTCATCGGCGGACTGGCCCTGACGAGCGACCCCGCAGCACAAGTCGACCAGGAGGGCGCCATCAGGGCGCTTGCCGAACTGGACGCCGATTCCCGGGCGGGTGCGACGGCGATCTCGACCTTCCTGATCAGGACCGAGTCGATCGCTTCCTCGAAGATCGAGCACATCGACGCGTCCACGGAGGACTTCGCTCGTGCGCTGGCCGGTGTCCGCGCGAACAGCAGCGCCAGCGCGATGGTCTCGGCGGCGCGAGCGATCGGCGCGATGACCGCGGAGGCCGGTCGCACTGGTGTGATCTCGATGGAGTCGTTGCTGACGGCCCACCGCGCACTGATGGTCGACGATCCGGCAGAGAGCGCCTACGCCGGTCGGATGCGCGACATGCAGAACTGGATCGGCGGAAGCGACTTCTCGCCGATCGACGCCGTGCACGTGCCGCCGACTCCCGAACGCCTCGACACCCTCATGGCCGACCTTCTTCACTTCGCCAACCGCGACGACGTTCCGGTCATAACTCAGGCCGCCATCGCGCACGCGCAGTTCGAGTCCATTCACCCGTTCACGGACGGAAACGGCCGCATCGGCCGCGCCCTCATCGGCGCGATCTTCCGCCGGCGCGGCCTCACTACTGTCGCCACACCCCCCATCGCCTCCGCACTTGCTGCAGAGCAGAGCCGTTACTTCGATCTGCTGACCGAGTACCGCGCCGGTCACGCCGGCCCGATCGTCCGCGAACTCGCGCGCGCGACCCGGATCGCGGCGGAGGAATCCCTCGTCTCCATCCGGGCGATCCGGGAGCTGCCGAGCGAGTGGTCGACGATGGTGACGCCCAGGCCGGGAAGCGCCCTCGCGGCGCTCGTTGACACCCTCCTCGAGCATCCCGTGTTCGACGCCGAGGCCGCGGAGGATCGCATCGGCCGCCCGACGTCGACGGTCTACGACGCGCTCGATCGGCTGGAGAAGGCGGGAATCATCCACCCCATCACCAATCGGCAGCGCAATCGGGTCTGGGCGGTCACCGCGATCATCGACGAGCTGAGCGCCTTGGATCGCCGAATCGCGGGCCGCGCCGCCCGCCCCTGACTCAGTCGATCAGGTCGTGGCGCACCACGATCTGGTCGCGGGCCGGGCCGACGCCGATCGCGGAGATGCGCGCGCCGGAGAGGCGCTCCAGGGCGAGCACGTAGTCCTGCGCGTTCTTCGGGAGGTCCTCGAACGTGCGGGCTCCGCTGATGTCCTCGGTCCAGCCGGGGAACTCCTCGTAGATCGGCTTCGCGTGGTGGAAGTCGCTCTGCGAGGCCGGCACCTCGTCGTGGCGCACGCCGTCGACGTCGTAGGCGACGGCGACCGGGATGCGCTCGATGCCGGTGAGCGTGTCGAGCTTGGTGAGCACGAAGTCGGTCACGCCGTTCACCCGCGCGGTGTAGCGGGCGACGGGGGCGTCGTACCAGCCGGTGCGGCGCGGGCGGCCGGTGGTGGTGCCGAACTCGAAGCCGCGCTCGCGCAGGAACTCGCCCCACTCGTCGAACAGCTCGGTCGGGAACGGGCCGGCGCCGACGCGCGTGGTGTACGCCTTGACGATGCCGATGACCCGGTCGATCCGGTTGGGGCCGATGCCCGAGCCGGTCGCAGCGCCGCCGGCGGTCGAGTTGGAGGAGGTGACGAACGGGTAGGTGCCGTGGTCGACATCCAGCATCGTCGCCTGGCCGCCCTCGAAGAGCACGTACTTGCCCTCCTCCAGCGCCTGGTTGAGCAGGAGGGAGCTGTCGACGACCATGGGGCGCAGGCGCTCGGCGTACTCGAGCAGCTGCTCGACGACCTCGTCGACCGTGATCGCGCGGCGGTTGTAGACCTTCACCAGCAGGTGGTTCTTCTGGTCGAGGGCGCCCTCGACCTTCTGCCGCAGGATGTTCTCGTCGAAGATGTCCTGGATGCGGATGCCGACGCGGTTGATCTTGTCGGCGTATGTCGGGCCGATGCCGCGACCGGTGGTGCCGATCTGCCGCTTGCCGAGGAAGCGCTCCGTCACCTTGTCGATGGTGCGGTGGTACGAGGTGATCACGTGCGCGTTCGAGCTGACTTTGAGGCGCGAGACGTCGACGCCGCGGGCGATCAGGGCGTCGAGCTCCTCGAACAGCACCTCGATGTCGACGACGACACCGTTCGCGATGACGGGCGTGACACCCTCGGTCAGGATGCCGGAGGGGAGGAGGTGCAGGGCGTACTTCTCGTCGCCGACGACGACCGTGTGCCCGGCGTTGTTGCCGCCGTTGAACTTGACGACGTAGTCGATCCGGCTGCCGAGGACGTCGGTCGCCTTGCCTTTGCCTTCGTCACCCCACTGGGCGCCGATGATCACGATCGCGGGCACGTCTCACGTCCTCTCGGTGGTTGGAACACGTCGGCGCCACGCGGACGACCGTCGCACTCGATCCTATCGCGACCCGTAAAGTTGCACACAACTGTGCAAGAAGGCGTACACTGGATGCATGCCCACCCCCTCAACCCGCGCACCGCGACGCGACGCCACGGCGAACCGCGAGGCCATCCTCGGAGCCGCGGCCATCGCCCTCAATGAGGACATCGACGCATCGCTCGAGAGCATCGCCGCCCGCGCCGGCCTCAGCCGCCGCGCCGTCTACGGGCACTTCGCCACCCGCGACGAGCTGCTGGTCGAGGTGTTCACCCGCGGCGCACGCCGGCTCGCCGCCCTGCTCGACCCGGTGTCGCATCCCGACCCCCTCGTCGAGATCGCGCTGTTCGGTGCGACCCTGTGGGCCGAGGTCGAGCACGTCCGCGTCAGCGCGGCGCTGGCCGTCCGCGGCCCGCACCGGGAGATGGTCGGCACGGCCCTCGACCCGGCGCGCGAGCGCCTGCGCGACACCGTGCGGCGCGGCATGGAGTCGGGCCGCATCCGCACCGACCTCGACCGCGAGACCACGACGCGCCTCATCGAGAATGCTGCCGTCTCGGTGCTCGACGAAGCCACCCGCGCCCGCCTCAGCCCCGAGGCCGGCCACCGCCTGGTCATGCTGGCGGGGCTCGGCGCCGCCGGGATGAGCTGGCGCGAGGCGGGCGAGCTGATCGCCTCGACCACCGAGCTGGCCTTCACGCCCGCGGAGACGAACGACGGAGGCGCACAGCGATGAAGGTCGTGCTCGATCAGGTCACCAAGGGTGCGGCCCTCCCGCCGACATCCGCGACGTTCGAGACCGGCCGCGCGTCCCTCGCCCGCGCCGAGACCGAGCAGCGGCCGACCGTCCTGGGGCTGATCGCCTCCGGGCGGATGCGGCCGGACGCCGGCAGCGTCACGATCGACGGCAGCACCGACTACGCCGCGATGCGTCGGCGGATCGCGCTCATCGACGCCCCCGATGTGTCCGAGCCGGCCTCGGACGTGACCGTCGCGGGCATCGTCGCCGAGGAGCTGATGTTCGCCGGGCGGGCGTCGCATCCCGTCGCGGTGTCCCGCTGCCTGAAGGAGCTCGGCGCCTCCGAGTGGGCGCGCTCCTCCATCGGCACCGTGCCGCCCACCGTGCGCATCCGGCTGATGGCCGAGCTCGCCCTGCTCCGGAAGGGCGTGGATGCGCTGGTCATCGTCTCCCCCGACCGGCACGGAGGCGACCCGGTCGAATGGTGGCGGTTCGCCCGCGAGCTGGCCGGCCGCGAGATCGCCGTGCTCATCGTCGCCGGCGACGCCTCCGCCGCGGCCATCGCCGCCGCCTCGTTGGTCTCCCGAATGGACGAGACCGGACCGAACACCTTTGACGAAGACCCCGGCCGGGATGACACCGACGATCTCCCGGACCTGATCGTGACCCAGCCGAATGAAGAAGGCGCATGAAGATCCCGCAGATGATCGCGGCGGAGTTCCGCCGTCTCACCGCCAGCCCGATGTCGATCGTGGCGCTCATCGCACTGATGTGCGTCCCCGTCCTGTACGGAGGCCTCTACCTGTGGGCCAACCAGAACCCGTACGCGAACCTGGACCGCATCCCCGCTGCCATCGTGGTGGATGACGCCGGCACGACCGTCGACGGCAAGACCGTCAACTACGGCGACGACGTGGCCGACCAGCTCATCGAGGACGGCTCGTTCCAGTGGCACCGCGTCGAGAAGAGCTCCGCCGCGAGCGGGGTCGACGACTCGAAGTACGACTTCAGCATCACCTTCCCGAAGGATTTCTCCTCCGCGCTGGCCTCCGCCTCCGGCACCAGCCCGCATCGCGCGGTCGTCACGCTGACGACGAACGACACCAACAGCTACCTCGCCTCCACGATCGGCACGCAGGCTGCCGAGAAGATCCGCACGTCGATCGTCAAGCAGGTGAACGAGCAGGCGGCCAAGCAGTTCCTCGTCGGGCTCGCCGACATCCGCTCCAACCTGGTGACGGCCGTCGACGGCGCGAACCAGCTGGTCGACGGCAGCGCCACAGCGCAGTCCGGGGCCTCGCAGCTCGCCGACGGCACGTCGCAGCTCGCCTCCGGCTCTCAGGAGCTGGCGAGCAAGCTCGGAGAGCTGGCGTCCGGCGCCCAGCAGGTGAGCGACGGCGCGGCCCAGGTGGCCGCGGGCAACCAGCAGCTGGCCGCGAAGGCGAACGAGGCGGGCGCCGCGGCCGCCCAGATCGCCGCGGCGGCACCCGCCGCCCAGCAGGATCTGCTGAATCGGCTGGCGGCCGCCGGGGCGACGGAGGCCCAGCTCGCCGAGGTGAAGGCGGTGCTCGGCGACCTCGACACGAAGGTGCAGTCCGGCAACACGCAGATCCAGGGCGCCGTCGGTCAGATCGACCAGCTCTCCGCCGGTGCGGACCAGGTCGCGGGCGGGGCGTCGCAGGTCGCGTCGGGCTCGCAGCAGGCCGCCTCCGGCGCCTCCCAGCTGGCCTCCGGCGCCTCGACCGCCGCGAGCGGGGCCGCCCAGCTGCGTGACGGTCTGACGACCCTCCACGACGGCACCACCCAGCTGCGCGACGGCCTGAAGCAGGGCGTCGACCGCATCCCGGACAACTCCCCCAGCCTGCAGAAGAAGCAGGCGTCCACCATCGCCGACCCGGTGAACCTGAAGAACGACTCGATCACCTCCGCGGGCACGTACGGTGCCGGGCTCGCACCGTTCTTCGTCGCCCTGGCCGCGTGGATCGGCATCTACGCACTGTTCCTCATCGTCAAGCCGGTCTCGCGCCGAGCGATCACCGCTCTGCACTCGCCCGTCAAGATCACCCTCGCGGGCTGGCTCACCCCGGGCCTCCTCGGGGCGATCCAGATGATCGGACTGTTCGCGATCGTCTCCGGCGCGCTCGGGTTCCGTATCGACAACCCGGTCGGGATGTACGGGCTGATGGGCCTCGCTTCCGTCACGTTCGCGGCGATCATCCTGGCGCTCAACGTCTGGCTCGGCAGCGTCGGACAGTTCCTCGGCCTCGTGCTGATGGTGCTCCAGCTCGTCACCGCCGGCGGCACGTTCCCCTGGCAGACCCTCCCCGGTCCGCTGGCGTCGCTGCACCACGTGCTGCCGATGTCGTACGCGGTCGACGGCATCCGGCAGCTGATGTACGGCGGCAACCCGGCGACGGCCTGGGCGGACGCCGGGGTTCTGGCGCTGTGGATGCTGATCGCACTGCTGATCGCGGCCATCGGCGTGACGCGGATGACGCACTTCCGGACGCTGCGCGACCTACGCCCGTCGCTCATCGGGTAGGCGGACCGGGAGGGGCGGCGCACCTCTGGTGGTCGGGCCGCCGCCCGCACTAGGGTGGCGGCAGACAGCACCCGAACCGAGGAGGACGACATGGCCGATCTCGAAGTCCAGGCAGCGCTCGCGCAGGCCCGGCAGGCGGCGAGCGCCGCCAGCTACGACATCCAGAAGCTGCCGGAGGACTCGATCGAGCGCCAGGCGCTGCACAACCTGATCACCGCGGTCGACTCGATCATCGAAGCGCTCGACACCGAGTGACGTGACGGTGCCCGCGCGGCGGCGCAGGCGACGGCGTCCGGCGACGGTGGCCGGCGCTAGGGTGGCGGCGTGACCGATACGCTGCGCATCCTCCACCTCTCCGACACGCATCTGTACGGCGACGGCCGGTTGCACTACGGCATCGTGGACACGCTGGCCGCGCTCGACCGCGTGCTGGCGCGTGCGTCGTCACTCGAGCAGGTCGACCTGATCGTCGCGTCGGGAGACCTGTCCGACGATGGCTCGGCGGCGTCGTACCGGAAGCTGAAGGCCACGCTCGAGCCGTGGGCTGCCGAGCGCGGAGCGGCCGTCGTCTACGCGATGGGCAACCACGACCTCCCCGACGGGTTCGAAGAGGTTCTGGGAGCGCGCGAGACCGAGACGACGGTGCGCGGCTTCCGCGTGGTGACCGTCGACACGAGCGTTCCGCTCGCCGGGTACGGCCGCGTCGAGGAGGCGCAGCTCGAC
This sequence comes from Leifsonia sp. 1010, assembly GCF_031455295.1. NCBI lineage: Bacteria > Bacillati > Actinomycetota > Actinomycetes > Micrococcales > Microbacteriaceae > Leifsonia > Leifsonia sp. 1010. The sequence goes on from NZ_JAVDSL010000001.1 coordinate 429,447, forward strand.
CGCCTGCGCGACCTGCTCGCCGCTCCCTCCGAGAGCGGCACCATCGTCGTCCTCCATCACCCTCCCGTGACGCCGACGACCGTGCTGTTCGAGTCGCTGCGGCTCGTGGACTCCCAGCCGCTGCTCGACACGCTCAGCGAAGGGGATGTGCGGCTCATCCTGGCCGGGCATTACCACCACGGCCTCATCACCGAGGCGGGACCGGCGGGCATCCCGGTCGTGGTCGCCCCGGCCGTCGCGAACACGACCGACGTGCTCTGGCCGGCCCCGCGCGAGCGTGCCGTGCGGGGCGCGGGCTTCGCGTGGGTTCAGCTGCCCGACGACGGCCCGATCCGGGCGCATCTCGTGTCCGCCCCGGCGCCCGACGACGGAGAGACGGTTTACGACCTCGATGCGGCCGCAATCCGGCGCATCGCCGACGACGCCGGATGGCGGCGGTGACGACCGCCGGCTACTCGGGCACGCCGCTCTGGAAGAAGCTCGGGCTGAAACCGGGGATGCGCGTGAGCGTGCTCCACGCCGATCCCGATTGGAGCATCCCCCTCGACGGCGCTCCCGAGGTCGAGTGGACCGACGAGCGGCCGAGCGGGCTCATCCTCACGTTCTACCGCGAGGCCGCCCTGTTCCTCGACGAACTCGACGAACTGGGCGAACGGATCCGCCCCGACGGGATGGTATGGGCGGCCTGGCCCCGCAAAGCAGCCGGGCATGTCAGCGACATCACGGAGAACCTCATCCGCGATGCGGCGCTCGAGCGCGGGCTCGTCGACGTGAAGGTGGCGGCGGTGGACGAGGACTGGTCGGGGCTCAAGCTCGTCTGGCGGCGGATCAACCGCTAGTCGAACGCGACGTGCTGACGGATCCACCCGTGCATGGCGACGGCCGCGGCCGCCGACGCGTTGATGGAGCGCGTCGAGCCGAACTGCGAGATCTCGACCACCGCATCCGCCGCCGCCAGGGCGTCCGGCGACAGGCCCGGGCCCTCCTGGCCGAACAGCAGGACGCACTCCCGCGGAAACGAGAACGTCTCGATCCGGACCGACCCCGGCACGTTGTCGATCGCGATCACGGGAAGGCCCTCGCCGCGCGCCCACTCCACGAACCCGGCGACATCGTCGTGGTGCACGACGTGCTGGTAGCGGTCGGTCACCATGGCGCCGCGTTTGTTCCACCGGCGGCGGCCGATGATGTGGACGGTGTCCGCGGCGAAGGCGTTGGCGCTCCGCACGATCGAACCGATGTTCATGTCGTGCTGCCAGTTCTCGATGGCCACATGGAACGGGTGCCGGTGCTCGTCGAGGTCGGCGACGATCGCGTCCATCGTCCAGTACCGGTAGCGGTCGATCACGTTGCGGGTGTCGCCGTGGCGCAGCAGCTCGGCGTCGAAACGCGGGTCGTCCGGCCATTCGCCCGGCCACGGACCGACACCGTTGGTCGTCAGCTCGTGCGTCGGGTTCGCCGTCTCATCCACAGGTTCAGCGTATCCACCGCGGCCGTCCGCCTCACCGCGAGAGAGGCGCGGCCCCTAAGCTGGAAGCATCCGCTTCCCGGTGAAAGGGGTCCCACGTGACGCGTCGCGACGAGATCGAATGCTGGCTCACCGACATGGACGGCGTCCTCGTCCACGAGAACCAGGCCCTCCCCGGAGCGTCCGACCTCATCCAGCAGTGGCGCGACCAGGGCACCCCGTTCCTCGTGCTCACCAACAACTCCATCTTCACGCCGCGCGACCTGGCGGCGCGGCTGCGCACCTCCGGCCTCGACGTGCCCGAGGAGTCCATCTGGACCTCGGCACTGGCGACGGCCGACTTCCTCAAGTCGCAGATGCCCGGCGGCACGGCCTACGTGATCGGCGAAGCGGGACTGACCACGGCCCTCCACGAGGCCGGCTTCATCATGACGGACACGAACCCGGACTACGTCGTCGTCGGCGAGACGCGCAGCTACTCGTTCGACGCGATCACCAAGGCGATCCGCCTCATCGGCAAGGGCGCACGGTTCATCTCCACGAACCCGGACGCCACCGGGCCCAGTGCGGAGGGTCCGCTCCCCGCTACGGGCGCGGTGACGGCGATGATCACCAAGGCGACCGGCCGCGACCCCTACGTCGTCGGCAAGCCGAACCCGATGATGTTCCGGTCGGCGATGAACCGCATCGGCGCGCACTCGGAGAACACCGCCATGATCGGCGACCGGATGGACACGGATGTCGTGGCCGGTATCGAAGCCGGGTTGCACACCATCCTGGTGCTCACCGGGATCAGTGATCGCACCGAGATCGAGCGGTACCCGTTCCGGCCGGACGAGGTGCTCCGGGGCGTCGACGAGCTCGTCGTGCGGGAACCCATCGAGACCGAGCTCTGAGCCGACCGGCGCACGGACTCTGAGCTCCACCGTGGACGACGTCGCGCACATCCGTTCCGCCCTCCGCGCGGCGGCCCGCTCGGCGTGGACCGCGCTCCGTGCCGAACGCCCCTCCGAGACCTTCTACTACTTCGGCCTCTGGACCACGCCGCTCGCCCACAGACCGGCCCCGACCGCGTGCTCGCTCGAGGGTCTGGAGGGCGCGGTCGCGCGCTGCCGCGCTGAGGGTCTGGATGTGGATGCAGACGAGCTGCGCTGGGCGGTCAACGACTCCCCCTACGACCTGTACGGCGACCGGCTGTTCGCCGAGGTGGAGCCGCTGTTCGACGCGCTCGGGGGCCCGTACGAGCGTTCGCCGGAGCTCAATGCGGACCTGCTCGACGCCATGGCGGGAGCCCTCGCGGATCTGGACGCGGAGGGGTTCTTCGGCGTCGGGGCCTCGCGCGACGCGGTGGTGCTGAACGTGACGACGCCCGGTCACGACACGGAGGCGGACCTTGTCGCGACAGCGCGACGGCTCAACCCGCCGGGCGCGCTCGCGCGGTATGAGGCCTCGCTGTCGGGGACGGGCGGCGCGGAGGGCTGACCTCCGGTCGCTCAGGCAGCAGGTCCGGGGCCGGCGACCGACGAGGTCAGCGGCTCGCCGCTCGCCCGCGTGGCGAAGCAGTAGTACGAGCGCTGGCCGTCCTTCCACTGCTGCTCCGTGGCCGGGAAGGAGCCGACGACCTGGAGGTCGGGGTAGGCGCCCGCGGCTCCGAGGTCGACGATGCCGCCCGCCGTGCAAAGGCCCGGGATCTGCTGCGCGAGGGCGTCCGCGCCGGGGTACGGCGCAGCAGGGTCGGCCGAGAGCAGGTTGGTGTAGACGAGCTGCGCGGTGTGCGGAGAGGCGCAGTCGACGACGGCGAACTCCTCCGCCCATACCGTCGTGAAGGGCTGGATGCACTCGCCGCCGCCCAGCGCATCCCACGGGTGCGTGCCGGGGCCGACGGCAGCGGCCGGCTTGGGCGTCACCGTGGGCACGGGAGTGGGCGTCGGCGTCGGGGTCGCGCTGGGCTTCGCCGAGGCCGACGCCGTGGCGGCCACCGGTGCGGGCTTCGCGGCACCGAGCCACGACGGGATGCGCGTCCCGATCGCGAAGAGGCCGATGAGGACCAGCACGACGGCCAGTGCCCCTCCGACCATGAGGAGGATGCGGTTGTTCCGCGAGTTCCAGAAGTCGCCGCCGCCCGGGCGGGTTGGGGCGGCAGTGGTGTCAGCGGTGGATGCTGAGGCGGGGGTGCTGATTGCAGCCGCCCCGCTCTGGCCGGTCGTCGCGGCGGAGGCGGCCGCGGTCGTCGCGCCCGCGGCGGCCGGCAGCTCCCACGCCGGGCCGGTGGCCGGTTCCGCGGCGACGGCCGTCGCGTCGGTCGGCTCGACGGGAACGGTCTGCGTGAACGTGAAGGGCGTTGTCGCCGTCAGCTGCGGCCCCTCGACTCCGGCCGCGGCCTCCGGCGCTTCGTCGATCCGCTCGTCCGGGGTCTCGTCGCCGCGCTCGGCGAGCGGGTCGGCGTCGGTCGGCAGTACGGGGCCGGTCTCGGGCTCCTCCGCCACTCCGCCGAACAGCTCGGCCAGTCCGTCGGACTCCTCCGCCTCGATGTCGTCGGCTGCGGCCTCGTCGCCAGCACCTCCGCTGGCGCCGGTGTCGTCGTCGGCTTCGGGAGTCGCCGACGCGAAAGCGAACGGCTCCGGCTCCGAGGCGGTGGCGATGCTCTCGGCGTCGATCGGGCTAGTGGCGGGCGACGGCAGCCCACCCATCGCCAGTTCGGCCTCCGCGGCCGGGAATGCCGGAGCCGACGGCAGGGATTCGACGGGCTCGTCACGCAACAGAGCTGCGATCTCGGAGGTGTCGAGCTGCTGCGTCGGGGTGTCGACGGTCTCCGGCGTGCTGAACGCTGCAGGCGGCTCGTACGCCGACGGCGGCGCGGGTGGTGCAGCGAGTTCCGGTTCCTCGTGGGACGCCCGCAGCAGATCGGCGATCTGTGCAGCATCCTGCTGCTGCGCCGGCGTCTCGATCGGTGGCTCGAAGAGCGCCGCTGCGTCGATCGGGGGAAGGACCGGCTGGTGCAACGGCGACCGGGTCGCGGGCGAATCCTCGGCGGGCGGGAGGCTCGCGTCGGCGACAGGCGTGGCCGGCGGCTCAGGGGCCGCAGGCGGACGGGTGAACGCGGACGGGTCGATCGGGATGACGCTCGTCGTGTCTCCGATGACCGACCGGCCGGACGGAGCATCGGACTCGGGAGCTCCGAAGCCGAGCAGAGCGGCGAGACCATGGCTCTCAGGCTCGCCTGCCTCGTCATCGTCGTCAGCGGGGATCTCCGGCGGGTCGAAGATGGTCCGCGGTTTCTCGGGTTCGGGCGCGGGCGTCGGCAACGCCGGCTCGATCACCCAGGAGCGGACGGCGGCGGGCGGCTCGTCCTCCGGCGCTCCGGAGATGGAATCGGACGAGGACGTCTCGTCCGTCGACGGCTCCTCGGGTGTGGCGAGGGGGGCGAAGATCCCGGCAGAACTCGGGGACTTCGGCTCGACGAAGGTCGACCGGAAGACGGGCGGCACGAGCGGAGGAGCGGCGTCTGGCTCGGGAACGGACGGCTCGGCCGCGATGGGCTCGGCCTGCCCGTCGGTCTCGGTCGGCTCGGTCGGCTCGGCAGGCTCGGTCGGTGCGGCCGGCTCGGTCTGCACGGCCGGCTCAGTCGGCGACGCCCCGCCTCCGAGCGGTTCGAAGAGCGCTGTCGGCGTCGGATCGGCCCGCGTCGGCTCCGGCTCGCTCGTCGCCGCGGCGAAGGGAGCCGTCCCGGCCTCCGCCGGTGTGGGCGTCTCCTCCTGCTCGACCAGAGGATCCCCTCCGACCCCCGGCGTGAGGTTCCAATTGAACGCGACCGGGAACTCCGTCGGCTGCTCCTCGACGACCTCGGGCTCTTCGATGGCACTGCCGAGCAGTTCGTCGAACGGTGACGGCTCGTCCGACGCCGGCACATCGGGTGCCGATGAGGACGACGGAGCAATGGGCGCGGCATCCGCCTCGAAGGGAGCGGTGGGCGCGACCGGCACAGGACCCGCGTCCTCGACGGCTGCGGGTTCCGCGTCGCCAGCCCCAGCCTCGGGTGCGGAGGATACCTCGGCGGGACGATCGACGTGACGACCGCCGGTCAGCTGCTGCAGCAGCCAGTCCGCGCTGCCGAACTCGGGCTCCTCCGCCTCGGGCTCCTCCGCCTTGGGCTGCTCGGCCGGAACCTCGGGCGCATCCTGTCGTTCGTACGGACGTTCGTCGTCCGCAGCGCCCCGCCCGCGCTCGTCGGACACTATGCCAGCCCCAGGTCCTTCAGGCCGATGGCGGCGTAGTAGGGGTAGCCCGCGGCCTCGATGGCCTCGCGCGCTCCGGTGTCGCGGTCGACGACGACAGCGACGGCGGCGATCTCGGCGCCGACCGTGCGCAGCGCCTCCGCGGCCTTGAGCGGGGAGCCGCCGGTCGTGGAGGTGTCTTCGAGCACGATCACGCGCTTGCCCTCGAGGTCGGGGCCTTCGACCTGCTTGCCGCGGCCGTGGTCCTTCGGCTCCTTGCGCACGACGAACGCGTCGTAGGTGAGGCCCTGGGCGGCGCCCTGGTGGAGGATCGCCGCGGCGACGGGGTCGGCGCCCATCGTCATGCCGCCGACGGCGAAGACGTCGGGGATGTCACGGATGAGGTCGATCATGACGCGGCCGATGAGCGGCGCGACCCGGTGGTCGAGGCTGACCTTGCGCAGGTCGACGTAGTAGCTCGCCTTTTTGCCGCTGGTGAGCGTGAAGTCGCCGTGGAACACGGCCTCGGCGGCGATGTAGTCGATGAGCTGCTGTCGTGCGTCGGTCACATCCACGATTCTAGAGGGGAACCCGCCGCGCCCCGGGAGTTCTCCACAGGCGTCCTGGTTCCACCGATCCCTCCGGACTCGGGCGACGTCGGCGGCGGCCGATACGATCGGAGCATGCGCGTCGCGACCTGGAATGTGAACTCGATCCGCACCCGCGTGGGCCGCGTCGTCGACTGGATGGTCCGCGAAGACGTGGATGTGCTCGCCATGCAGGAGATCAAATGCAAGCCCGAGCAGTTCCCCTACCAGCCGTTCGAGGACGCGGGCTACGAGGTCGTTCTGCACGGCCTGAACCAGTGGAACGGCGTCGCCATCGCCAGCCGCCTGCCGCTGGAGGACGTGACCATCGGCTTCCCGGACATGCCGGGCTTCCTGAAAGACCATGACGGGCCGGACCTCCCGAAGGAGGCGCGCGCGATCGGCGCAACGGTCGAGGGCATCCGGCTGTGGAGCCTGTACGTGCCCAACGGCCGGTCGCTCGCCGACCCGCACTACGTCTACAAGCTCGACTGGCTGGCCGCGCTGGCCGCCGACACACAGCGCTGGCTCGCCGACGACCCGACCCTCCAACTCGCCCTCATGGGCGACTGGAACGTCGCCCCGTTCGACTCCGACGTCGGCGACCCGAGCCTGGTGCCCGGCATCTCGACCCACATCTCGCCGCCCGAGCGGACGGCGTTCGCGGCGTTCGAGAAGGCCGGTCTGACCGATGTCGTCCGGCCGATCGTGCCGGACGGCTACACGTACTGGGACTACAAGCAGCTGCGATTCCCGCGCAACGAGGGGCTCCGCATCGACTTCATCCTCGGGTCGCGTGCGTTCGCCGACCGGGTGGTGGATGCGAGCATCCATCGAAACGAGCGGAAGGGCGACGCCCCCAGCGACCACGTGCCCGTCCTCGTCGAGCTGGCGCCGGTCGCGGCGGCCGACGACGATGACGACCGACCCATGATCTTCGGCTGACGGAGCACCGATGAGCACGCCGCCCCCGCCCGGTTACTCCGCATACCCGGTTCAACCGGGCTTCCCGCCGCCCGCGCCTGCGCGCCGGCCGGTGGTCGTCTGGGATCTGGTGACCTCGATCATCCTGCTGGTGTTCGCGGTCGTCGTCGCCGCCATCCTCACGTTCGCCGCGTTCTTCCTCGCGTTCGCGAGCGACCCATGTGGGGCGTCGACGGTGTGCGACACCGATCGCATGGGCATCGGCTTCGTCATCGCACTGTTCGGACCGGGCGTGGTCACCCTGATCACCGTGATTGTCGCGGTCGTGCTGCTCATCGTCCGGCGCATCGCCTTCTGGGTCCCGATCGTCGGTATCCTGCTCGCCGTGGGCGTGTGGGTCGGCGGTGCGGCGCTCGTCATCTCCGGCGTACCGGGAGCATCCCTCTAGTCGCGTTCCTCCACCGCATCCGAACCGGCCGCGCCAACTTTCGTTACGAAGCGTTGCGCCGGGCCAGCGGGCGCGTGGCTCGCGTCGGTAGCGTCAGAGCACCATGACCGCCTCGTCCTCCGCCTACCCCGTCGAGTTCGCCGGCGTCGCGCGCTCGTTCCCGGCGCCGAACCGGCGCTCCCGGAAGCGCGCCCCGGGCGATCGTGAGCGCGAGGCGTCCGCTCCGACCACGCGCACGGTGCTTCGGGATGTGTCCCTCGGGATCCGCGCGGGCGAGGTCGTCGCGATCCTCGGCCCGAGTGGATGCGGCAAGTCGACCCTCCTGCGCATCGCCGGCGGACTCGACGCGCCCACCGGCGGAGCCGCCCTGATCGACCGGACCACGGTCGCCGGGTTCGACGCCCGCTGCGCCGTCGGGTTCCAGGAGCCACGGCTGCTGCCTTGGCGTTCACTCGCCGACAACGTCGCGCTCGGCCTGCCCCGCGGCCTCGACCGCGACGCCGGGCGGCAGCGGGTCGCCCAGCTTCTCGACCTCGTCGGGCTGACGGGCTCCGCGACCCTCCGCCCTCGGGAGGTCTCCGGTGGCATGGCGCAGCGCGCGTCGCTCGCCCGCGCTCTGGCCCGCAACCCCGGCGTCCTCCTGCTGGACGAGCCGTTCGGCGCTCTGGACGCGCTCACCCGTCTGAAGATGCAGGACCTGCTTCTCGACATCCACGCCGCGGCGCCCGCCACCATCCTGCTGGTCACCCACGACGTCGACGAGGCCCTGCAGCTCGCCGACCGCGTCGTGCTGCTCGGCGCAGAGGACGGGCAGCCCGGCTCCACGATCCGCAGCGTCACGACCGTGCCAGGAAGCCGACCGCGCGACCGCGGCTCCGCCGAGCTCGCCCAGCTGCGGGCCGAGCTGCTCGACGGCCTCGGCATCGACCGACACGGCCGCGCCCGCGACGAGCAGCGGGCGACCGTCCCCGTATTCCCGTACTGAACCGCACTCGCACCATCGCGTCACCACAGCCGCACCACCCGCTCCCCCACACCCCCGAGAGAGGCATCATGCGCCGCAGACCCACCATCCTGACCGCCGCCGCCGGCATCGTCGCGGCCGCCAGCCTGCTGCTGACCGGCTGCGTCGCCGGAGAGGGCGCCGCCTCCGGCGCCACCAACTCCGCCGGAGTGACGAAGGGCGGCACGCTCAACATCGACTTCGCGACCTACAACCCGCTCAGCCTCGTCATCAAGAAGGAGGGCTGGCTCGAGAAGGCCCTGAAGAAGCAGGACATCACGGTCAACTGGGTGCAGTCCGCCGGCTCCAACAAGGCGAACGAGGCCCTCCGCTCCGGCGCCATCGACGTCGGCTCGACCGCCGGTTCGGCGGCGCTGCTTGCCCGCTCGAACGGCTCGCAGATCAAGACCATCGACATCTACTCGCAGCCCGAGTGGTCGGCCATCGTCGTCGGCCCGAACTCGACCATCACGTCGGTGAAGGACCTCAAGGGCAAGCAGGTCGCGGGTACGAAGGGCACCGACCCGTACTTCTTCCTGCTGCAGGCGCTCGAGGCCAACGGTCTCTCGGCCAAGGATGTGACCATCCAGAACCTCCAGCACGCCGACGGCTGGGCCGCCCTGCAGAACGGCTCCGTCGACGCGTGGAGCGGACTCGACCCGATCATGGCCAACGCCGAGAAGTCGGGCGCGAAGCTCGTCTACCGCAACGTGAAGTTCAACACCTACGGCTTCCTCAACGCCACGGAGTCGTTCCTCGACTCCAAGCCGGATGTCGCGCAGACCGTCGTGAACACCTACGAGTACGCCCGGGCGTGGGCCGAGAAGCACCCCGACGAGACGGCCAAGATCCTGTCCGACGTCGCCGGCATCGACCCGGCCGTCGCCACCACGGTGATCACAGAGCGCACCAACCTGGACGTCTCGAACATCCCCGGCAAGGCGCAGCTGGCCGTGCTGAAGAAGGTCGGCCCGATCTTCGTCGAGTCGGGCGACGTGAAGTCCCAGACCGACATCGACAAGGCACTCGACTCGCTGCTCGACCCGACCTTCGCGAAGAAGGCCGACCCGAGCGCCATCGGAGGCTGACGCATCCCATGACCGTCCAGAACGCACCGGAGGCCGTCACGACGGCTGCCGTCCGCACGTCCCCGCTGTCGCGTCGCGGGGTGAGGATCGCCGCGGGATTCATCATCCCCTTCGTGCTGCTCGCCGTGTGGCAGCTGGCGTCGACCTCCGGTGCGTTCACGTCGTCGCAGCTGCCCTCGCCGTCGATGGTGTGGGAGGCCGCGGTCGACCTCGCCCAGCGCGGGCTGCTGGGCCAGTACGTGGCGATCTCGACCCAGCGCGTGCTGATCGGCTTCGCCTTCGGGGCGGGTCTCGGGCTGCTGCTCGGGGCGCTGGTGGGTCTGTCGCGCTGGTCGGATGTGCTGTTCAGCCCGACGCTCGCCGCCATCCGGGCGGTTCCGTCGCTCGCCTGGGTGCCCCTGCTGATCCTGTGGTTCAAGATCGGCGAGGACTCGAAGATCATCCTGATCGCGATCGGCGCGTTCTTCCCCGTCTACACGACGGTCGGCGCCGCGCTGAAGCACGTGGACCGGCACCTGGTGGAGGCGGGACGCGCGTTCGGGCTGAACGGCGTCCGGCTGCTGACGACCGTCCAGCTCCCTGCCGTGCTGCCGTCGGTGATCTCCGGTCTCCGGCTCGCCATGGCGCAGGCGTGGCTGTTCCTCGTCGCCGCCGAGCTGATCGCCTCGTCGATGGGACTCGGCTTCCTGCTCATCGACTCTCAGAACAACGGCCGGACCGACCGCCTCTTCCTGGCGATCATCCTGCTCGCGATCCTGGGCATCATCACCGACTCGCTGCTCGGTCTGTTCGAGCGGTGGACGGCCCGCCGCTGGGGCTGAGCGCCGCCCCGTTGAGCGCCGCCTCGCTGAGCGCCGCCTCCCGGGGCGGCGTGCCGCATCCGCTCGTCAGCTGCCGCTGATGCCCTCCGTCACCTGCACCGGGCTCTCGAAGTCGCGGTCGGGCAGGCCCTCGAGCGCGTCGATGACCTCCTTCGGCGCTCCCTGGCCCTGCGCCGTGCCGACGAGGTCGGCTTTGCTCGCGGGGTAATCGACCCCGCTCAGGTACTTCTGCACGTCGATCTGGATGGGCCGATCGGCCATGTCCGTCTCCTTCCGCTCGTGAGTGAACGAGTCCACGCGTACCCCCATCTCGTCGGGTCGCAAGACCTTGCAACGCGCTTCCCGTCGCACGATCCACCTGTGAAGTCCAGGGTCTATACCCATCCGGTGCCGGGCCTACCGTCAGCCCAGAACCCAGAAGAAAGCGAAAGGAGCCGTAATGGCTGCAGTGACTCAGTCCATCGACGTGAACGTGCCGGTCTCGACGGCGTACAACCAGTGGACCCAGTTCGAGTCCTTCCCGCACTTCCTCGACGAGGTCGAGGAGATCCGCCAGGTCGACGACACCACCAACCACTGGCGGGTGAAGATCGGCGGTGCGGAGCGCCAGTTCGACACGGTCATCACCGAGCAGCTTCCGGACGAGCGCGTGGCGTGGAAGTCCGTCGCCGGCGACACCGAGCACGCGGGCGTCGTCACGTTCCACCGTCTCTCCGACACCGAGACGAAGGTGACGGTGCAGCTGGAGTGGGCGCCGTCCGACGCCCTCGAGAAGATCGGGTCGGTGTTCGGCCTCGACGACCACGCCGTCAAGAAGGACCTCGAGAACTTCAAGAAGTTCATCGAGTCGCAGGGCACCGAGACGGGCGCCTGGCGCGGCGAGGTGGACCGCGGCGAGACGGTCTGATCCGTCTGCTTCCCAGAGCCAGGACGGCGCCGGTGCGATCTGCACCGGCGCCGTTCTCTCTGTCTGCGTCCTACAGGATGGGGCGCCCCCCGGTGACGGCGATCCGCGCACCCGAGATGTACGAGCCGTCGTCGGATGCGAGCAGCACGTAGACCGGCGCCAGCTCGGCCGGCTGTCCCGCCCGCCCCAGCGGGGTATCGCTCCCGAACTGGCTCACCTTCTCCTCCGGCATGGTCGAGGGGATGAGCGGCGTCCAGATCGGACCCGGTGCGACGCTGTTGGCCCGGATGCCCTTGTCACCGAGCAGCTGCGCCAGCGACGCCGTCATGTTCGCGATGGCGGCCTTCGTCGCCGCGTAGGGCAGCAGGGTCGGGGAGGGCATGTCGGAGTTCACCGACGACGACCCGATGATGCTCGCGCCGGGCTTCATGTGCGGCACGGACGCCTTCGCCAGGTGGAAGAAGGCGGAGATGTTGGTCGCGATCGTGTGGTCCCACTCCTCGTCGGGGATCTCGTCCAGCGACTCGCGCGTCATCTGGTAGGCCGCGTTGCTGACGAGCACGTCGATGCCACCCAGTTCCTCGACGGTCTTCGCGACGATGTCGCGGCAGTGCTGCGGGTCCGATACGTCGCCGCGCAGCAGCAGCGCCTTCCGCCCGGCCTCCCGGACCCATTTCGCCGTGTCCTCCGCGTCGTCGTCTTCGTTCAGATACGAGATGGCGACGTCGGCGCCCTCGCGGGCGTAGGCGATGGCGACCGCCTTGCCGATGCCGCTGTCCGCGCCGGTGATGAGCGCGACCTTGCCGGTCAGCTTGCCGCTGCCGCGGTACGTCTCCTCGCCGTGGTCGGGGCGCGGCTCCATCGCGTCCGTCGTACCGGGGGGCTGTTGCTGCTGCTCAGGGAAAGACATCCATCGACCTCCATTCGTGTACTTCCACGGAACACCCGCTTCCGCACCCCGTCAGGGGCTTGGGCGGCCCGGGATGTGCGCGTACCGTCCCTCCAATGAACGCGACACCGGACGCCCCCGACGAGCACCAGAGCGACGCCGACCAGACCGCGAAGGACCGCTCGTACAGCCCAGCGAGCGAACGCGAGACCGAGGTCAAGCAGGAGGAGTCGGACGGCGCCGCCGTGCGCCCGGGCACCGGCGGACCCGACGACGTGGGAGACATCCCCGTGCCGCCGGAGGACGACCTCGACCCCGCCACCATCGTCGAGCGCGGCGACCCGGGTCACCGCGCCGGCGACGCCTGACCGTCGGCGATCAGGCGTCGCGCGCGCGTCAGCGGTTCGAGTCGACCTTCTCCTGGGGCGTCCGGCGGCGGGCGACCGCGGAGTAGACCCGCTCGACGATCCACAGCAGAATGCCGATGCCGAGCAGGCCGAGCGCGATCGTGTACTGGCCGACCGGGCGGCCGGAGGTCCACGGGAACACCAGGTACAGACAGGTGATCGCGCCGATGATCGGCAGCACCGTCGGCGAGCGGAAGTGCTTGTGGTCCACCGGCTGCTTGCGGAGCACCAGCACAGCCACGTTGACGACCGCGAACACCGCCAGCAGCAGCAGCGAGGTCGTGCCTCCGAGCAGCGCGACGATCGAGCCCTTCGGGTCGAGCGACACGTAGATGATCAGGGCGACGGCGAGCGCCGTGGTGAAGAGGATCGCCGTCCACGGCGTCCGGCGCTTCGGCGACACCTTCGCCAGGAACGGCGGGAGCACGTTCTGCCGGCTCATGCCGTAGAGCAGGCGGCTCGCCATCATCATGTTGATGAGGGCGGTGTTGGCGACCGCGAACATCGAGATGAACGGCAGCAGGTCGTTGATCGGGAAGCCGGGGGCAGCGGCCTCGACCGCCGCCACCAGCGGCGTCTCGCTGCCGGCCAGTTCGCCGATCGGGACCAGCGCGACGACCGTGATCGAGACGAGCACGTAGATGACCGCGGCGATGCCGAGTCCGCTCAGCATCATCTTCGGGAAGATCCGGCTCGGATCCTTCGTCTCCTCCGCCATGTTGACCGAGTCCTCGAAGCCGACCATCGCGAAGAACGCCAGCGATGTCGCCGTGCTCACCGCCAGCAGAACGCCCTTGTCCTCCGGCGTCTCGAACGCCACCACCTGCGACCAGTCCGCGTTGCCGCCGCCGATCGCCCAGAGGCCGATGAAGATCACCAGCAGCAGACCGGAGAGCTCGACGAGGGTGAGCACGACATTCAGCCACACGCTCTCGGAGACGCCGCGGAGGTTCACCAGCATGATGAGCACGATGAAGGCGAGGGCGATGAGCAGCGTCGTGACGTTGTCATCCGGGATGCCGAACCCGACGGTGAGGTTCACCGCGAACGCGCGCGACGCCGTCGACGCCGAGGTGATGCCGGACGTCATGACGATGAAGCACACGATGAACGTGAAGAAGTGGATGCCGAACGCCTTGTGCGTGTACAGCGCGGCGCCCGCGGCCTGCGGGTACTTGGTGACCAGCTCCAGGTAGGAGAAGGCGGTCACGGTCGCAACAGCGAAGGCCAGCAGGAACGGCAGCCACGCCGCGCCGCCCACCTCGGCGGCGACCTGACCGGTCAGGGCGTAGACGCCCGTGCCGAGGATGTCGCCGACGATGAACAGGAGCAGCAGCCCCGGCCCGAGGGCCCGTTTCAGCTCCGGCTGTTCCGGCTCGACGGTCTTGACCACCTGGGTCCACGACGGATCGCTCACGATCGGCTCCCTTCGACGTTCGCTCGGGGAGCCACTGTATGTGAGTTCGTACAGAAAAGGGAGTACCGACGCGGGCTATTGGCGGCCGGTGAAGCCCTCCATCGAGTCGTAGACGCCGAAGACACGGCCCGCGACGGCGTCCCACGCGCGGGTCGGGAGCACGCCGCGGAGGGTCCGCGCCAGGCCGACCGTCCAGGGGAGCATCAGCATCGGACGACCGGCGAGCATCGCCCGCCAGACGCGGTCGACGACGTACTCCGGGCTCATCACCGGGGTCAGGAGCGGCCCGCGGGCGCCTTCGAACATCCCCGTGTCGATGTAGCTCGGCGCGACCGTCGTGACCTTCACGTGGCCGAAGCCCTGCTGCTGGAGTTCGAGGCGGACGCTGTCGCTCCAGCCGATCACCGCCCACTTGCTCGCGGCGTAGACGCTCATGCGCGGGTTGGAGATCGTGCCGGCGGCCGAGGCGATGTTGACGATGCGCGCCTCGCGGGGGCTCTGCTGCATCCCGGGCAGGAACTCCCGCGTCACGTACATCGGGGCGAGCGCGTTGACCTGCATGGTCGGGCGGGTGTCGTCGCCGTTGTCGTGCTCCCAGAAGTACTTGCCGCGCACGATGCCGGCATTGTTGATGAGCACGTCGATCCCGCCGAGCTCCTTCCGCACCGCCTGGGCGCTCTGCGCGATCGCCCCGAGCTCCGCGAGGTCGACGACGTAGGGCAGCACGCTGGTGGATGCCTTCCCCGCCGACGAGCTCGGTGACCGTGGCGGCGCTCCCCAGGCCGCGGCTGTGCGCCCGGCGAGCACCTCGCGCCGCAGCCGGTGCGTCAGCTCGCTGAGCGCGGCCTCGTCGCGGTCCCAGAGCACGACCGCTCGTGCGCCTTCGAGCACGGCACGCTCGGCGTACAGCCTCCCCATGCCCGACGCCGCCCCGGTGATGAGCACACGCGCCCCGCGAACCGTTCTCGCCATCCCCCCATCATCGCAGCGTCCGCCCCGCGCGTCTGCTCCCGCCTCCACCCCACCGTCGAGTCCGCGAACTTTGCACGCCCGCGCGGCGTTCGGTGTGCAATATGTGCGGACTCGACGGTGGGCGGAGGGAGTGGGCGGAGGGAGGATCGGCGGGCGTAGGGTGCGGGACGTGAGCGTGGTGTACACGGTGGGGCACTCGAACCGGGAGTTCGGGGAGGTGCTCGCGATGTTGCGCGAGAACGACGTCACGATGCTGGTCGACATCCGCCACTTCCCGTCGTCGCGACGCCTCCCCCAATGGAACCAGGATCCGATCGTCGCTGCGCTCCCGCCCGACATCGGCTACCGGTGGCTGGAGAAGCTCGGCGGGCGGCGCCACACTCCGGCCGGCACGGAGAGCCCCAACGGGTTCTGGCAGGTCGCCGCGTTCCGCGCATACGCGGACTACATGGCCACCGCGTCGTTCGCGGAGGGGCTGGAGGACCTGCTCGCGCTGGCCCAGGAGTTCCGGCCGGCGATCATGTGCAGCGAGGCCGTGCCCTGGCGCTGTCATCGGCGCCTGGTCACGGACGCCCTGATCACGGCGGGCGTCGAGGTGTTCGACATCCTCTCCGAGCGGTCGGTGCGTCCGGCCGTCCTCAACCCGCACGCGCACGTCGTCGACGGTCATCTCGTCTACCCGGCAGCCGACTAGCGATTCGCTGCGCATCGCCAGCAATCGGCGCAGTTTTCCGCCGGAATAGACAACAAAACGCTCGCGATCCCCGGATAGGCTCGACACATCCACACCCTGCCGCGTGCGAGCGGCCGACCAACGACGGGAGGTTCGTCATGTCTCAATTCGTCCAGCACTTCACCGCAGACGCCATTGTCGGGGAGCCCGAGGTCGTCGAGGACGGCCGCCCGGTCCGCGAGGTCGCGAACGACCCCGCCTGGCTGCGCCTCAAGGACGCCGCCGTCGCGCTGCAGGCCCTCCAGGTGAAGGACGGCTCGGTCGAGCAGGAGTCCGACCGCCCGGCCGCCGCAGAGCACGTCCGCACCATCGTCGACTCGATCGCCGCACTCGCACCGGCGTTCCCGCACGACGCGTCCTACCTGGCCGCACTCCAGCGCGATTTCACGCGCTGGGCGGACGAGGGCTTCGGGGTCCCCGACTTCCTCGACGCGCTGAACGAGTTCCAGCCGCAGCAGCACCGCGTGGATGGGCTCGGCCACCTGGTCGTTTTCCCCATGTACACGCAGAACGGCAGCTCCGACCGTCACGTCGAGGCGCTGCTGGTCGAGGTGATCTGGCCGGAGTTCGTGGCGGAGCTGGAGGCCGGCGACTACGGCAACAAGCTGTTCGTCGCCCTCCGGTTCGTGGACTTCACACCCGGCTACGACACCAACTCGGCCGTGCTGTTCCCCGAGACCGTGGCCATGCGCGAGATCCCCGCATTCACCTGGGGCGCGATCTTCCAGGACCGCGAGGCCGCCCGGTACCGCCGGGTGGTGCGCGCGGCCGCCGAGATCACGAAACTGGAGCTGCCGGCCGACGCGGCCGCGATGCTGGACGACCAGCACCTCACGGAGGAGACCTTCGTGATGTGGGACATCATCCACGACCGCAGCCACATGCGCGGCGACCTGCCGTTCGACCCGTTCATGATCAAGCAGCGGATGCCGTTCTTCCTCTACTCGCTGGAGGAGCTGCGGTGCGACCTGACCGCGTTCCGCGAGTCGGTGAAGCTGGAGCGCGAGCTCAGCGCCCTGCCCGACGCCGAGCTCTCGGAGGCGCAGCGCGCCGTCCGCGACCACGCGCACCTGGTGCAGTACGCGGTGATCTTCGACCGCATCTTCCGGTTCGCGATCACCGGCAGCCGCGTGCGCAACTACGACGGGCTCGGCGGCCAGCTGCTGTTCGCGTGGATGCACCAGCACGACGTGCTGCACTGGACGGACACCCAGCTCACCATCGACTGGGAGAACGTCCCCGACGTGGTCATCGCGCTGAGCGACCGGATCAACGAGCTGTACTGGCGTTCGATCGACCGGCCGAAGGTGGCGCACTGGCTGGCGGCCTACGAGATGCTGACCGAGACCCTCACCCCGCACCCCGCCTCCAACTGGGCGCGCGGACTGTCGGACGAGGTCCTGGCCGGGCCGCCGAAGGGCTACACCGACCAGGTGCTGGACGACGAGTTCCCGCTCTCGATGTTCTACGAGGCGCTGAACAAGAAGATGGCGACCGTCATCGAGTCGACGGCCGGCATCACCGGCACGACGGACGCGGCATGACGGACGCCCCCTCGGCGGACCAGGCGGCCCGGCCCTCTTCGGAGGCCGGGCCGCTCGGCGCGAACTCCGCCCGCGGCCGACTGGTGCTGATCGCCGGCGCGACCAGCGCGTCGGGCGAAGCGGTCGCCCGTGCGCTGGTCGCGGCCGGCGCGACCGTCCTGGCCGTCGGAACCCGGCAGGAGGCGCTGGATGCGCTGGCCGCAGCAGTGCCGGGCGTCGAGACGCGACCGTGCGATCTGGCCGACCGGGATGCAGTGGCCGAGCTGGCCATGCGCATCCACCTCAAGTTCGGCCACATCGACGGCCTCATCCACCTCGTGGGCGGCTGGCGCGGCGGCGGCGGGATCGAAGGCCAGAGCGACGAGGACTGGGAGTTCTTGGAGCGGGGCTTCCGCACCCTCCGGAACACCACGCGCGTCTTCTTCGACGACCTCGCCGCCTCGCCCGCCGGACGGCTGGCGATCGTCTCGTCGACCGCGGTCGAGAAGCCGTACCCGGGCGGCGCGAACTACGCTGCGGCGAAGGCGGCGGCGGACGCCTGGGTGCGAGCGATCGCCCAGGGTTTCGCCAAGCAGGCGCCGCAGTCGGCGGCGAGCGTCTTCGTCGTGAAGACCCTGGAGGGTCTCGAGCCACGGCTCGGCGAGGAGGTCGTGGGCCTGTGGGAGCACGAGGCGGCGGCGGTCAACGGCCGACGCATCCCCCTCGAGCCTGGAAAGATGGAGTCGTGACGCTTCAACTCCACGACCTCACCCTCCGCGGCTTCGCCTCCGACAACTACGCGGGAGTCCACCCCGAGATCCTCGACGCCATCGCGGCCGCCAATAGCGGCCACCAGATCGCTTACGGCGAGGACGTCTACACGGCCCGCCTGCACGAGGTGTTCGCCGAGCACTTCGGCGAGGGCGTCGAGGTGTATCCGGTGTTCAACGGAACCGGGGCGAACGTCGTCGGCCTGCAGTCGATGCTCCCGCGCTGGGGCGCCGTCGTGTGCGCGAAGACGGCGCACATCAACACCGACGAGGGTGGCGCCCCCGAGAAGGTGGCCGGCATCAAGCTGCTCCCGATCGAGACGCCGGACGGCAAGCTGACTCCCGAGCTCATCGACCGCGAGGCGTGGGGCTGGGGAGACGAGCACCGCGCCCAGCCGCTGGTCGTGTCCATCACGCAGACGACCGAGCTCGGCACGGCGTACACGGTGGAGGAGGTCCGGGCGATCGCCGACCATGTCCACGCCCTCGGCATGAAGCTTCACATGGACGGCTCCCGCATCGCGAACGCGGCGGCCACCCTGGGCGTGCCGCTGCGGGCGTTCACGACCGATGCCGGAGTGGATGTGCTCAGCTTCGGCGGGACGAAGAACGGCATGCTCTACGGCGAGGCCGTCGTCGTGCTCAACCCGCAGGCGTCGGAGGGGATGGTCTACCTCCGCAAGCTGAACATGCAGCTGGCGTCGAAGATGCGGTTCATCTCGGCGCAGCTCATCGCACTGCTCACCGACGACCTGTACCTGCGGTCCGCCTCGCACGCCAACGCGATGGCGACCCGGTTGCGCACGGCCCTGGAGGCCGGCATCGCCGACGGCAGCATCCGGGGCGTCGGCTTCAGCCAGAAGACCGAAGCGAACGGCGTCTTCGCGACCCTGCCGGCCGGGGTCGCCGACCGGCTGCGGGAGCATTTCCGGTTCTACGACTGGGATGCGGCGAACAACGAGGTGCGCTGGATGTGCTCCTTCGACACCACAGAACAGGACATCGACGCCTTCGTGGCTGCGCTCATCCAGGAACTGAACGCCTGAGAATCGCTTGCCCCTCGCACTGGGGACAGACCGGGGTACAAAAATGTCCTCCATTCGACCTACACAACGAGGACTTTTCCTGTAGTCTCGAAGAGCGACGGAGGAACCCGAATATCCATCCGGCGTAACCCCGAAACGTATGCCGGGCCGTGAGAAGAAACCCTAGTCTTCCCGCAGCCCGGCATCGTGGTTTAACGGCGGAGGCACAGCACCTCGCGAGCACAGGCTCCGTCAGGCGTCGCCCATCATCAGGCCCTCGATGGTGTGCTTCTGCGTGATCGGCGTGAGTTCATCCACAACCGGGCACACCAGGTGGCGACGGACCCGCTCCGGCAGCGACTCGTAGAAGCCGTGCGTGACGGCCATGTCGTGGTGCTCCGCGTTCCCGGCGCCGGGCGCGTCGACGCCGAGCACGAGCACCGGACGAGACACCTGCGACGTGTTCTTCGTGCCGTGGTGCAGGGTCAGGGCCGAACGGGCGGAGATGTCGCCGCGCATCGGGTACTTCCGGACCGCCCGCTGGATGTATCGCGGATACAGGTCCGCGACCGGGAACATCTCGTGCTCGAAGCCCTCCGGCAGATCCCACTGGGTTCCCGGCGCGATCTCGAACGGACCCATCTCTTCGGTGGTGTCGACCGCTGTCAGATTGAACGCGAGCGACGTGAGTCGGCCGGTCTGCTTCGTCTCGTCGGGCATGGGGAAGTCGCGGTGCCACGGCTGGTCCTTCGCGCCGGGGCCCGGCACGTCGAAGCCGAGCTCCACGATCTGGTAGTCGGGGCCGAGCACGGCCTCGCAGACGCCGCGCACCCAGGGGTGATCGACCAGCTCGAGCCACCCGCGCATCTGCTCGGGGTGGATCTCCACGTAGTAGCGCTTGGTGCCGCGACCGACCGCGCCGCCCGGGCGGCCGAGGGCCTCGTCGAAGGCGACCTCGATGTCCTCGCGCAGGCGGTCGGCCCACTCGGTCGAGAATGCGCCCTTCTTCCCGATGATGCCGTCGGTGTAGATCGTCTCCACGGCTTGCTGCAGCTCGGGCTCCAGGCCGGAGGTGTCGGGAAGGGTGGGGGTGACGTGCGGAACCGCGTCGTCCATGGTCGTCGTTCCTCTCAGGTGGTGATCGGCGCGGGCTGTCCGCTCCGCGCCTGCTGGTCGATGCGCAGGGCGCCCAGGTGCAGCTGCCGGGCGGTCGCGTCGGCGTTCCAGGAATGGAACGCGATGACGTCCGTCCCGTCGGGCGCGACCGTGAGCGAGTTGTGGCCGGGACCGCGCAGGTCGCCCCCGCTCTTCAGGAGCGGCGGCTGGTCGACGTGGGTCCATGGGCCGAGTGGATGGTCGGAGGCGGCGACGCCGACGGCGTACCCGGGCCCGGTCCACGCGCCGCCGGAGTACGTCAGCCAGTAGCGGCCGTCGCGGTGCAGCACCGCCGGCCCTTCGAGCGTGTGCCAGTCGAATCGGCGGCCGTGGATGAGGCGGTCGCGCTCGTACAGCTGCCAGTCGGCGTTGGGGGCGAGCACCGGGACGGGCGGTCCGGCCAGGGCCGTCATCCCCTCGTCGAGCGGCGCCACGGCGAGGTGGGTGCCCGGGCGCTCGTGGTCGAGCACATCGTGCGCGAAGTACAGGTACCAGCGGCCGTCGTCGTCGCGGAACGGGTGCGCGTCGATGGCGAAGACCTCGTCCGGGGTCAGGTCGACGCCGACGTCGCGGAACGGACCGACCGGAGAGTCCGAACGTGCCACGCGCAGGTGGTGGCCCTCGATCCCCCGCCCCACCGAGTAGTACATCCAGTAGGCGTCATGCGCGTAGGCCACCTCGGGCGCCCAGTAGTCCGCGCCGAGGGTGTCGTCGACCCGCTCCAGCACAGCGCCGGCGCTCTCCCACTGCGACAGGTCGGGCGAGCGCAGCGCCTCGAAGACGCGGTCGCCGTCGGCGTCCGGGTGGGTGCCGTACGCCACGTAGCCGCCGTCGGGGAGGCGCAGCACGAACGGGTCCGCGAAGTATCCCTCCCAGACCGGACCCCAGTGGCGGGCAACGCGGAGGATGTCACCGGTCACGGCGCGAGCTCCGGCAGTCCGCCCTTCCACGTCACCGGGACGGCGTGCATGCCGCGGTAGGCGAACGCCTCGTCCCACGAGTGGAACAGCATCCAGTCCTTGCCCTGGAAGGTCACGAGGTCCTCGCCGCCTGGGCCGAGGTAGCGCCCCTTCGAGCCGGCGGTCGAGAGCAGCGGCTCCTTCTCCTTCGTGTACGGGCCGAGCAGGCTCTTCGCCGTGGCCACGCCGGTCACGTAGGAGGAGTCGGCGTAGTCGTTGGCCGAGTAGAGCAGCACATACTCGTCGTCGTGCCGCACGATCACCGGCGCCTCGACGAGCTTGCCCTCCCACGACTCGGTCTGCTTGATCAGCCTGGTCGGCTCCCCGGTCAGGGAGGCGCCGTCTGCCGAGAGCGGCTGTGCGGAGATCCACGTGTCGTAGCCGCAGCAGTTGCCGTCGTTCTTCCACACCAGGTAGCGCTGGCCGTTCTCGTCAGCGGTCACGCTGGCGTCGATCGCACCGCCTTCGTCCTCCGGGCAGACGAGTGGCTTGTCCGCCGTGGAGGTGAACGGACCCTCCGGCCGATCGGCGAACGCGACGCCGATGCACTGGAACTTGCTGGCGGCGTCCGACGCGGTGAAGTACAGGGCGAACCGGCCATCGGCGAGCTCCGCCGGTCCGGGGGCCCAGGTCTTGCCCTTGATCGCCCACGACGGCAGCTGCGGCATCGCATCCTCGTCGCTCAGCGTCCAGGTCTTCATGTCGTCAGACGTGGCGACCTGGACGTTCACGGCGGCGGTGTTCGTGGCATAGGAGTACACCCGGTCGCCGACGACGAGCGCGCCCGGATCCGGGAAGTCGCTGTCGATCTGGAAGGGAGCGACCGCCGTCGACGGCGATGCACTGGGCTCGGAGCCGGCCGAGCATCCCGCCAGCGCCGCCGCCAGAGCGATGATCGTCGCGGTGACGGCGGCCGTCCGGCGCATCCTCACCCCTTGACCCCGCTGGTGGCGACGCTCTCGACGATCTGCTTCTGCGCGAAGAAGAACAGGATGAGCACCGGCACCGACGCGATCACGGCACCCGCCATCACGATGGCGTAGTGCGTGGAGTACGCGCCCTGCAGCTGCGACAGACCGGGCTGGAGCGTCAGGTTCTCCGGGCTCAGCAGCACGTACACCGGCCAGAGGAAGTCGTTCCAGTTGGCGAGGAAGCTCAGCACCGCGAGCGTCGCGAGAGCCGGGCGTGCGAGCGGCAGCACGATCTGCAGGAAGATCCGGATGTCACCCGCTCCGTCGATCCGCGCCGCCTCCTCGATCTCCGCCGGAAGGCCCACGAAGAACTGCCGGAGGAAGAACACTCCGAACGCGCTGGCCGCGCCCGGGATGGTGATCGCCCACAGCGTGTCGAGCCACCCGAGGTTCTGCACGATCAGGTAGTTCGGGATGAGGAAGATGACCGGCGGGACGAGCAGCGTGGAGATGATCAGGCCGAAAACGATCCGCTTGCCCCAGAACTCGAGGCGCGCCAGGGCGTAGGCGGCCATGCTCGCCGTGATCAGGATGAGCACGGTCTGCAGCGCGGCGGCGGCGAGGCTGTTCAGGAACCAGCGGAACACCGGCTGCTGACCGCTCGAAAGGGTCGTGTACGCCTCGGTCGAGAACGGGTTGGGGATCGCCGAGTACGGATTGCGGATGGCGTCGCCGTCGGTCTTGAACGAGGTCAGCAGGATCCACAGCAGCGGAAGGATGACCACCAGCGCCAGAACGATCAGCACGGCGTAGAGCAGGGTCTTGCGAGCTGCCGCCTGCGGTGTCTGCTTGCGCCGCGCGCGGATGGTCCGCGGGGTCTCCGTCTTCTCGGGAGCCGTCGTCGTCATGAGGCGCTCTTCTCTGCCCGCTCCCGCTGGAGGCGGAAGTTGATGATGCTGATGATCGCGAGGAAGGCGAACAGCACGTAGCTCATCGCCGCCGCGGCGGCCAGGTTGTTCTGCGACAGGCCCTGGTCGGCGATGTACATGATCGCCGTGCGGGTCGTGTTGCCCGGACCGCCCTTCGTGATGAGGAACGCCTGGCCGAACATGTTCGCGCTCGCGAGGATGGTGATGGTGATGACGAAGGTCATGACCTGGCGGAGGCCCGGCAGCGTCACGCTGATGAACTGGCGCCAGGCGCCTGCGCCGTCCAGCGCGGCTGCTTCGTAGAGGTCGGGACTGATGCCCTTCAGACCGGCCAGGATGATGACCGTGTTGAAGCCCATGGTCCACCACACGGTGACGCCCGCCAGGGTGACCCACACCCACGGCACGTCCACGGTCCAGGGAAGGTTGTCGGGCAGGCCGATCATGCCCAGCAGGTGGTTGATGATGCCGGACTGGGTGTCGAGGAGGTACTTCCAGATGACACTGATGACGGCGACGCCGAGCACGTAGGGGGCGAAGAAGACGCCGCGGAAGAACGAGCCGGCGCGGATCTTCTGGTTGAGCAGCACCGCGATCAGCAGCGGGATGATCAGGAGGAACGGGACGCTGGCGAGCGTGAAGATCCCGGTCGCGGCCATCGACTGCCAGAAGTCGCCCGACGTGGCGCTTCCC
Source organism: Leifsonia sp. 1010 (assembly GCF_031455295.1). Taxonomy (NCBI): domain Bacteria; kingdom Bacillati; phylum Actinomycetota; class Actinomycetes; order Micrococcales; family Microbacteriaceae; genus Leifsonia; species Leifsonia sp. 1010. The sequence goes on from NZ_JAVDSL010000001.1 coordinate 453,290, forward strand.
GGGGTGAACAGGTCGATGTAGTTCTGGAGTCCGATGAACTTCTGGGTGGCCCGGAACGGGCTCCAGTTCGTGAGACTGATCCACAGGCCGAACACCGCGGGCGCCAGGACGAACACGATGAACAGGATGAGGAACGGCGCCAGGAAGAGGTAGGCGACACCGGTGCGCCGGGGGGCGCCCGGCCGCCGGCCGGCCTTCCTGCCGGAGCGGGACGGGCGTGGCGCCCCGGTCTCCCGGGGCGCCACGATCGAAGCGGTGTCAGTCACCGTACTTCTCTTTGTTCTGCTTCAGCAGGGTGTCGGCCTTGGCAGCCGCGTCGTCCAGAGCCTGCTTCGGATCCTTCTTGCCGGTGATGGCCTCGTTCACCGCGACGGTGATCGTCGCCTCCACCGTGGTGATGCCCGGTGCGATGGGCTCGTAGTGCGCGTACGGCAGCTCGTCGAGGAACGGCTTCAGGTTGGGGTAGGTCTGCACCAGCTTCGGGTCGTCGCGAACCGAGTTCTTGGCGGGCAGCTCACCGGTCTTGGGCCAGTCGGCCGAGTTGTCGTTCATCCACTTGACGAACGTCGCAGCGGCGGCGGTCTTGTTCTTGTCCTGACCCTTGTTGTTCATGAACATCCAGTGGGTCGAGCTCGACCAGACGGCCTTCTCGTCGCCGATCTGCGGCACGGCGACGGCCTGCCACTTCAGCTTGTCGAACGCGGTGTTCGTGGTCTGCCAGACGCCGTTCCAGTTGAAGGCGTTCTTGCCGGCGATGAGGGCGTTGATGTTGCCGTCCTGCGCAACGTCGGCCGGGCTGTAGCCCTTCTTGATCAGGTCGGTCATCCAGGTGAGGGCCTTGACGCCCGCCTCCGAGTTGAAGGTCGCCTTCGAGACATCCTTGTTGAAGAGGTCTCCGCCGAACTGCCAGAGGAGGCTCTCGAACTCGAAGGTTCCGGTGAAGACGTAACCGTCGACCCACTCACCCTGGACACCCGCGGCCTTCAGCTTCTCGAGCGCCGCCAGGTACGAGTCCTTGTCCTGCGGAATGGTGTTCGGGTCGACTCCGGCCGACTGGAGCACGTCCTTGTTGACGTACAGGCCGAGCGGCGTGATGCTCCACGGCACGGCGTACTGGCTGCCGTTGTACTTGCCGGCGTCGAGCAGCCCCTCGGGGAAGTCGTCGGCCTTGTAGCCGAGGGACTTCACGATGCTGTCCGCCTTGAGCACGAGACCCTGGGCCGCGTAGGTGGCGATGTCGTCGCCGTGGCCGACCGCGACATCCGGGCCCTTGCCTGCCTTCACGGCCAGGGGCATCTTGCGGGCGATGTCCGCCCACTCCATCGGAACATCCTTGACGACGATGTTCTTGTGCTCGGAGTTGAACTTCTCGATCAGCTTCGGCACGAGCACGGGAGCGGCGCCACCGGTCCAGCCGTTCCAGAAGCTGATGTTGACCTTCGGTCCGGTGTAGTCGGCGGAGGAGACGTCTCCGCCGCCTCCCGAGCTGCTGCTTCCGCAGGCCGTCAGCGCGAGCCCGAGGCCCGCGGTGACCGCCACTGCGATCGCACGTGCGGCGAATCGCTTTTTCATGTGATCTCTCCCTTGAGTGAGCCTCTCACGCTGCCCTTCCATCGGGCCGGCGGCGTGATCGGTGGTGCTGGAGCCGGATACACTCGGCATGCTTGGCGAATTTACAGCGCTGAACACAGCGTGTCAACCTCACAATGCCTGCATTGGATGGCTCCCTGTAGAGTGACCCCGCAGGCACGCGACCGATGACGCGGAAGGAGACGCCATGGCCGTCAGGCTTCAGGATGTGGCGGAGCACGCGGGCGTGTCCATGAAGACCGTCTCGAACGTGGTCCGCAACTACGCGCATGTCAGCCCGGCGATGCGGGAGCGTGTGCAGCGCGCGATCGACGAGCTCGGCTACCGCCCCAACATCATGGGACGCCGCCTGGCGACCGGCCGAACGGGCCTGCTCGCCCTGGCCTTCGCCGACGTGACCCTGCCGTACTTCGCCGAACTCGCGCGCGTCGTGGCCGACGAGGCGGAGCGCCGCGGCTACCGCGTGCTGCTGGAGCAGACGGAGGGGACGATCGAGGGCGAGCGCGCCGTCGTCTCGGCCGGCGAGTCCGGGTTGGTGGACGGAATGATCTTCCAGCCGAGCGTCATGAACTCCGCCGAGCTGGCGCAGTCGCGCACCGACATCCCGCTGGTCGTCCTGGGCGAGAACGCCGCTCCGCTGACCGTCGACCGCATCATGATCGACAACGTGGAGGCCGCCAGGACGGCGACGGAGCACCTGCTGTCGCTCGGCCGGAAGCGGATCGCGTTCGCCGGGCACGAGAGCGCCCGGCCGACGCGGACGTCGAAGCTCCGGATCGCCGGATATCAGCAGGCGCTCGAGGATGCGGGCATCACTCCGGAACCGGAGCTGCTGATCTCGAGCATCGCCGTCTCCGCGGGCAACGCCGTGCGCGCCGTCGGCTCCGCACTCGACGCCGGCCTGCGCTTCGACGGCCTGGTCTGCCGCGACGACCTCGCCGCGATCGGCGCTCTGCGCGCCCTGCAGGAGCGCGGCATCCACGTGCCCGACGACGTCGCGGTGACGGGATGGGACAACACGCCGATGACGGCGGTCACCTACCCGTCGATCACCTCGGTCGCGCCGGACATGCGCGGTCTCGCATCCCGCGCGGTGGAGATGCTGCTGGAGCGCGTCGGCGGCTTCGACGGCATGGGCCGCCACGAGCTCGCCCCCTTCTCGCTGGTCACCCGGGAGAGCGCGCCCGCCCTCGCCTGAGGCACCGGATTTCCGACTTTACAGCGCTGCACGAATCGTGCATGCTAATGGGATGCTCACCGAGGAACGCCGCACGGATGCGGCCACCGCTCAGGACGGCCGCTACCCGCGGCCGCAGCTCGTCCGGGCCGACTGGCTCGACCTCTCCGGTCCGTGGACCTTCGCGTTCGACGACGACGACCGCGGGCTGCGTGAGCACTGGGAGTCGGCCCGGTCGCTGGGCGGTGTCATCCAGGTGCCCTTCCCGTTCGAGTCGGATGCGTCGGGCGTCGGCGACACGGGCTTCCACCCGGTCGTCTGGTACCAGCGCACCGTCCTGCGCGACGAGGTGCCGGCCGGCGAGCGCCTGCTGCTGAACTTCGGCGCGGTCGACCACGCCTGCGAGGTCTGGATCGACGGCCGATCGGCAGGACGGCACGAAGGCGGCTCGACCCCGTTCTCCCTCGACATCACCGACCTCGTCGGCGACGGCGACTTCTCGGTCACCGTGCGGGCGCAGGACGACCCGGCCGACGTTGCGCAGCCGCGCGGCAAGCAGGACTGGCGGCACCATCCGCACTCGATCTGGTACCACCGCACGACCGGGATCTGGCAGCCGGTCTGGCTGGAGGCGGCCGCCGCACTCCGCGTCGAGCAGCTGCACTGGATGACCGACGTGCCCGCGGGCGAGGTCACGGCGCAGCTCCGCCTGAGCCGGTCGGCGCCGGCGGGCACGACCGCCCGGATCACGGTGCAGCTGGGCGGCGAACCGCTCGCGAGCGTCGAGACCGCGATCACCGGACGCGAGGTGGAGATCCCGTTCCGCATCCACCGCCAGACCAACGGGCAGGCCTACGAGGAGCTGCTGTGGTCGCCGGCGCACCCCACGCTGCTGGATGCGACGGTGACGTTGCAGGGCGCCGAGGGCGCGGCCGATGTCGTCGCGTCGTACTTCGGGCTGCGGTCCACCGCGGTCGAGGGCGGCCGGTTCCTGCTGAACGACCGACCCCTGTATCTGCGCTCCGTGCTGAACCAGGGCTACTGGCCCGAGTCGCATTCGGCGGCGCCGAGCGCGGACGCCCTGCGCGCCGAGGCCCAGCTCATCCTCGACCTCGGTTTCAACGCCACGCGCCTGCACCAGAAGTACGAGGACCCCCGCTTCCTGTTCTGGGCCGACAAGCTGGGCCTGCTCGTCTGGGGCGAGGCGCCGGCGGCGTACGCGTTCAGCCCGGAGGCCGTGCGACGCAGCATCGCCGAATGGTCGGCGATCCTCGACCGCGACCGGTCGCATCCCTCGATCGTCACCTGGGTGCCGCTCAACGAGAGCTGGGGTGTGCAGCACCTCGCCCACGACCCGCGGATGGTGTCGTACGCGAAGGCGCTCGTGCATCTCACCAAGACGGTCGACCCGAGCCGGCCGGTCATCTCCAACGACGGCTGGGAGCACGCGGCGTCCGACATCCTGTCCATCCACGACTACGACCACGACCCGGAGCGGGTCCGCGAGCGCTACGCGACGCGCGAGGGCATCCTCGGGGCGCCGTTCACGCTCCCGGGCCGCCGACTGGTGGTTGACGCCGAGCAGCGGCTCGACGCCCCCATCATGCTGACGGAGTTCGGCGGCATCTCGTACACCGAGAACGGGCCGGAGGACGCCTGGGGCTATTCGACGGCGACCAGCACCGCGGACCTCGTGGAGCGCCTGCGGGCCCTCGTCGGCGCCGTGCGCGCGTCCGCTCCTCTCGCGGGCTATTGCTACACGCAGCTGGCCGACACCGGTCAGGAGACGAACGGACTGGTCTTCGAGGACCGCCGCCCCAAGGCGCCGATCGAGCAGCTGCGGGCGATCTTCGGCGCGTGATCGCCCCTGGTGCCACGGGGCGGGGGGAGAGCAGAATGACGCCGACGCCGTAACCGTCTCTCTCCTCGAGGAGCGTTCATGTCTGCAACCGCCGCCGCGGTGACTCCCGCCGCGCACCTCCGCCGCCGTTCCCGGGAGGCGCTGACGGCCCTCGCCGTCCAGTACCTGCTCGGCATGGCGGCCAACCTGATCGGCGAACCGGACAGCACGTTCGTCCGTGTGGTCGACACGATCATCGTCATCCTGCACATCCTGATCGCCATCGGACTCGTCGTGGTGAGCGTCCGCGTCCTGCTCGCGGCCCGGGCGGCCGGTGTCGGCGAACGCCTCGCGCTGTGGGGTCTGATCGTGATGGTGATCACGTTCCTCGCCGGCGTTCTGACGATCTCGATCGGAAGCGACTGGGCCTCGTATGTGATGGCCGTGGGCTTCCTCGTCGCGGCCGCGCTGTACGCAGGGACCTTCCTGGCCTCCTACCGGCCGGAGCGCGCCGCGGAGGTCTAGCGCATCCCTCCCGATTCGTGCCGAATGTGCGGTCAGCGGAGCTGATACCGCACATTCGGCACGAATCTGCGGGGGTCAGAACCAGTAGGAGTAGTGCGACACCGGCCGGAAGCCCAGCGACGCGTAGAGGGCGTGGGCCGCGGCGTTGTCCGCGAGCACCTGCAGCCACAGGCCGCTGACACCGTGCTCGGCGGATGCGGTGGAGAGCGCCTGGACGAGCGCGCGGGCGAGCCCGCGGCGCCGGGCCTCCGGACGCGTCGCGACGGCGTACAGCCCTCCCCACTCGCCCACGAGCGCGAGCCGGGCGACGGGGTCCGGCGCGGCCAGGTCGCCGTGCGCGGCGTACAGAGCCGGACCGCCGCGGAGGATGCGCGCGGCGACATCGCGCTCGGCGGCTCCGCCCCGGCCGTCGACGGACCACCAGGTGTCGAGCCACGCCTCGTCCGGACAGTCGGTGATCCGCACGGCGGGATCGACCGCGGGCACCGCGGCGGCGGCACGGTCGGCAACGAGGATGTCCGTCGGCGAGTGGTCGCGATACCCGCGTCCGCGGAGCACATCGGTCAGCGCGGGAGACGAGGCGGGGCTCACCTGGAACACCGGAGGGAGGGACCGCGCGGCGTACCAGCGCTCGGCCGCATCCACCGCGGAGTCGAGATCGTCGACGGCACCCGAGGTCAGAACCGAGTTCGCCCGGTTGGTGACGCCGGAGGAGGCGCGCAGCGTCCACCCTTCCAGCTGCTCGCGTTCGAGCGCCGGCCAGCCATGGTCGGCGAGGCGATCGAGGGAGGCGGCGTCAGGGAGGAGCACCTGTCGACGCTAGCGCAGGCGGCGTACCGTGCGTCGCATGACCGACACCCGAACCGAGACCCCGGCCGACAGCCCGGCCGCGGAAGCGCTGACCGAGAGCGAGATCGCCGGGCTGAGCGCGAAGACCGTCGCCCACGTCATCCACTACCGGCGGAAGACGTACGTGACCAAGCCGTCAGAAGGCTATGCGCTGCTCAAGCGCGTCCGCACCCTGCTGCGCGACGGGACGACGGATCTCGTCCCGCTGGTGCACCGCGACGGCTTCGTCTGGCTGGCCGTCGGGCCCAGCATCCCGATCGCGATCGACGAGATCGAGACCGACCCCGGACACAGCGAGAAGCACACGCTCAAGCGGCTGGGTCTCGACTAGCCGACCCGCCATACCTGACGCGACTCGGCCCGAGCCGTGACTGTGGTCACGGCTCGGGCCGATGCGACGGCGCGCCTGGCCGTCAGGCGACGGGAGCGGGCACCAGTTCGCGCGTCGGAGCGACCTTGGCGGCCGCGGTCTTCACTCGAGGCTTGGGCGCGGCGGCCGCGGCTGGCGCCGGAACGGCGACCGGGAGCGCGGGGAACGTCGGGATCGGCGCGGTCTCGGCCGGCCCGGCGTTCATGGCGAACTCCTTGAGCCACGGCAGGAGCTCGGGTCCGAGATCCTCCCGGGCGACCGCCATCTGCACGATCGCCTTCAGGTAGTCGAGCCGATCGCCGGTGTCGTAGCGACGCCCGCGGAAGATGACGCCGTGCACACCGCCCGTCCACGCCGGAGCGGTCGCGAGCCCTTCGAGCGCATCCGTCAGCTGGATCTCTCCGCCCTTGCCCGGCTCCGTCTTCTCCAGGATGTCGAAGATCTCGGGCCGCAGGACGTACCGGCCGATGACCGCGTAGTTCGACGGCGCGTTCTCGCGGCTGGGCTTCTCGACGAGGCCCGTGATGCGCACCACATCCTCGTCGTCCGTCTCGACCACCGCGGCGGCGCCGTAGAGGTGGATGGACTCCGGCGGCACCTCCATCAGGGCGACGACGGTCGTGTTGAGCGCGTGCTGCACTTCGAGCATCCGCGCGAGCAGCGGGTCGCGGGCATCGATGATGTCGTCGCCGAGGAGCACGGCGAACGGCTCGTGCCCGATGTGCATCTTGGCGCGGAGCACCGCGTGCCCGAGGCCCTTCGGGTCGCCCTGCCGCACGTAGTGCATGTCGGCGAGGGAGGTCGAGTAGCTGACCTTGAGGAGCTTGTCGCGGTCGCCCTTCTTCTCGAGGGCGTCCTCCAGCTCCGCGTTGCGGTCGAAGTGGTTCTCGAGCGCGTTCTTGTTGCGGCCGGTGATGAGGAGCACATCGTTGAGGCCCGAGGTGACGGCCTCCTCGACGACGTACTGGATGGCCGGCTTGTCGACCACCGGGAGCATCTCCTTCGGCATGGCCTTGGTCGCCGGCAGGAAGCGCGTTCCCAATCCCGCCGCCGGAATAACCGCCTTCGTCACGTAACTGGTCATGGTCGTTCTCCTTGTCTTCCTCGCCGAGGTGCACGTTGTTGCGGTCGACACGCCGTGCGACTGCGCAACGACGTGCACCTCGACGAAAGGTGGGGACGGGGTCGGGTCAGCGGACGGGGGCGAGGGCTGCGAGGTCGTCGGCCAGCGGAGCGAGCTCGGGCACGGTGCCCATCGCGAGCACGCTCCACCCGGCGCGGTTCCACGCGGCGGCGTCGAGGCAGTTGCGGCCGTCGATGACCGTCCGGCCCCGGACCAGCTCGCGCAGGGCGGCCGGGTCGGCCGTCGTGAACTCGTTCCACTCGGTGAGTACGACCGTCAGGTCGGCTCCGGTGAGCGCCTCGTCCATCGAGTCCGCATACCCGAGGGTGGGATAGAGCCGCTGGGCGGTCTCGCGGGCCTGCGGGTCGTAGACGACGACCTGCGCACCGCGGAGGTGCAGTGCCGCCGCCACGTTGAGGGCGGGCGAGTCGCGCACGTCGTCGGTGTGGGGCTTGAATGCCGCACCCAGCACGCCGATGCGACGGTTGAGCACCGAACCGCCGAGCGCCTTCAGCGCCAGGTCGATGACCCGCTGACGGCGACCCATGTTGATCTCGTCCACCTGTTGCAGCAGACCGACCGCGGCGTGCGCTCCCAGCTCGTTCGAGCGGTACATGAGAGCGCGGATGTCCTTCGGCAGGCACCCGCCGCCGAAGCCGAGGCCGGCGTTGAGGAACTGACGGCCGATCCGCACATCGTGGCCGAGAGCGTCCGCGAGCAGCGAAACGTCCGCCCCGGCTGCGTCGCACACCTCGGCGATCGCGTTGATGAACGAGATCTTCGTGGCGAGGAAGGCGTTGGCGCTGACCTTCACCAGCTCCGCCGTCGGCAGGTCGGCCACGAGGACCGGGCAGCCCTCGGAGATCGGCTTCTCGTAGATGCGGCGGAGGGTGGCCTCGGCCTTCGCGGAGGTTCCGCCGAACACGAGACGGTCGGGCGAGAGCGTGTCGTCCACCGCCTTGCCTTCGCGCAGGAACTCGGGATTCCAGACGAGCTCGACATCGATCCCTGCAGGCACGGCGTCCGCGATGATCGCGCGGAGCCGCGCGCCCGTCCCGACCGGCACCGTCGACTTGCCCACGATGAGCCCGTCGTGGGTGAGGTTCTCGGCGATGCCGCGGGCCGCAGCCTCCACGTAGGAGAGGTTGGCCGCGAACGAGCCCGACTGCTGGGGCGTGCCGACGCAGATGAAGTGCACATCGGAGACGGCGACGGCCTCGGCGAGGTCGGTCGTGAACGTGAGGCGCCCGGCGGCGACGTTCCGGCGGATGAGCTCCGGCAGGCCGGGCTCGAAGAACGGAGCGCGTCCCTCCTTCAGCTCCTCGACCTTGCGCGGGTCGGTGTCGACGCCGACGACGTCGAAGCCGAGCTCGGCCATGGCGGCCGCGTGGGTGGCGCCGAGGTAGCCGGTGCCGATCACGCTGATGCGGGGTGCGGGCTGGACCTTGGACTTCTTGGGAGCGGTCATGGCGATCGTCCTTTCTGGTGGTCAGGGAGCGGGAGTGAGGGCGAAGTCGTCCTCAGGTCTGGTCAGGCCGGTGATGAAGGCGGAGAGCGAGTCCGCCCGGGAGTCGATGCGCCAGTCGTTTGTGGCGCGGACGCCTTCGACGTAGCTGGTCACCGCGAGGTTGAACCAGGAGAAGCCGATGATGTCGTCGTTCTCCGGTTTCGCGAGCGCCTGGAAGAATGAGGTGATCCAGGCGGCCTTGTGGCCTTCCGTCTCCGACGCCCCGACCTCGGCGAGGATGATCGGCTTGCTCGTGATGGAGCGCAGCTCGTTGAGGCTCGTCTTGAACGTGTAGTCGAAGCTGAAGTCGTTGTCGGGCTTGTACGGCGGGCGCAGGTATCCGGAGAGTCCGACCCAGTCGACGTACGCGTCGCCCGGGTACAGCGACTGGAGGTAGCCGGGCGCCTTGTGCGCGGCAGGCAGGTTGTTGACGATGTTCGGCGCCCAGACCCAGACGACCAGGTTGTTGGCGCCCTCCTGCTGGAAGACGTCGTGGACGTGGCGCCACATCTTCACGTAGTCGCCCGCGCTGTTGCCGTTGATCGAGTTGCCCTGCCCGTCGGTCTCCGCCCACGGGTACCAGATGCCGTTCATCTCGTGGTCGAGGCGGATCGCCAGCGGCAGACCGGTGGCCACGATGTCCTTGGCGTACTGGTGGAGGTAGGAGTCGAAGTCGCCGCGGATGATGTTCGGGAGCGAGTACGCCGGCGCATTGACGGTGTCGTTGCCCGCGTCGATGGGACGCGATTCCCAGGTCATCATCGGCATCCGGCCCTGCTGCCAGGAGCGGGTGACGGCGTTGGCACGGAAGGTCTCATCCCAGCCGCTGAAGTAGCCGACCATGTTGGGTGAGACGCCGACCTTCGAGCTCGTCGCGTCGAAGGTGGCCCAGTTGAACGGGGCCTGCTCGGTGTACATGCCGTAGTAGCGCTTGGCGGGGTTGACCAGGTCGGCGCGCGCAGGCGCGGTGATCGGGGCGGCGGCGTCTCCCCCGGACGACCCGGACGAACCGGAGCCGCTGTGACCCGACGCAGTGGAGCCCGACGCGGTCGAGCCGGAGGTGCCCTTCGCCTGGGCGGCGGACAGCTGCGCCTTCACGCTGGCGAGCTGGCTCTCGGCCGCGGCGGCCTTCTGCTGGGCGGTGGCGAGCTGCTTGGCGGCAGCGGCCTGGGCGGCGAGGGTCGCCTTCTGCAGCGCGGTCAGCTTGCCCTTCTGCGAGGCGATCGTCTCGGTGGCCTTGTCGAGATTGCGCTTGAGTTCGGCGTTCTGGGCCGCGAAGGGGGTGACGGCCGTCGCCGCCTGGTCGACGACCTTGCGGAGCGGGGCGCCGGTCGGCGACACCCAGACGTAGGCGGAGATGCCGACGAGGACGGCCGTCAGGACGAGGGCCGCGACGGCGGTCGCCTGCGAGCGGGACTTGGACTGGGACCACCAGGCGGCGGCCCGTGCGGGGGCGGTCTGGTCAGACAAGGAAGAGAGCCTCCAGGGTCAGGATCGCGATTCCGATCAGGTACGGGATGGCGGCGAGCGGGTTGAACTTGCGGCGGCTGGCCTTCGCGGGCTTGGCGGCGGGAGCGGTGGCTGCCGCCTTGACCTCGGCCCTGGTCGCGAGCTGCGTGCGGGTGGCCAGCGCGGTCGCGGTGGTCATGCCGCCCACGGAGTCGGGCAGGGCGGGCGCCGCGTGGCCCGACGGAGCGGCACCGGTGGCGTGCGCCGCGATCTCCTCCTCGGAGCTGATCTCCGCGGGACCGCCGGCGTAGGCGCCGGCGCGAGTGCCCCATCCACTGGCGTGCGCCATCCGGAAGAACCCGATCAGGCGGATCGGCATGAGGAAGAACGTCGACACGATGATGAACACCGGCAGGCGGAAGAAGTCACTGGGCTTCTCGGAGAGGTGGCGGATCTGCCGGATGGACATGCTGATCACCGACGACGCGACCATCAGCGCCACGACGGTGAGGATGCCGCCCTCGATCCCGTAGGACTTCAGGAAGCCCTCGTAGAAGTTGTAGCCGCCGCCGGTGATCGAGCGGTAGATCCAGCCGCCGATGACGCCGGCCAGCATGAACGGCAGGATGATGTCCATCACGAAGAAGAACGCCAGCACCGGGGCGTGCCCGAGCATCCACGGGAGCATGCGGAAGGTGTTGTACTGGCTGCCGCGCGCCCAGCGGAGCTGCTGCTTGAAGAGCTTCTTCACCTTCAGCGGGGCGTCCGTGTAGACCAGGCTGGTGTGCTGGTAGACGGTGCGGTAGCCCTCCTTCAGCGTGAGGTTCGTCAGCGTCCGGTCGTCGGAGACCTCGAGGAAGACGCCGAGGAACTTCTCGGTCATGAACTTGTCCATGACCCGCATCAGGATCGAGCGGCGGAACGCGATCGTCCGGCCGGGAAGGCAGCCGATCTGGCCGACGACGCTCTGCGCGGGCATCGAGTAGAGCGCGCGGGAGTTCTCCAGCCAGTCCGCCCAGCGGGTGATCCAGCTGCGGGTGGGCTCCAGGATGCGCTGCTTCGTGGTCACGCCGCCGACGCGGTCGTCCGCGAACGGCTTGACGAGCTCCGCCAGCGTGCCCTCGGTCCAGATCGTGTCGGAGTCGACGAGGACCGTGATCTCGCCGGTCGACATCTTGGTGCCGATCATGACGGCGTTGCGCTTTCCGGGGATGGGCGTGTGGACCCAGCGCACCAGCGGCGCGAACTCCTCGCACACCTCGGCGAGCTCGGGGTTGGGGGCGCCGTTGATGACGACGATGATCTCGCCCGGCTTCTGCTCGACCATGCGGCCGAGGACGTCGCGGAACAGGTCGAGCGGCTCGTCGACGACCGGGACGACCACGCTGGTCGTGCCGGTGAACTCGCCGGTGTAGGCGCGGTAGCGCCGGGACATGAGCACTTTGACGATCCAGATGACCCAGATCAGCGCCGAGTAGATCGCGAAGAGGTAGAACTCGGGATGCCCGCCCAGCATGTGGCGGAGCTGCAACAGGAAGATGAACACGGACGGGACCTCTCACGGTGGGGTGGGGGTGGCATCCACAGCACTGGGGATCTGGTCGGGTTCGGGTGAGGTCAGTTCTACGGGGCGTGGGAGCGCCCCCGCAAGTGGGGGTGGAACGGGCATCCTCAGCGTGTCGTGTCGTCCCCCTCGGGGTGGTGTCCGCAGACACGCGGACAGCCGGGTGGGCGTGCGTGATGAGCACCTCCCGACGGGAGTCGCGGGACAGAGAGGCTGATCAGCGGCAAGAAATGCATGTAACTCGACTTCACCCCAGGGTGAAGCGCGGCACGCCCGGGATGCGTGATTCTTGTACCCCGGAGGAGGGCCGTCCGGGGGCTTTCTGAATGTTACGAACTTTTACACGTGCGACATGTGCCGTTCACACGGAACGCCCGTCGGCAGGTCTGCCGACGGGCGTTCGCCCCCTGTCTCCCCCGGGTCGGTTGCGCGGTCAGCTGCGCCGCAGTTCCCGTCCGTGCACGGTCACCGCGTAGATGATGAGGAGGTCGACGGTCACCATCGCGATCGACCACCACGGCTGGGCCGGAAACGCGATCAGCTGCCCGATGGCGTGCAGCGCCGCGATGAACACCGCGAAGATGCGGGCCCACAGGGCGCCGCGCATGAGGGACAGGCCTGCGATCAGCATGAGCAGGCCGAGCACGATCGACCACCATCCCCACGCTGTGAGGCTGAACGTCTGGATGCCCGACGACGACACGAAATACCCGGTCGACGGCCCGAGCAGGGCGACGATCCCGTAGAACACGTCGAGGATCGCGGCGATGAGCAGGAGCACGGCCGCGAACAGCGCCCAACCCACCCATCCGGAACGGACTTGCACCTCGGACATCGCATCCACCTCTCGGTCTGGACCGCCCAACCTGCGGTCGAGCACAGCATTCCGTGCGCGATGTCGCCGCGGATAGACAGCGGGAATTTCCTCGGATCCGATGCGTTTACATGGACATAGCCAGGCAATGGAGCCGACAGATTCTGAACGAACACCCTGGAGGAGTTCCATGTCCATCGCCGAAGCCACCGCGCGCGTCGCCGAGACGTCCGCCCCGCTGCTCCCCGCACTCGCCGAGCGCTGGAGCCCCCGCGCTTTCGACCCCTCGATCGGGATCGACGACATCACGCTGCGCTCCGCCCTCGAGGCGGCGCGCTGGTCGCCGTCGGCGGCGAACACGCAGCCGTGGCGCTTCATCGTCGCGCGGCGCGGCACCGAGGCCTTCGACACGATCGTCGCCAACCTCGCCGGATTCAACACCGTGTGGGCCGGATCCGCGGCGGTCCTGATCGTCGCGGCCGCCGAGGTCGTCGACGAGGAGGGGAAGGAGCGCCGGTGGGCGACCTACGACCTCGGTCAGGCCGTCGCACACCTCACCATCCAGGCCCACCACGACGGGCTCCACGCGCACCAGATGGGCGGATTCGATGCGGAGGCGCTGCGGGAGGCCTTCCAGCTCGGCGAGCGCTTCGAGCCGGTATCCGTCACCGCGCTGGGCGTGCTCGGCGACGCCGAGACCCTCCCCGAGCCGCTGCGCACCCGCGAGTCCGCGCCGCGCACCCGCCGTCCGCTCGACGAGATCGCCGAACTGCACGGCTGATCGCGTCAGGACCGCAAACGACACGGCGCCCGCCGGGATGTGTTCATCCCCCGGCGGGCGCCGTTCTGTCTGCGTCAGACCCTACGGTCGCGCGCCTTACGGCCGCACGAGCGTCTTGATGGCGCGGCGCTCGTCCATCGCCGCATACGCCTCGGCGATGTCGGTGAGCGGCACCTCGAGGTCGAACACGCGACCCGGCTCGATGACGCCCGACCAGACGTCCTGCAGCAGGTCCTCCACGTAATTCCGCACGGGAGCGACCCCGCCGTTGACGCCGATGTTGCTCTGGAACAGCGGGCGGACCGGAAGCTCCGGGCCGCCGTTCGGCACGCCGACGTAGCCGACCATGCCGCCGGGGCGGGCCGAGCGGATCGCCTGATCCATCGACTCCTTGGTTCCGACGGCCTCGAGCACGCAGTCAGCCCCGATCCCGTCGAACAGCTCCTTGACCGCCGCGACACCCGCGTCGCCGCGCTCGGCGACGATATCCGTCGCGCCGAACTCGCGGGCGAGCGCCTGGCGCGTCTCATGCCGCGACATGGCCACGATCCGCGACGCCCCCAGCCGGGTGGAGGCCAGCACAGCGCACAGCCCGACCGCGCCGTCGCCGACCACGACGACGGTGCTTCCCTCGGTGACCCCGGCGGAGACTGCGGCGTGGTGGCCGGTGCCCATCACATCCGACAGCGTGAGCAGGCTCGGGATGAGCTCGGCGCGCGGGTACTCCGGGGTGGCGACGAGCGAGCCGTCGGCGTGCGGAACGCGCACGTACTCGCCCTGGCCGCCGTCGGCGAAGCCGCCGACGCGGTCCTGAGCGCCCCACCAGCCGCCATGCAGGCACGACGTGCTGACGCCGTTGCGGCAGTTCACGCACGTCATGTCGCAGTCGTAGAACGGGGCGATGACGAAGTCGCCTGGACGGATGGTGCGGACGTTTTCGCCCACCTGCTCGACCACACCGACGAACTCGTGGCCGATCCGCCGCGGTTCGTTGGTCGGCGTCACGCCCCGGTACGGCCAGAGGTCGCTGCCGCAGACGCAGGCGGCGACGACGCGCACCACGGCGTCGAGGCCGTCGGATCCTGAGCCGGTGTAGAGGGTGGGGGTGGGGACGTCTTCGAGGCGCACATCGCGCTCTCCGTGGATGACAGCAGCACGCATGCTCCGAGCCTACGCGAAGGGCCCCCATCCGATCCTGGGATCGGATGGGGGCCCTTCGTCGTGAGCGCTACTCGCGGACGGCCGCGACCGTCAGGTGGTCGGCCTCGCGGTCGAGGTCGACCCGGACCAGGTCGCCGTCGCGCACCTCGCCGGCGAGAAGTGCGGTGGCGAGACGGTCCTCGATCTCGCGCTGCATCAGCCGGCGCAGTGGACGGGCGCCGTAGATCGGGTCGTACCCGCGCTCGGCTAGCCAGGCCCGCGCATCCGGGGTGACCGCCAGCTCCAGCCGTCGCTCGGTGAGCCGCTGCATCAGGTGGTCGATGCCCAGCTCGACGATCTCGCCCAGCTCCTCCTGCGTGAGCGCGGAGAACACGACGATGTCGTCGAGACGGTTGACGAACTCCGGCTTGAACGCCTGCCGCACCATCTGGAGCACCGCCTCCTCGCGCTCGGTCGGGTTCAGCGTCGGGTCGACGAGGAACTGGCTGCCGAGGTTCGAGGTGAGCACCAGGATGGTGTTGCGGAAGTCGACCGTGCGGCCCTGGCCGTCGGTCAGCCGGCCGTCGTCGAGCACCTGCAGCAGCACGTCGAACACCTCCGGGTGCGCCTTCTCGACCTCGTCGAGCAGGATCACCGAGTACGGACGACGACGAACGGCCTCGGTCAGCTGACCGCCCTGCTCGTAACCGACGTATCCCGGAGGCGCACCGACGAGGCGTGAGACGGAGAACTTCTCGCCGTACTCGCTCATGTCGATGCGGACCATGGCCTTCTCGTCGTCGAACAGGAACGCCGCGAGGGCCTTCGCCAGCTCCGTCTTGCCGACACCGGTCGGGCCGAGGAACAGGAAGGAGCCGGTCGGGCGGCCCGGGTCGGAGATGCCGGCGCGGGTGCGGCGGACCGCATCCGACACCGCCTGGACGGCCTTCTTCTGGCCGATGATGCGGCGGCCCAGCTCGTGCTCGAGGTTGAGCAGCTTCTCGGTCTCGCCCTGGGTGAGGCGGTCGACGGGGATGCCGGTCCACGCCGCCACCACGGCGGCGATGTCGTCGGCCGTGACCTGCTCGTTCACCATGCGCGGGTGCTCGTGCTCGGCCTGCTCGGCCTCCGCCAGCTCCCGCTCGATGCCCGGGATGGTCTCGTACTCGATCCGCGACGCCTCCTGGTACCGGCCGTCGCGCAGCGCGACGTCACGCCGGGTCTTGGCCTCCTCCAACTGCGACCGCAGTTCGCCGACGCGGTTGAGCGACGCCTTCTCGGCGCGCCACCGGGCCTGCAGCTCCTCCAGCTGGTCCTCCTGCTGGTGGAGGCGCTCACGCAGCTGCGCGAGGCGCTCCTTGCTGGCGTCGTCCTTCTCCTTCTTGAGGGCGAACTCCTCCAGCTTCATGCGCTCCACCTGGCGCTGGAGGGTATCGATCTCGACCGGGGCCGAGTCGATCTCCATCTTCAGCCGGGAGGCGGCCTCGTCGATCAGGTCGATCGCCTTGTCCGGCAGCTGCCGGGCGGTGATGTACCGGTTCGAGAGGGATGCCGCGGCGACGAGCGCGGAGTCCTCGATGGTGACCCCATGGTGGGCTTCGTAGCGGCCCTTCAGGCCACGGAGGATGGCGACGGTGTCCTCCACGGACGGCTCGCCGACGTAGACCTGCTGGAAGCGGCGCTCGAGGGCCGCGTCCTTCTCGATGAACTCGCGGTACTCGTTAAGTGTGGTCGCTCCGATCAGGCGCAGCTCACCGCGGGCGAGCATCGGCTTCAGCATGTTGGAGGCCGCGACCGACCCCTCCCCGCCGCCTGCACCCATCAGGATGTGCAGCTCGTCGACGAAAGTGATGATCTGGCCCTCGGCGTCGTTGATCTCCTTGAGGACGGCCTTCAGCCGCTCCTCGAACTGGCCGCGGTACATCGCGCCCGCGACGAGCGCGGAGAGGTCGAGGGCGACCAGCTGCTTCCCCTTCAGCGAGTCGGCCACGTCCCCCGCGACGATGCGCTGGGCGAGGCCTTCGACGACCGCGGTCTTTCCGACGCCGGGCTCGCCGATGAGCACGGGGTTGTTCTTGGTGCGCCGGGTCAGCACCTGGCTGACACGACGGATCTCGGCATCCCGCCCGATCACCGGGTCGAGCTTGCCGCTCTTGGCGATCTCCGTGAGGTTCACGCCGTACTGTTCGAGAGCGCTCTTCGCCTCCTCCTGCGTGGAGGGCGCGCCCTGCATGTTCGCCATGTGGTTCCTTTCCCCGTTCTCTGTGGGCAAACTTGAGTCTACTAGGCTCAACTTTGATTGGCGAGGGGATATTCCGGATGAGGCGGGCGTTTTTTCGTCCGGTCACCGCGCATCCGGGGCCGCGTCGAGGCGCCACCGGTCGAGGTCTCCCCAGGCCTCCGCGATGAGTCCGCCGGCCAGCCGATACTGGGCGAACTCCTGGATGCGAATGCGTCGGGCGCCGTCGGCCGAAGTGGCGGTGTCTATGAGACGGGCGGCGATGCGGTCGCCGTCCACCACGAGCTCCTCGAGCGTCCAGCGGAAATCGGGGAACAGCTCGACGACCCCGGCCAGCCCCGCGCCGTACTCGTGGATGCCGACGCGCACGCCGTTGACGCGAACGTCCGGCGCGACGAACGCGTCCAGCTCGTCGAAGCGGTGCTCGTTGCAGCGGTCGAGGTAGTGCCGGTAGCGCTCCTCGACGACCGCGCGGTCGTCAGCTGGTTCGGCATCCATGCCGCGCATTCTGGCACGGTGAACGCTTCGCGTCCGCCCCTGGCGTGCCTCCACCCGGTGTCGGAGGCGGCGCATAGGATCGCATCTCGTGCGCCAGACGGATCAGGAACGGACGAGGCGGAGGCTGTCCGCCTCCGCCGCGCTTGTGGCCGCCGCGTTGCTCCTGGCCGGATGCTCCGTCGTCGTGAGCGCCGCGGAGCCGGCGGGCACGGTTGCGACTCCGCCTGCGTCTTCGCCGGCTACCGTGCCAGCGTCGGCGGCACCCGCCGGCTCGATCGACGCCCGAACCCTGCTGGCCACGCTCCCGGTCAAGGGAAAGGCGCCGAAGACCGGCTACGACCGGGTCGGCGACTTCGGCCCGGCGTGGGATCTGCCCGGGCAGCCCTGCTCGACGCGGGACCTCATCCTCGCCCGCGACCTGACCGACGTCGTCCGGGACGGCCCCTGCAAGGTCACCTCCGGCACCCTCCACGACCCGTACACGGGGAAGACGATCAGCTTCCGCCGCGGCGTCGCGACCTCGGCCGAGGTGCAGATCGACCACCGCGTCCCGCTCGCCAACGCCTGGCAGACCGGCGCCCAGCAGCTCACCTTCGAGCAACGGCGGCAGCTCGCGAACGATCCGCTGAACCTCGTGGCGGTCGACGGGCCGACGAACGCGAAGAAGTCCGACGGGGATGCTGCAACCTGGCTTCCGCCGGTGAAGCCGTACCGGTGCGAATACGTGGCGGCGCAGGTCGCCGTGAAGGCCCGGTACCACCTGTGGGTCGCTCCGGCCGAGCACGACGCGATCGACCGCATCCTGGCGGGATGCGCGCCCGTGATGGTGCCCCAGCCCGGGACCACGGCGCCCGCGGGGCGGTAGCCTGTCGCCATGGTGGATCCGGCCGACCTGCGCGTGGTGCTGATGGACAGCCAGACGGCCGCGACCCTGGCCCAGGTGCTGCCGCTGCTGCTGCTGACCCTGATGGTGGAGCTGCGGCGCGTGGAGGTGCACCGCCGCGGTCACAACGTCCGGACGACCCGCGTGCTGCTCGGGCTGTTCTTCATCGCGTTCGGCGTGGTCGAGACCGTCTTCGTGCTCTCGATCGACGGGGCGCTCATCCCCTTCACCTGGAGCGACCTCATCGCGGCGCTCAGCATCTTCGCCCTGCTGGCGCTGCTCTTCGTGCTGTCCCTGCTCGACTCGCCGTCGCGCCGCAAGCACGACGAGGCGTGACCGGGCTTTCCGGGTCAGCGCAGCGTCACCGACGCACACGGTAACGCAGGTGGAGCACGCCGTCCCCCTGGACGACCTCCTCCGGTCCCTCGAGGAGGTGCTGCGCTGCGACGGACCCGAAGAAACGCTTTCCGGCGCCGAGCACGACGGGTGCCACATCCATCCGGACCTCGTCGATGAGGCCCGCGGCGAGCGCCTGGCCGCCGACATCTCCCGCTGCGACCTCGACCACGCGGTCTCCCGCGAGCTCCTGGGCGGTGTGCATGGCGGCCTCGATGCCGTCGACGAACGTGAACGGAGCGTCGGGGAACCAGCCCTCCGGCCGGCCCCGGTGGGTCACGACGACGACGTGCCCGACGCCGCCCGGGGGCACCCCGTCCCACCCGTCCGTCATGTCGAAGACGTGGCGGCCGACGATGGTCACCCCGATCCCGTCCCAGTAGGGCCGGACGTAGTCGTACGACGCGTGCGACACCTTCAGCACGCCGCTGTCGTCCAGCGGTACGTCACCGCCTAGCAACCAGTCGAACAGCGGCCCGGGCTGGTCGTCCGCGTCGGCGATGAAGCCGTCCACCGACACGGATGCGTACAGCACGGTCTTGCCCACGGTGTCTCCTCGCCTCGGGTCCTCCCACGTTAGCGTCTGGTTCGCAAAGGTACTGGTAGTGGCGCTACCGGTAGTGCTACTATCAGCGCGTGCTGATCACCGAACTCGCCGAACGCTCCTCGACTCCCGCCGCCACGATCAAGTACTACGTGCGGGAAGGGCTGCTGCCCGCGGGCGAACGCGTGGGCGGCAACCGCACCATCTACAGCGAGGAGCACGAGCGCCGGCTGCGGCTGATCCGCGCCATGCTCGAGGTGGGCAAGCTGTCCATCGCCTCCGTCAAGACCATCCTGAACGCACTGGATGAGCCGGGCGCCCCCATCGCCCACACCTTCGACGTCGCGCAGCAGGCGCTCTCGCGCTCCGCCGTCTCGGACGTCGCCGAACCGACGCCCGAGGCACTCGCGCGAGTGGATGCGGTCGCCGCCCGCGCCGGCTGGACCGACTGCGACGACAACATCGGCCGCGAGATCGCCGCCCGCGTGATCGACGCGTTCGCCGGCTCGGGGTTTCCCCTCCCGGACGACTATCTCGACCGCTACGCCGCCGCCGCGCGCATCCACGCCGAAGCCGACCTGGGCGCGGTCGCCACCCTGCCCGACCCGTCGCGCATGACCGAGCTCATGGTGATCGGCACCGTGCTCGGCGACACCCTCTCGCTCGGCCTGCGCCGTATGGCGCAGGCCGTCGTCACCGAAGAAAGAAGAAGAAGCTCATGAAGGCCGTCTTCGCCTGGCACCGTCCGTTGATGACGGTGGCCGCTCTGATGATCGTCAGCACGGTCGTCTGCCTCGTCGGACTGCTGGTCGACCCGCGCCAGATCGCCGGTATGGAGGCGTGGGCCAAGCCGCTCAAGTTCTCCCTCTCCATCCTGCTGTACAGCGTGACCTGGGCCTGGCTCATCGCCCACCTTCCGCGGTGGCGCCGGATCGCCCACGTCGCAGGGACCGTCGTCGCCGTCGCCCTCATCGTCGAGCAGGTGCTGATCGTGGGTGCCGCCGCTGCAGGGACGACGAGCCACTTCAACGTCTCGACGCCCCTCGCCAGCGCGGTCTGGGGCGTCATGGCGATCTCCATCACCACGCTCTACGTGTGCACGTTCGTCACCACGATCGCGGTGTTCTTCCTGCGGCTGAGCACGCGGTCGACGACCATCGCCGTGCGCGCCGGCGCCCTGATCGCGCTGGCCGGGATGGGGCTCGCGTACCTGATGACCGGGCCGACCGCGGCACAGCTGGCCGACTTCCGGGGCATCGCCGGCGCACACACCGTCGGACTCGCCGACGGCGGCCCGGGCCTCCCGGTGCTCGGCTGGAGCACCGTGGGCGGCGACCTGCGCATCCCGCACTTCATCGGGATGCACGCCCTGCAGCTGCTACCACTGCTCGCGGTGCTGCTCGGGTGGCTCGGCCGGCGCTGGCATCCGCTGGCCGACGACCGGGTGCGCACGCGCCTCGTCGTCGTGGCGACCGCGGCCTACGCGGCCGTGCTCGCTCTCGTCACCGTGCAGGCGCTCGCGGGGCAGTCGATCGTCCGCCCCGACGGCGTCTTCCTCGCCGCGGGCTGGACGATCGCCGTCGCGGCGCTCCTGGCCGCCGCCGCCATTCTCACCTTCCGCCCGCGCCCCCTCCCGTCCCCCACCGTCGCCCCCGCCTGAACTCCCTCCCAAGCCAACAGCTCCTGAGTTTTTCGCCGTTTTTGAGACGGAAAGGCGGAAAAACTCAGGAGCTGTTGGCTGGGGTGGCGAGCGCCGGGGTCAGCGAGCGGCGGGGTCGCGGTCGTCGACGTTCGCGGGGGCGGCGGCGTCGAGCTCGTCGGGGAGCTCGAGCGGACGCCGCGTGTAGTACCCGCGCGCCTTGCGGTAGAAGAGCGCGATCGGCACGACACCGAGGACGATCAGCCCGAGCCCGAGGATGTTGACGACGATCGCGTCGTCCTGGAAGTTCTGCACGATTCCCATCACGAACATCACGCCCATGAACACCGCACCGGCCGCCGGCCACAGCCCGATGAGGATGAAGTTCTTCACCGACTTCAGCAGCACCTTCCGGTAGGCGACCACCACGGCCACTCCGGCGAGCGTGTAGTAGAACGCGATCTGGATGCCGATGGACAGGATGGCGTTGTTCATGATCTCGCCGACGTTGCCGACGAAGTTCGATCCGACGAAGAGCACGATCGACACCCCGACGACGACCAGCGTCGCGAAG
This sequence comes from Leifsonia sp. 1010, assembly GCF_031455295.1. NCBI lineage: Bacteria > Bacillati > Actinomycetota > Actinomycetes > Micrococcales > Microbacteriaceae > Leifsonia > Leifsonia sp. 1010. The sequence goes on from NZ_JAVDSL010000001.1 coordinate 474,792, forward strand.
GCCGGCGTGCGCCACTTCGGGTGGATGCGGCCGAAGGCCTTCGGGATGGTGTTGTCGCGTCCCATCGAGAACAGCGTCCGGGTGACCTGGATGAGCGTCGTCTCCAGCGTCGCGATGGTCGACAGCGCGACGGCGATCACCAGCACCTTCCCGCCGATGCCCGGCCACACGGCGTCGCCGAGCACGGACAGCACGTTGGCACTGTGCTCCTCGATCGTCTTCTGCGGCAGGATCACCAGCGTCGCGATCGTGAAGATCTCGAACAGCAGGAAGACGATGATGACACCGATGATGCCGGCCGACCCGGCGTTCTTGTGGCCGTCCTTCGTCTCCTCGTTGAGGTTGGCGGACACATCCCAGCCCCAGAAGTAGAACGCCGCGACCAGCGCGGCCGACACGAAGACCCCCTGGCCGGTGAGGTGCTGGAAGCCCAGCCAGTCCCACGAGAACGACGGCCCGGCGTGAGCCGAGGTGGCCGCCCGCACGATCATCAGAACGGCGAAGAGCACGAGGATGCCCACCTCGATGACCGACATGATCCACTGCGCCCGCGCGGTGACGTGCACGCCGAACAGCACGCACGCCGCCATGACGAGGAACCAGAGCGCGCCGACACCGGTGATGAGCGGAACGTTCTCGGCCTGCTCCGGAGCGAACAGCGTGACCGTCATGGCCCCGGCGGGCAGCGCGCCCGCGACCATGAAGATCGTCGCCGAGATGACCAGCGCCCAGCCGGAGAGGAAGCCGAGGATGGGGTGCAGCGCCCGTGCGACCCACGAGTAGGCGGCGCCCGCGTTCACGTCGAGCCGTCCGAGGTACAGGAACGCCCAGGCGATGCCGAGCATCGGGATGCCGCACCACAGCAGCGCGGCGGGAGCGCCGAGGGCGGCGGCCCCGACGAGGGTCGCCGTCGTCGCGGCGATCGAGTAGGCGGGTGCGCTGCCCGCGACAGCCATCACGATGGATCCGGCGGCGCTCACTCCGTCGGCCGCGAGGGCGTGGTGGTCTCCCCGGTGCTGGTCGGCGTCGCCTCCGTGCGAGGCGTCCGGCCGGGAACTGGTCTGCGTCATTGCTCTCCCTGGCTTCGAGGGTCGCTGGTCGACGGGCGGGGGCGCGACGTCGGTGTGCGACAGGGGGACGTTAGCAACATCCGGCCCGAAGGACAAGCGAAAGACGACGGATTCGGTTGCCGATTTACTGATCGCACCCTGAAAACGTTGTGAATGTCCATATCCGCAACGGAACGGGTTGCCATGCATGCCGGACGCCGCGCTCCACCCCCGAGCGGGTCGCTTGATCGACGATGACCGGGATGCCTAGGGTTGCGCATGCCCGACGACGAGGAGACCGCCGCCCCGCCTGCCCGACGCATCTCGCGGAGAGCCCTCATCGTCGGCGGTGTTCTCGGCGCGGCGGCCGTCGCGGGCGGTGCGTATGTCGTTCCGCGGATCTTCCGCGGGCCGGAGGACGGCCTCCTGGTCGACCGTCTCATCGAGCGGAAGGGCTTCACGGTCGCCCACCGCGGCGGCTCCCTCGACTGGCCGGAGATGTCGATGGAGGCGTACCGCAACTCGGTGGCGGCCGGGGTCAACGCGCTCGAGATCTCGCTGGCCCGCACGTCGGACGGCGTCTGGTTCGGACTGCACGACGAGACGCTCGACCGCACCTCCGGCACCTCGGGATTCGTCGCGGCGGAGCACACCTGGAAGGAGGTCCGGCAGCACCGCATCTCGGCCGCCGAGACGAACGATCCGCGCCAGGCTCCGCAGCCGTACCTCCGCTTCGAGGAGCTCATCGCCGCCTATGCCGCGACGCACACGATCTTCGTCGACCCGAAGGTGGTCCCCGTCGAGCACTTCGGCGAGCTCTTCGCGCTCATGGCGACGGTCGACCATCCGACCAACACGTTCGTCGCCAAGGGCTACTGCACCGCCCGCGAGTGGCCCGTGGATGCGCGCGGCCGCGGTTTCCGCACCTGGGGGTACTACTACGGGGCGGAACTCGCCTCCGACCCGCAGCTGTTCGCCTCCACCGCCGAGCGCTGGAGCTGGCTCGGGCTCGACTACAACGGCGGCGAGGACGCCTGGCGGGCCTTCACCGGGAGCGGCAAGCCGGTGCTCGCGCACATCGTCCCGTCGCGTACCGCCGCCGACACTGCCCTCGGTTTGGGCGCCGGGGGGATGGTCGTCTCGGGGGTGCGCGAGGTCCTGCGCAGCTGAGTCGTCCGGTCAGGCCGGCTTGCGCGACGCGGTGACCGTGAACTTCGGGTTGCGGGCGATCTGCCGCGTCGGGCCGACCGCGCGCTCGAGCGCCGCGCGGTAGCCGAGGTGCGAGTTCCACACCGTCCAGAGCTCACCGCCCGGCACCAGCACTCGGCCCGCCTCCGCGAAGAGCCGGTGCGCGATCCCGGTGTGGACGGCTCCTCCGATGTGGAACGGCGGGTTCAGCACCACGAGGTCCGCCGAGGCGTCCGGCTGCGACGACAGCCCGTCATCCCGGACGACGGTGACCTGCTCCGCGACCCCGTTGGCCGTCGCGGTCGCGGCGGCCGACGCGACCGCGGCCGCCGACTGGTCGGTGGCGATGACGCGCAGACCCGGTCGCGCAACGGCGAGCGCCGACGCGATCACGCCCGTCCCGCAGCCGAGGTCGATCGCCGTGCGCGCCTCCGGGACCGCCGCATCCAGAACTCCGAGAAGGAAGCGCGTCCCGATGTCGATCGACGGGCCCGCGAACGCCGCCCCATGCGCGCACACCCACAGCCCCGTGGCTGCATCACGGGCGCGCTCCGGCCAGCGGTCGAGCACGGTGGCGGCGGCGGGATGCGGCTCGCGCGCGGTCAGCACCCGCGCCTTCTGCCGCGCGAGCGACGCCTCCACGGAGCCGAAGACCTCCGCGAGCACGTCGTTCATCGCCGTGGTCATGTGCTTCAGCATCCCGCCCGCGTAGACGACCACGTCAGCCCGCGCGTGCTCGGCGATCAACGTCGCGATCTCAGCCAGGGCGTCCAGACTGCGGGGCAGCCGGAGAAGGACGGTGCGCGCTCCGCGCACGAGCGTCTCATCGAGCGGCCGGTGCTCGTACGTGCCGGTGAGTCCCAGCTCGGCGGCGTTCGCGTCGAGGGCGCGCTCACCGGTCAGGGCGTCCTGGTGCACGCGGATGTCGTGGGCGCCGCGCGCGGCGGCCGCGAGGGTCAGCGCACCGTAACCGTCGCCGATCACCACGAGACCCGGTTGTAGCACCGCATCGCCGGCGAGGTCCGAGAGCAGGCGGTCGGCGGCGTCCGCGGCGAACAGGTTCGGCGCCTCGACGTCCGGCCGCCGCCGCAGGCGGTCGTACGGGAAGTCGGGCGTTGCGGAGGTCACGCCCCCAGTCAATCAGAGGCGACCGGAGGGCGTGACCCCGCGAGCGTGCGGTTGCCCGGAGCTCACGAGGCCCGGGCGGCCTCCTGCTCCAGCTCCTCCTTCTCCGAGAAATCCATCGTCGGCGGCTTGCGGCGGAATCCGCGCGTCAGGACGGCGAGGTAGATCACCCCGACGAGCATCCACGACAGGCCCACGATGAACGTGGTGGCTGTGAGCGAGGTCCACAGCCAGACGGTGAGGACGAACCCGATCGCGGGCAGCACGCCGTAGCGCACCCACTCGCCCGTCGAGGGAGCGGTTCGCCCGCCCTTCGGGAACAGGTGGTGCTTGATGACCGAGAGGTTGACCATCGAGAAGGCCGCCAGTGCGCCGAACGAGATCATCGTCGCGGCTTGATCCAGGGTCAGCACGAGCGCCAGGAGGGACACGACGGAGACCGCCAGCGCGGCCACCCACGGCGTGCGGAACTGCGAGTGGAGCGTGCCGAAGACGCGCGGGAGCACGCCATCCCGGCCCATCGAGTAGATGATGCGCGAGACGCTGACCTGGGTCGTCATCCCCGATCCGAACGCGCCGACCACGTAGACGGCGACGAAGAACGACGTCAGGAACGTGCCGCCCACCTTGGCCATGAGGTCGACGCCGGCCGAGTCGACCTCCGCGAAGTCGCGCCAGTCCGGGTACACGAGCGCGCCCAGCCAGGAGACGACGATGAAGATCGCGCCGCCGATGAGAGTGGTCAGGACGATGGCGCGCGGGATGTCGCGCTTCGGGTTCTTCGCCTCCTCCGACAGGGTCGAGACCGCGTCGAAGCCGAGGAACGACAGGGCGAGCACGGCGGCGCCCGCGAAGATCGGGCCCAGTCCGCCCTTCCCGGGCAGGAACGGCTCGATCAGGCTCGGCGTCTCGGACGACGGGTTGGTCAGCAGCTCCTTGATCGCGAGCACGGCGAACACGACCACGAGCAGCACCGACAGGGCCACGATCGCGACGTTGAGCCGGTTGACCAGGGTGATGCCGAGCACGTTGAAGAGCAGCACCAGCAGCAGCGACGCCAGGGCGAACACCCAGCCCGGGATGTCCGGGAACTGCGTGTTGAGGTACAGCCCGATCAGCAGGAAGTTGATCATCGGCAGGAACAGGTAATCGAGCATCAGCGTCCACCCGGTCAGGAAGCCGACGTGACCGCCGAACGTCTGCTGGGTGTACGTGTACGCCGAACCGGACACCGGGAACGCACGCGCCATCGCGCCGTAACTGAGTGCTGTGAACAGCATCGCGACCAGCGCGACGACGTAGGCGGACGGGAGGTGATTGTCGGTCGACTGCGTCACGATGCCGTAGGTCGTGAAGACGGTGACGGGGGCGAGGTAGGTGAGGCCGAACAGCACGAGGGCTGTGGGGCCGAGCGCCCTCTTGAGCCGCGGCTGGGGCGGCAGGTCGGTCGTGGTCATGTGGTGCTGCCTCTCTGAGTCGAGTGGTGCAGGGATGGAGTGGTGCAATGGGGGTGGGTATCAGCTCCGTACGGTGGTCGCGCGGCGAACGCCGGCGACCCAGGTTCCGAGCACGCGGACGGATCGCAGGTCGTGCGGGTCCACGTGGCGCGGGTCGGTGTCGAGCCAGACCAGGTCCGGGGAGGACCCCGGTCGCAGCTCGCTGCGCGCATGCTGCGCGAAGGCCTGGCGGGCGACGCCGGAGGAGTAGGCCTCCAGCGCGTCGGTGAGCGGGATGCGCTCGGCGGGGGTCCATCCGGCTTCCGGAACCCGCTGCTCCGTCTGGCGGGTGACCGCCGTCGCGACACCGGGCCGCCAGTCGGCGCTGCTGACCGGCCAGTCGCTTCCGAAGGAGACGGTCGCCGACTCGAGCAGCGTGCGGATGGGGTACTGCAGTCCTTCGCGCTCGGGTCCGAGGCGCGGGATGGTCAGGTCGAGCATCATCGAGTCGAGCTGCGCCCAGAGCGGCTCGAAGTTCGCGATGACGCCGAGGCGCTCGAACCGGGGCAGGTCAACCGGGTCGACGACCTGGACGTGCGCGATCACCGGCCGGCGGTCGCGTGCGCCGTTGGTGCGCTCGACCGCCTCGAAGACGTCGAGGGCGGTCCGGGTCGCCGCGTCGCCGATCGCGTGCAGGTGCAACTGGAAGCCGAGCTTGTCGAAGGTGACGGCCGCCGCGGTGAGCTCGGCCGCATCCCAGTTGGGGAGCCCGCGGTCGCCGGGGGTGTCGGTGTAGTCGGCCAGCATCGCCGCGGTGTGGTTCTCGATGACGCCGTCCACGAAGACCTTCACGGTGCGTGCGGTCAGCAGCGGGTCGTCGAGCTCTTCGACGCGGCGGCGAGACTCGACGAACTCGGGCACCTGGTCGCGCCAGCGCACGGGATCGGCGCGAAGGGCAAGGTTCACCCGCGTCGACAGCAGCCCGCGTGCGGACGCCTCGAGATACGCCTCCACCTCGGCCGGCTCGACCCAGGCGTCCTGCACCCACGCGATCCCGAGCTCCGCGTACTCGGCGGTCGCCAGCCGCAGGGCCTCGACACGTTCGTCGTGCGTCCGCCCGGGCTCGGCCGGGATCAGGAGGTCGACGGCGCCGGGCTCCTGCAGGATGCCGAGTGGAGACCCGTCGGCCCGGCGCGGGATGCGGCCCAGCGCCGGCTCGGGCGTGCTCGCGTCGATCCCGGCCCGGCGCAGTGCCTCGGAGTTCACCCACACCGTGTGGTAGTCCCACGCCCGCAGCACGACCGGCCGGTCGGGGACGGCGGCGTCGAGCCAGCGCGCGTCGAACATCCCCTCGGGCGCCAGCGTCGCGTCGTAGCTGCCGCCGTAGATCCACTCCTGTTCGGGATGCGCGTCCGCCCACTCCTTCACGCACGCGACAATCTCGTCGACCGACGCGCAGCTCCGCACCTGCGGCCCGAGCTTCTCCAGTCCACCCTGCAGGGGATGCGCGTGACCGTCGCCGAACGCCGGCGCGAGGACGCCCCCGAGGAGGTCGACCGTCTCGTCCACCGTGCCGCGCAGAGCCAGGGCCTCGGCGCCGGCGGCGACGATGCGCCCGTCCGCGACCGCGACCGCGGTGTGCTCGACGGCGTCGGAACGATAGCTGCTCAGGATGGTGCCACCGGTGAAGACGGTCGTGCTCATGCAACCTCCGTGTTACGGATAAATGAACGGCGTTCTTTTATTTCGTCAGATACTAGGGTGTGATCGAGCCGGAGGGGAAGAGTATGGCCGAGATCGATCGCCCGGCGCGTCGGGTGGGGCGCCCGAAGACGACCGTGCTGACCCGCGATCTCATCGCCGAGGCCGCCCTCCGCCTGCTCGACGAATCGGGCGCAGACGGCTTCACGATGGTGCGGCTCGCGCAGGCGCTCCGCGTGCGGCCCAGCGCCCTCTACAACCACGTCGACGGCAAGGAGGACGTCATCGCCGGCGTCCGCGAGCTCATCTCGGACCGCATCGACGTCAGCGCCTTCGAGACGCTCCCGTGGGACGCCGCGATGCGCGACTGGGCGCACTCGTACCGCCTCGCCTTCGCCACCCACCCGCCGACGATCGCCCTCCTCGCCGTCCTGCCGCTGACCGGCGCGCTGCGGACGATGCACATGTACGACGCGGTCGTCGCCGCGATGGTGCGCGCGGGCTGGCCCGAGCCCGAGGTGCTGCCGACGCTCGTCGCGGTCGAGTCGTTCATCCTCGGGTCGGCGCTCGACGCGGTAGCACCCGCCGACATGTTCGACCCGTCGGGAGCGGAGGACCGGGTCCCGTCGTTCGCCTCGGCCTACGCGGCCCGTGCCCGCGCACTCGACCCGACCGCGACAGCGCCGGCGGATGCAGCCTTCGAGACCGGGTTGACCGCCCTGCTCGACGGCCTGCGCATGCGCTACGAGCACGTGCGCGTGCCGGTGGGATGACGCGGGGCTAGATCCAGCCCTTCCGCTTGAAGACGACGTAGAGGCCGACGCCCATCCCGACCATCAGCAGGAGCGCGAACGGGTAGCCGAACGCCCAGTGCAGTTCGGGCATCACGCGGAAGTTCATGCCGTAGATCGTGCCGACGAGGGTCGGGGCGAACAGGATCGCCGCCCACCCGGAGATCTTCTTCACCTCGTCGTTCTGCCGCTGGCCCACGAGCGCCGTGTGCACGCTGAGCGCGTTTTGCAGGATCTGACGGAAGCCGTCCGCGCGCTCGGTGACGCGCAGGACGTGGTCCTCGATGTCGCGGAACGCATCCCGCAGCCCTTCGTCGGCCTCGTGAGCGATCAGCCCCTCGCGCAGGCTGCGCAGCACATCCTTCAGCGGGTCCACCGCGCGCTGGAAGTGCATCACCTCGGTGGACAGCTCGTAGATGCGCCGCGACACCCCGCGGTCGCCGGAGAACAGCTGATCCTCGATCTCGTCGATGTCGTCCTCGAGCCCGGCGACGACGGGGGCGTACTCGTCCACGATCTCGTCGAGGATGCCGTACAGGGCCGCGATCGGACCGTGCGCCAGCAGCGCGGCGTCACCCTCGAGCCGTTTGCGGACGCGCGCGAGATCGGGGGTCTCGAAGTGCCGGACGGTGATGACGAAGTCGTCGCCGAGGAACACGTGCACCTCGCCGAACTCGACTTTCTCCGTCTCGTCGACGTAGCTGGCCGGCCGCAGCACGACGAAGAGCATCTCGCCGTACTTCTCGATCTTGGCGCGCTGGTGACCGGAGAGGGCGTCCTCGACGGCGAGCGCCGGAAGGTCGAACTCCTTCGCCACGGCGGACAGCTCGCTCTCGCTCGGCCGATACAGCCCGATCCAGGCGAAGCCTCCGCGGTCGCGCACCGTCTCGCTGGTCTCCTCGAGCGACGGCGGTTCGGTGCGGACGCCGTCCACGTACACGGCGTTGTCGACGATCATCGCGCCTCCTTCTTGAGCAACCGTACGCCCGACGCAGGCCCCTCCCAGACCGCGGACGCGGGCGCACCTAGACTGACAAGGATGTCCGCGCTCGCCTGGCTCGCCGCCGCCCTCGTCGTGGTCGGCGCGTACCCGGCGTACCGGTTCGCGCGCCGCGCCTGGCGGTTCCGCGCGACCGCGACCGTCATCGCGGTGATCGCCGGGCAGCTCGTCGGACTCGCCATCGTCGTGCTCGGCGTCGTACTGCTGCCCCGCCCGGATCTGACCGGCGCCGGCTGGTTCGCCGTGCTTCTCGCCGCGACCGTGCTGCCGCTCGCGATCGGGGATGCGCTGCAGTCCACCGGGCGGCGGGGTGTGCGCATCGCTGTCGCCGCGATCGCAGCCGTGCTGACGGTCGGAGCGGTCGGTGTCGCCGTGCAGCCGGCGTTCGCCCGGCCCATCGTCGCAGGTCGCAGCATCCCCGTCACCGCGAAGAGCCTCGCCGAGGGCTACCAGCTGGCGGTGCGCATTCCGGCCACCCGCTCCGGCTTCGAGGCGCGGGCCGCGCACCTGTTCGTGCCGCCCGGCTGGCTGCGCGACCCGTCGGGCACACGTCCGGTCGTCGAGATGATGATGGGGCAGCCCGGCAATCCGACGCTCGGCGCCACGCTCGATGCGCTGCACAGCCTCGGGCAGCAGCGGCTCGATCAGGCGCCGTTCGTGCTCGTCGTCGACCAGCTCGGCGCCGTCGACAAGAACCCGCCGTGCGCCGACACCTCCGGGGGCAAGCTCGACACCTACCTGTCGCAGGACGTTCCCGCCTGGATCGACGCGAACCTCCCGGCGTCGCCGGACCGCGCCGACCGGGTGATCGCCGGGTTCTCGCACGGCGGCGAGTGCGCGGCATACCTGGGCGCGAAGTACCCGGACTCGTGGGGTGCGGTCATCGACATCTCCGGGCCGGACAAGCCGGGCGAGTACCGGCCGACCGTCACCCGCGACCGCTACTTCGGCGGCGACCAGGTGGCCTACGAGAAGACCTGGCCCGTGAACATCCTCGCGGCCAACGACTACCCGGAGCCGACGGTCGGGATCTTCGTCGCCGGTGCGGAGGACCCGCACTTCCGGCAGCAGGTGGAAGACACAGCGACCGCCGCCGAGAACGCCGGCTGGAAGGTCACCTACTGGGCCGTGCCCGGCGAAGGACACTCCGGCCCGACCCTGGTGAAAGGCCTGGCCACCGGCTACAACCAGCTGATCGGATCGTGGCTGAAGACCGGCGCGACCGGCCAGGGCGACCGGTTCCTGTGCGCCTCGGACCAGACCGGCCGGGCGTGCGGTCTGACGCAGGCGGCGGCGGTCGGCGGGACGGTCGCGATGGTCGACCTGTCGGTGCTCGCCGTGTTCCTGATCATCACGCTCGCCCTGTTCTTCGCGCGCCGAGGCGTGACGCTGCGCCGGCCACGCGCCTCCCTCGACGACTGAGCCCATCCGGCGCTTTGCGCCCCACGAAACGGAGGTCATGGGCGTCCTTCCCCGCCGGGGATCCTCCGTTTCGCGCGCCGCGCGTCCGCGCGCGAAACGGAGGCGGATGGGCACCCGCCCTCCCCGCAACTCCTCCCTTTCGCGCGCTTGGGCGGCCGGGCCGGGCGTTTCTCCTCCGTTTCCACGACGGACGCGGCCGCGACGGGGAACGCGGCCCGGTTCGTCGGCTGGTCGGAAACGGAGGCGATCCCGGCCGACGCGCCGGACGGATGCGGGAAACGGAGGACATCGCGGGCGGTCCCGCCGCCAGGACCTCCGTTCGCCACGGGAGCGGACCGCCGCGACCGCTGACGGAACACAGGAGCGGGCCGAGCGAGCGGCGACGGCAGGCACGCGGCAGGCGGGCCGCTACGCGGCGACGGCAGGCACGCGGGAGGCGGGCCGCTACGCGGCGACGGCAGGCACGCGGGAGGCGGGCCGCTACGCGGCGACGGCAGGCACGCGGCAGGCGGGCCGTTACGCGGCGACGGCCTCCCGGGACGCGACGAACGCATCCACGCAGCGGCGGATCTCCTCCTCCGTGTGCGCCGCCGACAGCTGCACGCGGATGCGCGCGCGGCCCTTCGGCACCACGGGGTAGGAGAACGCGGTCACGTAGACGCCCTGCCGCTGCATCTCGTCGGCCATGCGCGCGGTGAGCGCGGCATCCCCGAACATGACCGGGACGATGGGATGCGCGCCAGGCAGCAGCTCGAAGCCGGCGTCGGTCATCAGCCGCCGGAACAGTTCCGCGTTGGCGACGAGCTGCGCCCGAAGGTGGTCGGACTGCTCCAGCAGGTCTAGCGCGGCGAGGGTTCCGGCGACGATCGACGGCGCGAGGGTGTTCGAGAACAGGTACGGCCGGGAGCGCTGGCGCAACAGGTCGACGATCTGGCGGCGGCTCGAGACGTAGCCGCCCGAGGCGCCGCCGAGCGCTTTGCCGAAGGTCCCCGTGTAGATGTCGACGCGGTCGGACACCCCGCAGAATTCGGGCGTGCCGCGGCCGTGCTCGCCCACGAAACCGACCGCGTGCGAGTCGTCGACGAAGACCAGGGCGCCGAACTCGTCCGCCAGGTCGCAGATCTCGGCGAGCGGCGCGATGTATCCGTCCATCGAGAAGACGCCGTCGGTGACGATGACCGTGAACCGCGCTCCCGCATCCCGCGCCGCCTCCAGCTGTGCCCGCAGGTCGGCGAGGTCTCGGTTCTTGTAGCGGTACCGCTGGGCCTTCGACAGGCGGATGCCGTCGATGATGGATGCGTGGTTCAGCTCGTCGGAGACGATGGCGTCCTCCGGGCCGAACAGCGTCTCGAACACGCCGCCGTTGGCGTCGAAGCAGGAGGAGAACAGGATGGTCGCCTCCGTGCCGAGGAACCGGGAAACCCGCTGCTCCAGCTCGACGTGCTGCTCCTGGGTGCCGCAGATGAAGCGCACGCTCGCCATCCCGTAGCCCCAGTCGTCGAGCGCTGTCTTCGCTGCGTCGCGGAGAGCCGGGTGGTCGGCGAGCCCGAGGTAGTTGTTGGCGCAGAAGTTGAGCACCTCCTGGCCGTCGGCGGTGATCAGCGCCGACTGCGGGCCGTGGATGCTGCGCTCGCGCTTGGTGAGGCCGGCCTCCTCGATCTCCTGCAGTTGCGTCGCGATGTGCTCGCGGAATGCTCCGTACACGTTCAGACCTCCGTCCAGTCGAGGATGACCTTGCCCCCACCTGCGGACGCGGCGGCGGCGAACCCCTTCTCCCAGTCGCGGGCGGGGAAGCGGTCGGAGACGATCGACGCGATCGCGTCGTGCAGCTCGACCGAGGTCTGCAGCATCGCGCCCATGGCGTTCCACGTCTCGAACATCTCGCGGCCGTAGATGCCCTTAAGGGTCAGCATGTGGGTGACAACGATGCCCCAGTCGACGGCGATCTGTTTCGACGGCAGCCCGAGCATGGCGATACGGCCGCCGTGGTTCATGTTCTCGATCATCGACGGCAGCGCGGTGGGGGCGCCGCTCATCTCGAAGCCGACGTCGAAGCCTTCGCGCATCCCGAGCGCCTTCTGCGCCTCATGGATGTCGTGCTGCGACACGTCCACGGTGAAGTCGGCGCCCATCCCGCGCGCGAGTTCGAGCCGCTGTGCGCTGATGTCGGTGCCGACGATGAAGCGGGCGCCGACGTGGCGGGCGACCGCGATGGCCATCAGGCCGATAGGACCGCATCCCGTGACCAGCACGTCCTCGCCGACGACCGGGAAGGCGAGCGCGGTGTGGACGGCGTTGCCGAGCGGGTCGAACAGGGCGCCGACCTCCGGCTCGATGGCGCTGTGGTGCACCCAGACGTTCGTCGCGGGGAGGACGAGCTGCTCGGCGAAGGCGCCGTCGCGCTGCACTCCGACACCCTGGGTACGAATGCACATCTGGCGGCGGCCGGCTCGGCAGTTGCGGCAGGTGCCGCAGACGATGTGCCCTTCGCCGGACACCAGGTCGCCGACCTCGACATCGCGGACCAGCGGTCCGACCTCGACGACCTCGCCGAAGAACTCGTGGCCGGGGATGAGCGGGGCCTTCACGGCCGACGCCGCCCAGTCGTCCCAGCGCTGGATGTGCAGGTCGGTGCCGCAGATGCCGGTGCGCAGAACGCGGATCCGGACATCCTCCGGACCCATCTCGGGCTCGGGGACATCCACCAGTTCGAGGCCGGGCCCGGCCTCGCTCTTGAACAGGGCTCTCATCGTCGCTTCCTCGTGGGAGTCGGTGTGCTTCATCGCTCGGCCGCCGGTGCGCCTTGTGGGCGCGGGCGGCCGAGCAAAAGCCTAGTCCTCGCAGCATCGGGTGAGTCGTGGATGACGACGATGGCGCCGACCACCTCGGATCGTCACTGCATCAGGAACTTCTCCGCCCCGCCGATGGTCGTCCGGTTGGCGATCAGCGCGCCCGTACCCGCGCTGTCGGCACTCACGTACTTCCCGTTGGCGACCGCCAGCAGGCTGATGGTGCCGTCCCTGTTGGGGATGACCGTGAACTTCTCCCAGGGACCGATCGCCGTGCGATTCGCGATGAGCGCGCTGGCGCCCTCGTCTTCCGCGACGACGTACTTGCCGTTGGCGCCGGCGCGGAGGCTGACGGTTCCGTCGCCGTTGTTGAGCACGGTGAACCGCTCCCACAGCCCGGCGTGCGCCCGGTTCGCCATCAGCGGCTTCTCGCCCTCGTCTTCCGCCGTCACGTACAGTCCGTTGACCTGCGCGACCAGTTGGACATCGCCGACCACCGCCGCGGGCAGCACGGTCACGACCTGCGAGCGGGCCGACAGCACCCGGTAGCCGCCCTGGGACGCCTCCCAATAGGCGCTCACTTCCACGGTGTAATCGAGGTAGCCGACGCGGAGATCGAGAGGTGTGACGACGTGCTTCAGTGTCGCCACGAACTGCTCTCCCGGCTGAAGCGTGTCTTCTCGGACGCCCCACGGAGAGCTGGGATCGTCGGCTCTGTTCCAGCGCGTGCCGTTGAGCGCGACACTTCCGGTGTTGGCGATCGTCGTGCGGATGGCGACGGTGTCGCCCACACGAGCCGGGTTCGAGGTGGTCCATCCGGGATCCACCAACTCTGCTCGCGCGGTCACATGCCCGACCTCCTGCACCTGCGCGCTGACCCGGCTGGACAGGTTGGCGGCCATTGCTGCTGCCGGCCCGGCCGGTATGAGCAAGCCGGCCCCGGTGATGGCCATGATCGCCGCCGCAGCGATCGTTCGGTACTGACGAGAGACATTTCGCACTCTGGGCTCCAATGTGAGGTGATAGAGACCAGCCTGGCATGGACCCCCGACGTTCGGCCAGGAGCATATTGGCGAGATGCGCTGTCGACGCGACGGCGAGACCTTTAGAGTTCAGCCATGAAGCGCGCGCTGATCGTGATCGACCTGCAGAACGAGTACGTGACCGGGAACCTGAAGATCTGCTACCCGGATCTGATGACGTCCATCCCCAACATCGAGGTCGCGTGGGACGCGGCCGACGACCACGGCGTGCCGATCGTCGTCGTGCAGCACACCGAGGACGAGGGGTCACCGGTCTTCGCACGCGGCTCGGACGGCGCCGCGCTGCACGAGACGATCATCGACCGCACGCCCGCGCACGTGGTGACCAAGGGGAGCGTCTCCGCGTTCCCCGGCACCGATCTCGAGACCTGGCTGCGCGCGAACGACGTCGACACGGTCACCATCGCCGGTTACATGACGCAGCACTGCTGCGCGGGGACGGCTCGGGATGCGTCCGAGCTCGGCTTCACCGTCGAGTTCCTGTCGGATGCCACGGGCACGCTCGACCTCGTCAACGAGGCCGGCGCGATCTCGGCGGATGCCCTCCACCGCAGCGTGCTGGTGACGATGCAGTCGGAGTTCGCCGCCGTCGCCACAACGGAGGAGTGGACGCTCGCGGTCGAGGCCGGCGACACGCTGCCGGTGTCGAACCTCTGGGACAGCACCGGCCACGCACGGCTCCCGGAGAAGCACGCCGAACTGCACAAGCTCATGCGCGAGGTGCGGGCCGGGATCGACGACGACATCGCCGCGACCGAGGCGCACAACATCCAGAACACCCTCTACGTCGGCCAGGGCGTCTCGTCGCTCTGACCCGGCGCCGAAGCGCACGTTGTGGCGGCTATTTCGGGGATTTAGCAGCCACGACGTGCACTTCGACGGAAGAGGTCAGCGCTCGAGGGGGCGCCAGACGACGAGCTGGTTGCTGCGGCGCACGCGCGTGCCTGCACGCATCGAGACGACCTCGCCCTCCGAGCCCGCCGCGAAGACGCGGCGGCCGGGACGGTTGAGGAGCTCGTCCGCGAGGGCGCTCTCCAGCTCCCGGACGCGGCCGCGGAGCTCCCCCACCTGGTCCTCCAGTTCGAGGATGCGGCGGATGCCCTCCAGGCTGACCCCCTCCGAGCCCAGGCGCGCGATCTCCTGCAGCTTCTCGATGTCGCGCATGGAGTAACGGCGTGACTTGCCGGCCGTCCGGCTGGGGCTGACGAGTCCGAGCCGGTCGTACTGGCGGAGCGTCTGCGGGTGCATGCCCGCGAGCTCCGCCGCGATCGAGATCACGAAGACCTGGCTGTGCTCGTCCATCGTCAGCTCCGGGCCTTGGCCAGGATGTCGTCGCGCGGGTTCTCGTCAGGGAGCTTCGCGGCGAACGCCTCGAGCGCCTCCTTGGCGTCGGCGGACAGGTGCGACGGGACGGCCACCTGAACCACCGCGAGCAGATCGCCGGTGCCCTTGCTCGTCTCGACGCCCCGGCCCTTCACCCGCAGCACGCGGCCGCTCGGGGTTCCCGGAGCGACGCGCAGCTTGACGGGGTCGCCGCCGAGCGTCGGCACCTCGATGGTCGCCCCGAGCGCGGCCTCCGCGAAGGTGACCGGGACGTTGACGCGGAGGTTCAGGCCGTCGCGCTCGAAGACGGGGTGCCTGCGCACAGAGACGGTGAGCACGATATCGCCCGCTTCCCCGCCGTCCGGGCTCGGCTGCCCCTTGCCGCGCAGCTTGATCTTCTGCCCGTCGGCGACACCGGCGGGGATCTTGACCTTGATGGGCTTGCCGTCGGACGCCTGCAGCGTGATGGTCTCGCCGCGCGTCGCGGTCACGAAGTCGATGGTGGTGTGTGCGGTCACGTCACGTCCGCGGGTCGGGCCGCCGTAGCCGCGGAACCCGCCGGTCGTCGTGCCGAACCGGCCGTTGCCGAAGAGCCCGCCGAAGACGTCGTCGAAGTCGCCGCCGCCCTGCTGGAAGGTGTAGCGCTGGCCGCCCGCTCCGCCCTGGCCGAACATCCCGCCGAAGACGTCGTCGAAGCCGCCCTGGGCGCCGGACCCCGGCGCCGTGAACCGGGCACCGGTCCCCATGGCGCGGATCTGGTCGTACTCCTTGCGCTCCTCCGGATCGCTGAGGACCGAGTAGGCTTCGCTGATCTCCTTGAACTTCGCCTCCGCGGCGGCGTCGCCGGGGTTGGAGTCGGGATGGTACTTGCGGGCGAGCTTGCGGTAGGTCTTCTTGAGGTCCGCCTCGCTGACGTCCTTGGAGACGCCAAGGACCTTGTAGAAGTCCTTGTCGAACCAGTCTTGGCTAGCCACGGGCGCCTCCTCTCAAGTCGTTGTCGGTGTGCGTGGATGAAGTCTGCATGAAAAATCGTGCGCGCACGGGCCGAGCGGAGCGGCGGGAATCGTTCCCCGCCGCTCCGCCATGCCGTGCGCCGTGTCGCCGGGTCAGGCCGGCACCGCGACGACGACCTTCGCCACCCGGACGGTGGTGGAGCCCAGCCGGTAGCCGGTCTCGACCACCTCGGCGACGGTGTCGGCCGTCACGCCCGGGGTGGGCTGCTGGAAGATCGCCTCGTGGATCTGCGGGTCGAAGGGCTCGCCCTTCTCGCCGTACGGGGTGAGACCGAGACGCTCGACCGCGTTCCGGAGCTTGGCGGCGATGGTGAAGAACGCGCTGCCCTCCCCCAGATCGCCGTGCTTCTCGGCGCGCTCGAGGTCGTCGAGCACGGGGATGAGCCCCTTCACCGCGTCGCCGACCGCGCGCTCGCGCTCGATCTCACGGTTGGCCTCGGTGCGCTTGCGGTAGTTCGCGTACTCCGCGGTCACCCGCTGGAGGTCGGCGAGACGCTCGGCCGCGAGCTGCTCGGCGGTCGTCTGGCCGGACAGGATGTCGAGGTCGTCATCGCTCAGGATGGGACCCTCCTCCTGGTTCTCGGCCGGCCCGACGTCGACGAGCTCCTCGTGCGCGAGGTCGTGCTCGCCGGCGTCGTCCGCCTTCTGCTCACCCTCGGGCTGCCGGACCTTCCCGGTCTCGGGGTCGATCCTCCGCTTGTCGCGGACGACCGGCTCCTCCCGTTCTGGCTCCGGGGAGCCGCCGTTCTGGTCCGACATGATTACTTCTTCTCCTCGTCCTCGACGACCTCGGCGTCGATGACGTCCTCATCGTCGGAGGAGGACTCGCCGGCCTGCTGGCCGTCGCCCGCCTCACCGGCCGGGGTCTCGGTGGGCTGCGCCGAGGAGTAGATCGCCTCGCCGAGCTTCTGCTGGCTGGAGCTGAGCTTCTCGTACGCGGTCTTCACCGCCTCGTCGTCGTCGCCGGCGAGGGCGGTCTTGAGGCCGTCCACGTCGCCCTGGACCTCGTTCTTGACGTCCTCGGGGAGCTTGTCCTCGTTGTCCTTGATCAGCTTCTCGATCGAGTAGACGAGCTGCTCGGCCTGGTTGCGGGTCTCGGCGGACTCGCGGCGCTTCTTGTCCTCCGCCGCGTGCTCCTCGGCCTCGCGCACCATGCGGTCGATGTCCTCCTTCGGCAGGCTGGACCCGCCGGTGATGGTCATCGACTGCTCCTTGCCGGTGCCCTTGTCCTTGGCGGACACGTGCACGATGCCGTTGGCGTCGATGTCGAAGGTGACCTCGATCTGCGGGATGCCGCGGGGCGCCGGGGCGATGCCGGTCAGCTCGAAGGTGCCGAGCGGCTTGTTGTCGCGGGTGAACTCGCGCTCGCCCTGGAAGACCTGGATCGCGACGGACGGCTGGTTGTCGTCGGCCGTGGTGAAGGTCTCGCTGCGCTTGGTCGGGATGGCCGTGTTGCGCTCGATGAGCTTGGTCATGATCCCGCCCTTGGTCTCGATGCCGAGGGAGAGCGGGGTGACGTCGATGAGGAGGACGTCCTTGCGCTCGCCCTTCAGGACACCGGCCTGGAGGGCGGCGCCGACGGCGACGACCTCATCCGGGTTCACGCCCTTGTTGGGCTCCTTGCCGGTCTCCTGCTTCACGAGCTCGGAGACGGCGGGCATACGAGTCGATCCGCCGACGAGCACGACGTGCGCGATGTCGGAGACCTTGATGCCGGCCTCGCGGATGACATCCTGGAACGGCTTCTTGGTGCGGTCGAGGAGGTCGCTGGTCATCTGCTCGAACTGGGCGCGGGTGAGCGTCTCGTCGAGGTTGGCCGGGCCGTTCTCGGTGAGCGACAGGTACGGCAGCTGGATGCTGGTCGACATGCTCGACGACAGCTCCTTCTTGGCCTGCTCCGCCGCCTCCTTCAGGCGCTGCAGCGCGATCTTGTCCTTGGAGACGTCGACGCCGGTGGAGTCCTTGAAGCGCTTGATGAGCCACTCCACGATCCGCTGGTCCCAGTCGTCGCCGCCGAGGCGGTTGTCACCGGCGGTGGAGCGCACCTGGATGGTCGAGAAGTCGTCGTCCTTGCCCACCTCGAGCAGGGAGACGTCGAAGGTGCCGCCACCGAGGTCGAAGACGAGGATGAGCTCGTCCTCCTTGCCCTTGTCGAGGCCGTACGCGAGCGCGGCAGCGGTGGGCTCGTTGATGATGCGGAGCACGTTGAGGCCCGCGATCTCACCGGCCTCCTTGGTGGCCTGGCGCTCGGCGTCGTTGAAGTACGCGGGGACGGTGATGACCGCGTCGGTCACGGTGTCGCCCAGGTACTGCTCGGCGTCGCGCTTCAGCTTCTGCAGGATGCGGGCCGAGATCTCCTGCGGCGTGTACTTCTTGCCGTCGATCTCCTGGGTCCAGGTGGTTCCCATGTGGCGCTTGACCGACGAGATGGTGCGGTCGACGTTCGTGACCGCCTGGCGCTTGGCGGTCTCGCCGACGAGGACCTCGCCGTCCTTGGTGAAGGCGACCACCGACGGGGTGGTGCGGAAGCCCTCCGCGTTCGCGATGACCGTGGGCTCGCCGCCCTCGAGCACCGAGACGACGGAGTTGGTGGTTCCGAGGTCGATTCCTACTGCACGTGACATGTGTGCTTCTCTCCTTTGTTGCTGGCTTGTGGCCGTGAAAGTCTGTGGTCAAGACTTGAGCCTCGACGGCTCAAGACTGTCATCCACGAGGGATGGTGTCAAGACGTCAAGCCCAAAACTTGAGTACACCAGACTCAACTTTGGAGAGCGGGGGCGTATTCCCATCCCGGCTCGCGAATCGACGCGCTACCTGTGCACGACGCAGCGATCGAACAGCGCGCGTTCCGCCGCGTCCGGGGCCTCGAACCGCAACCGGGATGCGTCGAGCAGCTCTCGAGTGATCGGCACCTCGCCGTGTCCAGGACCCGCGTTCCGCCCTTCGAGTCGCCGCCACAGCTCCTCGACGGGGATGTCGAAGACGTGCAACTCCGTGATCGCGCCGGAGCTCCGCGCGACCCGCCGGAGCTCGTCGCGCTCCGCCCGCGTCCATGAGCCGTCTTCGAGGATGACGCTCTGCCCGCGTTCGAGCAGCTCTCGCCACAGCCGGTCGAGCCGCGCCTGGAGCCGGTCGCGCAGCGGGTCGAGGTAGTCGAGGCCCAGGTCGGCCATCCATTCGTCCGTGCTGAACCGGATTGCCCCCGTCTCGCGGTCGCGCTCGCGCGCACCCGTCGTCTTGCCGGCTCCGGGCAGCCCGCAGTACAGGATGAGGACCGGGCGCACCGTCGTAGCCACCGCTTCAACCTGGGCCGCTACGGCTGGACGCGCGCGACTGTCCACCCGCCGCCGCCATCGCCCCGCTCGTAGCGGAGGCGGCGGTGCAGGCGGTCGGGGCTGCCGTGCCAGAACTCGATGAGGTCGGGCACCACGCGGTAGGCGTACCAGTGCTCCGGGCGGCCGATCGGGCCCTCCGCGGCGAGGAGGTCGCGGGTGGCCGCGCGGAGCAGATCCAGGTCGTCGAGGGGCGCATCCTGTTCGCTCACCGTCGTGGCGGCCTGGGCCTCACGCGTCCTGCGCGCGAACAGGTCGTCGGACTCGGCGTCTCCGAGCCGCTCGACGTGGCCGGTCACCCGAACCTGCTGCAGCAGCTCGCGCCAGTAGAGCACGACGGCGGCGCGCGGATCGGCCGCGAGCTGGCGCCCCTTCCGACTGTCCGACGACGTGCCGAACTCGACGCCGTCGGCCGTGAGCCGCCTCAGAGCGACGGTGCGCGCATCCGGCGCGCCGTCCTCGTCGGTGGTCGCGAGGGTCGCGGCGAGCGCCTCGCGCACCCCGCGCTCCTTCGCCCGGCGGACCCACTCCTCGAGCAGCCCGCCCGGCTCCGCGGGCGGGTCGTCGAACTCCGGCAGATACAGATCGGCGTCTCCGGTGAGCGTGTGGGCCATAGCGTCACCATAGGCCTGCCAACGCGCGGCCCGGTGCGATTCACACCGGCCGCACAAGCACCGTCGCTAGCGTCGGGATCATGGAAACGGATCCCGCCGCAGCCCCGCTCCTCTCCACGCGCGCCATCGAGGCGCTGCAGAACATCGACCCCGCGACACTCAGCGAGGTTCAGGCGTTCCGGGACGATTTCGCGCGGTTCATCATGCCGTACAAGTTCGGCATCGACGAGATCTCGACCAAGGTGAGCATCCTCCGCGAGGAGTTCGCCGAGCTTCACGACTACAACCCGATCGAGCACATCTCGAGCCGCCTCAAGTCGCCGGAGAGCATCGAGCAGAAGGTGATCCGCAAGAACTGCGAGCCGAGTTTCGACGCGATCCGGGAGGCGATCACCGACATCGCCGGCATCCGGATCGTCTGCAGCTTCGTCTCCGACGTGTACCGCGTGTTCGACCTGCTGACCGCGCAGGACGACGTGCGGGTGCTGCGCGTGAAGGACTACATCGCGCACCCGAAGCCGAACGGGTACAAGAGTCTGCACGTGATCGTCGAGGTGCCCGTCTTCCTCAGTGAGGGGCCGGTGCTGGTGCCGGTCGAGATCCAGCTACGGACCGTCGCGATGGACTTCTGGGCCAGCCTCGAGCACAAGATCTACTACAAGTACGACGGCGAGGTGCCGGCGAGACTGCTGCGCGACCTGACCGCGGCGGCGGGCACCGCGAACCAGCTCGACCTCACGATGGAGGACCTCCACCGGCAGGTGCGCGGCGACGACCGGGGAACCGTCTACAGCCTCCCCGCGTCGCGCTGAGCGATCAGTAGCCGACCACCCCGGTGAAGTCCGGTGTGCCGTCGGAACGCGCGGGGAGCGGCTGGCCGTTGATGTAGCGCGGCCACTCCAGCCGGAGTCCCACGGACGCGTCGAGGCGCGGGTAGGCGGAGGTGGAGGCGGGCGCTGCGGCGGGCGGGGGCGCCGCGGCGGGTGCCGGCGCTGCGGCGGGTGCGGGTTCTGCGGTCGGCGTCCAGCTGCGAGGGGCAGCTGGCTCCGCGGGCGGCGCGAACGTCGGGCCCTGTGCCGGAGCCTGCATCGGCGGCGGCGCGTACGGCATCGCGCCCGGACCGGCATAGGGCGCCGGCGCAGGGCGCACCGCCTTCGGCCCGAACAGCGAGTACGTGAGCGGGATGAGCACCGTTCCGAGCGCATCCAGAATGGCCACCACGGCCACCAGACGCCAGTACGTCTCGCCGAAGTCGACGTGCGTCCAGATCAGCGGCAGTGACAGCCCGGCCGTCAGAAGTCCGACGAGCACGAGGGTCGCGACCGTCACCTTGCTCATGATCGGCCCGGTGAACCGGCGCTGCGTGTTCAGCACCAGGTGGATGTGGAGCAGGCCGATCCGCGTCACCAGCACGAGCAGGAACCACGAGAACGGCTGCCACCACGGGTCGTAGCCGTCGGACCCGTACAGGCCGTCGACCGGCTGCACGTCGGGGACCCACACCTTCCACAGCCCGATCCCGAACAGGTACACCGACGTGACGACGCTGACCGCGCCGAACCACGGTGCCCGGCGCGCCGAGACATCGGCGTCGTACCAGGAGATCAGGGCGAAGAAGACGAACAGGGCGATGGTGCCGATCAGCCGCCAGCAGGTGTCGTCGAACCGGCCGAGGATGACGGCGTAGACCCCGACGAGGGCGGCGGCAATCAGCGCGCCGATCACCACGCGGGGCAGCAGGTGCCGTACCCAGGCATACGGGTTCGGTGCGGACGAGGCGGTGCTCACGATGGAACCTCCACGGGTCGGGTGCTCGTCACGATACCGGTGGCCCAGCGGTCGGCTGAATCCGTGCGGCCACCCAAAAGGCCACCCGTGCGGTCGCGGAGCCGCGCCGTTCACCGGCCGTTCCCCGCCACGCCCTACGCTGTGGCTATGACAGGTGCCGAACCCCGCGGCGTCGACGGCGACGCCCTGGTGACGACCACGAGCCCGCTCTTCGCCGACAGCGCGACCGACCGCCGCATCCCCCGCGGGTGGGTGGTCGCCTGGGCGGCCTGGGACTGGGGCGGAGCCGCCTTCAACGCGGTCATCACCACCTTCGTGTTCACCGTCTACCTGACCAGCAGCCTCTTCGTCTCGCCGTCGATCGTGGCGGCGCGGGATGCCGAGACGAGCGGTTCAGGACCGGCGCACGCTGCCTACGACGCCGCTGTCGCCGTGCTGTCGAGCGGACTGGCGTGGGGCGTCGGAATCGCCGGCGCGGTCGTCGCCCTGCTCGCTCCCGTGCTCGGCCAGCGCACCGACGGATCGGGACGCCGCAAACTGTGGCTGGGGGTCAACACCGGCGTCGTGGTGCTGGTCACCGCATCCATGTTCTTCGTCGTCGGCGAACCGTCGTACTTCCTGCTCGGTGTCGCACTCGTCGCGATCGGGACGGTGTTCTACGAGATCGCGACCGTCAACTACAACGCGATGCTCGTGCAGGTGTCGACGCCGAAGACGGTCGGGCGCGTCAGCGGGTTCGGCTGGGGCGCCGGGTATCTGGGCGGCATCGTCCTGCTCCTCATCGTGTACTTCGGAATGGTGACGGGCTCGGGCGGGCTGCTGCACGTTCCGACCGAGGACGGCCTCAACATCCGCATCATCGCGCTGATCGCGGCGGCGTGGACGCTGATCTTCTCGCTCCCCGTGCTGTTCGTCGTGCCGGAGATCCCGCCGAACGCGCGCACCCCGCGAGTCGGCTTCTTCCGGTCGTACGCGGTGCTCGTGCGCGACATCGGCAAGCTCTGGACGGAGAGCCGCAACACGGTCCTCTTCCTGATCGCGTCCGCCCTGTTCCGCGACGGCCTGGTCGGGGTGTTCACGTTCGGCGGCATCCTCGCGCAGGGCACCTTCGGGTTCACCAGCGGCCAGGTCATCATCTTCGCCATCGCGGCCAACGTCGTCGCCGGCGTCAGCACGCTGCTCTCGGGGCGGCTGGACGACCGATTCGGGCCCAAGTCGGTCATCGTGACGTCGCTGATCGGATTGATCGTCGCCGGCCTGGCGGTGTTCTTCACGCACGACCTCGGCGCCGCTGCGTTCTGGGTCGGCGGCCTCGTGCTCTGCCTCTTCGTCGGGCCGGCGCAGTCGGCCAGCCGCACCTTCCTCGCACGGGTGACGCCGGCCGGGCGCGAGGGTGAGGTGTTCGGGCTGTACGCGACGACCGGTCGCGCGGTGTCGTTCCTGGCGCCGACTCTGTTCGCGGTGTTCGTGGCGGTCGGCGGGGCGCAGTACTGGGGCATCCTCGCGATCGTGCTCGTGCTGGCGGCGGGGCTCGCGCTGCTCCTCCCCGTGCGGGCGCCGCGCCGGTCGGCCGCCTGAGTCCTGCGTCGCGTGTGCGTCGCCCGCTTCCGTAGGTATGAAACGTTCGAAACTCCGACGCACCGCGGTGCGGATGGAGAGTCGGGGCGATTCGGGTGGAATCTCCGACCGGGCGCATCCACGTGCTGGGCGAGCCGACCGGACGGCGGCCAGCGACGGAGACTGCGGCGCTTCCGTAGGTATGAAACGTTCGAAACTCCGACGCACCGCGGCGCGGATGGAGATGCAGGGCGAATCGGGCGGAATCTCCGACCGGACGCATCCACCCGCCGGCTGAGCGGGCCGGCCGCCCGCCCGCGCGCGACGGAGACTGCGGCGCTTCCGTAGGCATGAAACGTTCGAAACTCCGACGCACCGCGGTGCGGATGGAGTTGCGGGGCGGTTCGGGCGGAATCTCCGACCGGGCGCATCCACCCGCCGGGCGGGCCGGCGACAGCTGGGCGGGCGGGCCAGCCAGCGTCGGAGGCTGCGGCGCTTGCGTAGGTGTGAAAAGTTCGAAACTCCGACGCACCGCGGTGCGGATGGAGATACGGAGCGGGACCGGCGGGATCTCCGGCGGGGGCGGCTCAGCCCGTGACGGGAGAGCCCTCGTCGACGAAGACCGCGAGCGGCTCCCCCACCTCGACGATGTACGTCGAGAGCATCTCGCCCGTGCTCGGCCCCACATCCAGCGCATTGTGCGGCGTGCCGGGCGGGATGAGGAACCCGTCGCCCGCGTTCAGGTGCAGGGTCGGCCTGGCGTCGATGCGCATCTCGACCGACCCGGCGAGGATGTAGCCGACCTCCTCACCCGGATGGATGTGCCAGCCCGATTCCACGCCCACCGGGATCTCGGTGAGCACCTGCACGATCTCGCGCCCGGGGATCGAGGACGGCTCATGCTGCACCTCGGTCCGCCGGAGCTTGCCGGCGAGCGCATCCGACATCAGGAGACCGCTTTGAGCGCGCGGAGGATGTGGTCGGTCACGGCGCGCGGCTGCGAGATCATGATCACGTGCGAGCCCTCCAGCTCGATCGCGTCGGCGCCCGCCCGCTCGGCCATGGAGCGGATCACGTCCGCGCCGGCCGCCTTATCGCCCGAGGCCACGACCGCCCAGGACGGAAGCGTCTTCCATGCCGGCGATCCGGTCTTCTCGGCGAAAGCGGCCGCTGCGACGGGCCGCTGCGACGCCCCGAGCACGGCGGACTGGTCCGGCGGCAGGTCGCTGGCGAACGCCTCGTGGAACCGCGCAGGGTCGACGTACAGCTCCGGCGCCGGCTCGCCGTCGGTGGGATACGTCGCCGGCTTGAGCGCCGAATTCAGCACGCTGTCCGTCGAGCCGGCCTCGACATCGCCGAGCGCCTCCCCCTCGTCCGGCGCGAACGCGGCAACGTAGACCAGGCCGCGCACGTTGGCGAGGCCGGTCGTGGCGTTCGTGATGACAGCGCCGCCGTACGAATGGCCGACGGCCAGCACCGGGCCCTCGATCTGCTCGATCACGCTGCGGACGTAGGCCGCGTCGGCGGCCAGACCGCGCAGCGGGTTCGCGGGCGCCTGCACTTTCACGCCTTCGGCGAGCAGCAGTTCGACCACCCCCGCCCAGCTGCCGGCATCGGCGAAGGCGCCGTGCACCAGCACGACGGTGGGGGAGGAAGCGGCGCTATCGGTCATCGGAGGTCTCGTCTCTGGGTTCCCCGACCGCTCGACGACCATCGTCAGCGAAGCGAGGAGAGGCGGTCCATGCGACCGGGTGCGCCGTCGCCCGCGAGCCGGGAGGGCCCCAGGATAGGGAGCGGGCCGGGCGGCGGCAAGAGGGTCCGGTCAGCTCTCAGACTCGGTCTCGCCGGGGCGCGGCCACGCCCGGACGAAGCGGTCGAACAGCTCGGCGAAGGTGCGCGCCTCCTCGGGCGTGAACGCCGACAGCGCGGCCTCCACCGCGGACCGGCGGTGCGACCGCAGCTCGGTCAGCTGCGCCTTGCCCGAGGTGGTCAGCTGGATGAGCGCGCGCCGGGCGTCGGACGGGTCCGGCACCCGACGAACGAGGCCCCGCTCCACTCCCTCCTGCACCAAGCGGCTCGCGCGCGGCTGGTCGACACCGATCGCCCCGGCCACCCCGCTCACCGACAGGTTGCGACCCTCGGCCTCTGCCGCCTCCAGCGCCTCGAGCATCCGCACGCGGGCGATGCGGCCGAGGGAGCCGTCGCGGCCCCGGCGCCCGGGTCCGGGACGCGCGGAGTCGCCGAAGGGGGCGCCGCCCGGCACGCCGGAACCACTCGGCGCCGCGTCCGCCGCGCCTGCCCCCGGTGCAAATGGCCCGACCCCGAACGGACCGGCGCCGAACGATCCTCCGCCCCAGTGGCCGCCGCGACCGCCGTGGTGGCCGTGGCCGTGGCCGTGGGGCATGCCTTCGGCCCACGGCGGGCGCCTGCGCGACTGGTCGCGGCGCACCGCGAGTAGCGCGTTCTCGACCAGGGCGACGATGTCCGCCTCTGGCGGAATCGACTGATCCTCTTGACGTCCATCGCTCATGCATGTAACTATACATTTACTTGTAACAGTACATACATCGAAAGGAGAGTCCACGATGGAGAACATCGACGACTCCGCACAGACACCACCAGCACAGACGCCGCCCGGATACTGGTTCGGCGTGATCGAAGGCCGACTGCACGACCGCATGCGCGACGCGCTGGCCGACCTGGGACTCCGCCGCGGAAGCTGGCGCATCCTGCACACCCTCGCCGACGGTCCAGCGACGCCGGACGAGCTCGCTGCCCGGATGCCGCACGGCGCCCGAGGCGGCCGACCGGAGAAGCCCGGTGACCGCGCGCACGGTCGCGGCTTCGGCCATGGCCACGGGTTCCACCCGGGATGGCGCGGCCAGGAGCCGCGCGACGAACGCCCGGCCGCCCCCTCCCCCGAACACGGCGACCAGCACCACCACCACGGCGACGAGCACCAGCACCACGGCGACGAGCATCACCACCACGGCGGCCACGACCACCCGAACGCCTTCGAGCGCGGCTACGAACGCGGCTTCGATCGCGGCTTCGCCTTCGGCACCGCCCGCACGGGGCTCCCGTTCGCGGCCCCCTACCCGCCCCACGCCGGCGGCCCCTTCCCCGGCGGATACCCGTTCCCGGGTCCCGCTCGCGACTTCGGCGGCCCGTGGGGCCACCGCCACCACCCGTTCGACCGCGATCGCCGCGGAGGACGCCGAGGCGCCCACCGCATCCACCGCGCCCTCGCCGAGTTCGTCGAGCGCGGCTGGGTCTGGTTCGACGGCGACCGAGCAACGCTGACCGACGAGGGACGCGCGGCTCACGACGAGGCCTTCACCCGTGTCCAGGCCGTGCGGGCCGAGCTCGCGAACGGCATCTCGGAGCAGGACTACGCCACCACGATGAGCACGCTCGAGACGATGGCACGCAACCTCGGCTGGCAGCCCGGACGTCCGGCGGAGTCGCAGGATGGCGCGCCTAGTATGGACGCATGACGCCACCCCGCGAAGAGGTCGTGCTGCTCGCCGAGGACGGCACGCCCATCGGCACGGCGGATAAGGCGACGGTGCACACGGAGTCCACTCCCCTGCACCTCGCCTTCTCGTGCCACCTCTTCGATGGGGAGGGTCGCATCCTGGTCACCCGCCGCGCTCTGACGAAGAAGACGTGGCCCGGGGTCTGGACCAACTCGTTCTGCGGGCACCCCGGCCCGGGTGAGGCGATCGAGGATGCGGTCGTCCGGCGCGCGGAGCACGAGCTCGGTGCCCGCATCGACAACCTGACGATCGCGCTGCCGGACTTCCGCTACCGCGCGGTGGATGCGGCCGGCATCGTCGAGTACGAAGTGTGCCCGGTGTACACGGCCACCATCGTCGGCGAGCTCTCCCCGGCCGCGAGCGAGGTGGCCGAGTGGGCCTGGGCGGATCCGCGTTCGCTGCTCTCGGCCGTCGACGAGACGCCGTGGGCGTTCAGCCCCTGGCTGACCCTGCAGCTCCCGGCGCTGTACGCCGACCAGAGTCTCGAAGCTTCGGGTCAGCTGTGAGTCCTGCTCATATTTTCCACCTGTGAAATTGACTGTGGATAACTAGCTGGTCGTATGCCCGGACGGGCATCCCTGCCGGCACGAATCAGTTCGCCCACACCCGGTCGACGGACAGTGTCGGCACGAACACCCCGCCGCCCGCGCGGTCGTCCGGCCACTCCGGGAAGTCGAACACCGCGAGCATGAGCTGCAGCGGATACTGCGGGGGCGCATCGAGCATCCGTACCACTCGGCCGTCCACCCGGAAGGTCGCCTCGTCCCCGTCCCAGTGCGCCTCGTACGCATGCGGCTCGGTCACGTCGATTGGCAGTCGGATGCGCTCGAAATCCTCGGCGAGGCGCGGGTCGCGGAACGCGTGGAAACCCATCCCGACCAGCGCTTCGTCCTCCTCGACGTCGCGGCCGAACACCTCCATCACGCAGAGTTCGCCGCTGCGCTCCGGTTCGTCCTCGAAGCCGACCAGCCAGAGCGACGCCATCGACCGCGGACCGAGGTAGAGGGAGGCGCGCATGCCGACCGTCCCGCGGTCGACCAGGCAGCCTCGGAACTCCTCCTGCTCCTCTCGCACCCGCAGCCCCTCACGGAACGGCTGCTGGCCGACGGTCGAGCCGACCGGTCCGGAGAAGTTGCCCGTCTGCATCCCCGAGACCCGCAGCGGGGGCTGGTGCTCGTCCGGGCACCACAATCCCTGCTCCGGCGGGATGCTGAGCTCCAGGCGGGAGTCGTGGATCAGGTAGCTCGCGCGCGTCTCGGCGAGCGAGCTCCACGCGGGCAGGTAGTGCGGAAGCCAGACCGAGCGGTCGAGCTGCGGCGCGTCGAAGTCGTCGAACACCGCTCCGACCTCATCCCGTGCGGGTGGCGTCGATGTGCTGCTCGAGCCACCAGGTGCGGCCCTCGTCGTCGGAGACCCACCCGTCCCATTCGAACGAATCGTCGGTGATGTTGGAGAAGTTCCAGCGGATGGGGCGCCCGTCGGTCTGGGTGCCGTCCTGCCGGATGCCGTCGCGACGGTAGGGCGTCGCGACGAGGGTGCAGAAGTCGCCGGCCGCCGCCCCGAACCAGCTGACCCGCCAGGCGCCCAGGGCCGTGTCGTACACACGGACGGTCGAGCCACGGCCGCGGGTGCCCTCCGGATCTGTCTCGTCGCGGATGACGAGGACGTCCTGCACCGCCCGGCCGCCGAGCGTGTAGGCGAAGATCCACTCGTTGGTGGACTCGCTCCACACGCCGGTCTGCTCGTCGAGCAGCCGGACGTCGGCGGTCCAGCTGCCGACCAGCCGGCCGAACAGGTGCATCCGCTGCGGGTTCTCCGGCATCGGGCCCGAACTGATCAGGGCCCGTGCGAAGGCCGCGTCGGTGGTCTCGCTCATGGTGCCCCTCTCGATCGGCGTGCGGGTCAGGCGGGACGACCCGCCTCGGTGGTGGAGACGTCGGTGCGGTGGAAGTTGAGGTACGACCGGGACGCCGTCGGCCCGCGCTGGCCCTGATAACGGGACGAGTACTCCGCCGATCCATACGGCCGCTCGGCGGCGGACGACAGGCGGAAAAAGCACATCTGGCCGATCTTCATGCCCGGCCACAGCTTGATCGGGAGCGTCGCGACGTTGCTGAGCTCCAGCGTCACGTGACCCGAGAAACCGGGGTCGATGAACCCGGCGGTGGAGTGGGTCAGCAGTCCCAGCCGGCCGAGCGAGCTCTTGCCCTCCAGGCGCGCCGCGACGTCGTCGGGGAGGCTCACCAGTTCGAACGTCGACCCGAGCACGAACTCGCCGGGGTGCAGAATGAACGGCTGGTCCGCATCCACCTCGACGAACCGCGTCAGCTCCGGCTGGTCTTCTGCCGGGTCGATGAAGGGGTACTTGTGGTTGTCGAACAGCCGGAAGAACCGGTCGAGCCGCACGTCGATGCTGGAGGGCTGGACCATCTCCGCCTCGAACGGCTCCAGAGAGATCCGCCCGGCACCCAGCTCGGCCTTGATGTCGCGATCGGAGAGAAGCACGTGGCCAGCCTATCGGGTGGGCGTGGTCGCGCACCCGTCGTTGTCGGCCGTCTCTTCTGGTGCGCTCAGTCTCGGCGAAATCCCTGGGTCGCGTCGTCGTAGGTGGTGTGCGGGCGCTTGATCGGCCCCTGCACGGGCGGCGGGACATCGGCCCGCGCGAGGGCGTGGAGCACCAGCTCCTCGACCATCTTCGCTGCGGTCGTGTGCCGATGCTGCGCGATGCGGACCAGGGCGGCGTACTCCGGTTCGCCGAGATGGATCTTCAACGGCATCCCACCCGGAACGCAGCCGGGACCGAGTGTGGTGGGCGCCGTGATGTCGGCTTCACTCATGGCGGAAGTGTGAACCTCCCGGGCCTCCCGCGGCTAGACATCAATCTGCCGTCGATTCACACGGGTCCGGCGAAGTGGTGCATAGCCAGAAGCACTCCCGGGGGCGCACCATTCCGCCAACAGGATCACTGGGAGGTGCGAGATGTCGGACGCCAGAACAACCGGCTGGGTCGGTTGGGCCTATTTCGCGGCGGTCATGCTCTTCATCGGGGCGGCGATCGACCTGTTCTACGGGATCATGGCGATCATCGGCCCCAACACGGCCTACTTCGTCGGCTCCGGAGGCGGCGTTGCGTCGTTCAATGTGGCGGCGTGGGGGTGGTGGACGTTGATCGTCGGCGTGCTGCTGCTGCTCGCCGGTGTCTTCCTGCTCCAGGGAGCCACCTGGGCACGCGTCGTCGTCGTGATCATCGCCGCGATCAGCGCCGTGTCGCATGTGATGTCGCTGCCTGCGCAGCCGTGGTGGTCGATCATCGCGATCGCCCTCGACGTGCTCGTGATCTACGCGGTCACGGTGCACGGGCGCGAATTGCGCCGTTAGCCGCCCGGAGGTGTCGCGTGAGCGCTGAGACGTACCGAGCCCTCTTCCTGCACCCGGACGAGGATGAGGACGACTTCAGCGCTCAGCTCCCTGTGGTCAGTTCCGCTCCGCCCGCGCTGATCCGGGCCGCTACGACCTACGCGGGCGCCCAGGCGATCGCGGTCTACCGGCTGGCGGAGGCGAGCGCGTGGCCGGAGGCGGCGGCCTTCCTCTACGAGAAGACCGTGCCGGGCACGGTGCCGGACGGCGAGAAGCTCGAGCAGGTCCAGACCCCGGACGACTGAGTGTCGGATGGACGACTGAGTGTCGGAGAAACGGAAAGGTGAACGGAAATGACCGATCAACCGTATGTGGCGATCGCCGCCCAGTACGCGAGCGAGGACGAGGCGGTGGCGGACTTCGACCGCCTCCACGCCCACTACAAGGAGCGCGGACATCACGCCTCCTTCGACGCGGCGGTGGTGGTGCGCGACAAGGAGGGCAAGGTCTCCATCCCGAAGCGGGACGACGGCGGAAAGCACCACGGCGGCCGGAAGGGCCTGGCCATCGGGCTCGCCGGCGGCCTGGTCGTCGCGCTGTTCCCGGCCGTCGCGCTCGGGGGCGCGCTCCTCGTGGGCGGCGGTTCGGGGGCGGGCATCGGCGCGCTCGCCGGCCACATCTCCAAGAAGTCGTCCGCGCAAGACCTCAAGGCGATCAGCGAGACCCTGCACGCGGGGAGCTCCGGCATCGTGGTCGTCGTCGATCCCAGCGAGGCGGGTGAGATCGAACGACTGCTGACCAATGCGACCGGGATCACCAAGAGGGAGATCGCCGTCGACGAGGAGAAGCTGGAGAACGAGGTGCAGGACGCGGCGGACTGACGGTCCGCCTGCGCGCGGTCAGACGTTCCGGCGGCGGCGTCGCGCGACCCCGGCGAGAATACCCGACGCGATCAGACCGAGCGCGAGGGACAGCGGGCCCGTGACGCTGGCCGCGGTGAGGTCGCTGCCGGTGTCGGCCAGCGTGCTCTGCGCATCCATCACAGCGGAGCCGCTTGTCGATGTCGGCGGGGTGCTGGCGGCCGGGGTGCTGCCGACCGGCGTGGCGACGGCAGCGAACGTGACCTCGGCGACGTTGGACGGCGCGCTTGCTCCTGCGCTGTTGAGTGCGAACACGCGGTAGCGGTAGGTGTGGCCGGCGATGACCGCGGTGTCCGTGAAGGTGACGGCGGCCGACTGGGTGTCGCCGATGAGGGTGGTGAACGCGGCGCCGTCGGTGCTGCGCTCGATGCGGTAACCGCTGACAGCATCCCCGCCGTCGGACGTGGGTGCGGTCCAGCTGAGCTCGGCGGTGGCGCCGGCGGCCGTCGCGGTCAGGTCGAGGGGAGCGTCGGCCGGCAGCGCGGCGATGACGAGCGTGTACGACTGCGTGGCCGTCGCCGGTATGCCGCTGACGGTGCTGCTCGCGGCGAGGGTGAACGTGTACGAGCCCGCGGCGGTCGGCGTGCCGGTCACGGTGCCGCCGACCAGCGACAGTCCGGGCGGCAGCGCTCCCGCACTCACGGAGAGCGTCGGCGCCGGGGAGCCGGTCGTCGCGATCGCGGTGGAGTAGGCCGAACCGATCGTGCCGCCCGGGACGGTCGTCGTGGTGATCGCGGGGAACGTGTCGATTCCCATCACGGAGACGGTGTCCGATGTGGTGTTCGCGACGTAGGCGAAGGCGCCGTCCGGCGAGATGGTGAAACTGCGCGGCGTCACGCCGACCGGGATCGTGGAGACGACCGCGTTCGTCGCCGTGTCGATCACCGACACCGCGTTCGCGGTCGAGTCGGTCACGTAGAGCCGCGTTCCGTCGGGAGTGAGGGCGACGTCGTACGCGCCGGGACCGGCGGGGATGGCGGCCGTGACGGTCCCCGTGGCGGTGTCGACCACCCGGACGAGGCCCACGTTGGCGCTCGCCACGTAGAGGGTGCTGCCGTCGACCGAGATCGCGAAGCCGGTCGCGGCATCCGCGAACGCGCCGATCGCGACGGTTCCGGTCACCGTGTTCGTCGCCGCGCTGACGATGGAGATGTCGTGAGACGAGGGAGCGGTGTGCGAGACGTAGAGCCGGCTCCCGTCGGGCGACACGATCATCGACCGCGGCCCCGGCGCATCCACGATGCTGGTGACGAGCGTGTTGGTGGCGGTGTCGACGACCGACACCGCGGTCGACCCGTTTCCGCTGGAGTTGCTGACATACACGCGGGAGCCGTCCGGCGAGATCGCGATTCCCGCAGGCGACGACCCGACCGGGACGGACGCGACGGCCGCCCGCGTCGCCGTATCGACGACGACGAGGACGTTCGCGGGGTTCGTCGACACGACGTACAGGCGTGAGCCGTCGGGCGAGATCGCGAGCCCGATCGGACCAGCGACCGGAATCGTCCCGAGCACCGTCCGCGTGGCGGTGTCGACGACGGACACCGTCCCGGCGTTCGTGTCGGACACGTACAGCCGCGAGCCGTCGGGCGAGACGACCACGGTCGGTGTGGCCGACGACGTCGTCGAGGCGACCGGGATCGTGCTCACCACCGAGTCCGCCGCCGCTGCGATCGGCACGCCGACGCTCAACGTCACGGCGCCGACGACCACGGCGACAGTGGCGCCCCAGCGCGCAGACACGGCCCGACCATCCATCTTGCGAGAGCGCACGCTCTTCCCCTCCGCCACGGAGCCGCGACGTCGTTGCGGATGCGATTCGACGTGCCGGTCCCAGGCGAGTCTTTCGGATGCTGTCGTCAGAACGCAACGGCACGGCGGAGCTTTCACCCAACGGTCACCCTGCCCTCACCCCGGCTGTCGTCCGGGACCTGTCGATGGATCCGCCGTGGCATGATCCTCGTATGCCGGAACCGACCTTCGAGGAGCTCATCGCCCTCGGCGAGAGCGTCGACGTCACCGGATGGGACTTCTCGTGGCTCGACGGGCGTGCGACCGAGGAGCGGCCTCCCTGGGGTTACGCCCGCCGGCTCGCGGAACGGCTGGCCGACGCGCGGGCGTCCCTCGACATCCAGACCGGGGGCGGAGAAGTGCTGGCGCAGGCGGGTACGTTTCCGCCGACGGCCGTCGCCACGGAGTCGTGGCCGCCTAACGTCATCAAGGCGACGCGCCTGCTGCATCCCCTCGGCGTCGTCGTCGTGCACGACGCCGATGAGCCACCGCTTCCCTTCGCGGACGACGCGTTCGATCTGGTCACCAGCCGCCACCCCGCCACGATCTGGTGGGAGGAGATCGCCCGGGTGCTCGCGCCGGGCGGCACCTACTTCGCGCAACACGTCGGCCCGGCCAGCGCCTTCGAACTCATCGAGTTCTTCCTCGGCCC
The DNA here is from genome assembly GCF_031455295.1 of Leifsonia sp. 1010. Classification (NCBI taxonomy): domain Bacteria; kingdom Bacillati; phylum Actinomycetota; class Actinomycetes; order Micrococcales; family Microbacteriaceae; genus Leifsonia; species Leifsonia sp. 1010. The sequence goes on from NZ_JAVDSL010000001.1 coordinate 508,222, forward strand.
CCTGCCCGACGCGCGCCGCGGGCGTCACCCGGACGACGAGACGGCGGCCGCGCGGCGTGCCGGCCTCGAGATCATCGACCTGCAGACAGCGCGCACACGCATCGAAATCTTCGACATCGCCGCGGTCGTCTACCTGCTGCGGAAGGTCATCTGGTGGGTGCCCGGCTTCACCGTCGACGCCTATCGGGACCGATTGCGCGAGCTCGATGAGCTGATCCGGCGCGACGGCGTGTTCGTCACGTACTCGAGCCGGCACCTCATCGAGGCGCGCAAGGTGTGAGGCGACGCGGGAGGGGTTTGGCCGGGTTTGGCCAAAAACCGTCGACCGGGTAGTCTGGGCGGCAGCCTGACATCCCAGTGATTTACTGGGATTCGCGGGCCGCGCGAGTGTAGTTCAATGGTAGAACCTCAGCTTCTGCCACTCGAGATATCAGAGAGCCACACTCGGCCTCCTAAGCCCCGTTGATCGGGGCTTTTCCTACTATCGGCGTACCCGTGCGATCTCCGCGACACACCGTGGATCACGACCAAAGCGGTGAGTAAACGATGAGCTACGCGAGCGCGGGGCCGGAGTCGCCGCGAACGTTGAATCGTTCGAGAACCGCGGTCGAGTCGGGCACCTGCACTACCCGCGGGAGGTAGGACTGCTCCGTCGTCGCGTACGTCGAGTGGCCCAGCTGGTGCTGTGCGCGCTCGAGGCCGACGGCGTCACGAAGCGCGGTCGCCACGGTGGACCTGAACTCCTTCGGGACTCGCCCTTCAAATCGAGTTCCCTTCAAGGCGGTGTGCCACTGGAGACGGAAATTGTCCGGGATTCGTGGCGTGAGAGTTGAGGACGGGAAGACCAGTTCCGAATACGATTCGACCCTCCGGCGCAGGAGCATCTTGCCGACAAAGGGCGGGAGAAACAGCCGACGTCCGCCTCCGGTTTTGGTCTTGTTCTGAACGGTCCAGCGGCCTTCGCGGTTCTTCGCCATCGTCCGACGGATGTCGACCGTGAACGGCTGGATGGTGAAGTCGACGTCCTCCCACATCAGGGCGAATACCTCGCCTGGCCGGCAACCGGTGCCGAGGAAGAAGTCCACCGGATCCGCCAGGTCAGTGCCTCGGCGCCGGCCGGATGCATCAAGGCTTGAATCCCACCTGGCGAGGATCTCGCGCAGCTCGGCGACATCCTCGAGCGAGAAGGTAGCGACCTGGTGATCCGGCTCCTCGACGGGTGCGACCGATTTCATCGGGTTGGCTTCGATGGCATCGTGGCGAGCAGCCATCGCGAACATGCCCGTCAGCAGCACCACGGCAATACTGGCGTTTGAGTAGCCGTTAAGCCGGGTGGTCTGCTTGATAAACCGGTCGAGCTTAGAGACGGATGCCTCTCGGATCATCCAGCCGCCGAGATTCGGGATGACGTACTTGTCCAGCACGGTTTCGTATCGACGAAGCGTGCCGTTGGAGCGAGACGTGTGGCTGAACTCGTCCCACCACGCGATCGCGAGGTCTGCGAGCCGGGTGTCCGGTCCGAGTTCGCCGTCGCCGAGCGGCCTGATGCGATCGCGCATCGCCTCGCGGAGGAGCGCCTCCGCCTTCTGCTTGGTGCGGCCGATTCTTTCGATCTGCCGAGTGCGGCCGTCGACGTCACGGTAGCGGGCGCGGGCGGCCCAGCGGCCTTGCTCGAGCATGCGGGTGGAGACAGTTCCCCAGGTCTCGGAGACGAGCGGAGGGCGAGACATGATCATCGACCCCCGTTCTCGATGCGCGAGTCGGCGAGCGTCGCTCCGCTTGTGCGGGTCTCGGGCGCAAGTGTGGGAAATGGCGATCCGTCGGGGTCGGCGGAATCTCGCTCGGGACTGCGCGTGGCCCTCATGATACGCGTGGCGCGCTGTCCCAGGCGAGCGCCATCGAGTCGCATGAACGGCACGGCCGCCGCCTCGGCGGTCAGTGCGGCGAGCCGGCCGATGAGCGTGTGGGGGTCAGCAGCGATGGCCCACCCGTCCGCCGCGTACCGGGCCACGGTCTCTACGCATTCCTTCTTCTCCTCCGCCGTCGGGAACACGGACCCGACCACTCCCATCAATCCGCCCTGCAGTTCCGGACCCATGTTGCTCGCATCTATGACGAATACCCGCATCACAATCACTCCCCTGTCGATCGTTTTTGTTTGCCTTCCGGCGGAGAGATCGATTGCGAGTGGGAGGGGCGGGAGTGCCGGGACCGTGGAATACCGGAGGGAGCGCAGCGAGTGAGGATATGCCGCGAAAGCCCGGCACGGGAGCGCCGGGAACGAGCTACGATCGGCAGCCGGAAAGACAAACAAGACCGGCAAGGACTGCGCCGCCGCAGGCGGCTCCACCAACCAGCACGCGCCCACCTAAGCCCCCACGCCCACCGGATCAATTGATCGCACTGGTCTGGGCCTGTTGTGGTCCTGGTGCGCAGGGCAGTGCCTTCAACTGCGCTGTGGGCTGTCCGACCGTTCATCGTAGGTCGCTGACGCACCTTGCCGTTCCAACCGCGCTCTGACGCGCCCTCCGGGCTTATCTCGCCAGAGCGCGGTTGGCACTCACGGTGCTCCCGCTCCCACCGATTCCCTCTATCGAACAACCCACACCAAACAGGTTGACCACCAGGGAGCGAAGATCATGACCAAACCGGAGGGGCGCACCGCAGCACAGCGGAAAGCGCAGGCCGAAGACTTACACGCTTCGATCGTTGAGCAGGTTCAGCACCTCGCGGACAGCGGGCAATTGCGCCGATTCCTCGACATCGCGCGCTCCTTCCACACCCACAGCCTGAACAACCTCCTCCTGATCCTCGCGCAGAACCCGGAAGCGACCATGGTCGCCGGGTTCCGGCAATGGCAGGCCAAAGGGCGCCAAGTCCGCAAAGGCGAGCACGCGATCAAGATCTTCGGCTACAACTTCAAGGCGATCCGCAACACAGACCTCGAGAGTGACGCCGACCCGGAAGAGCACACCGTGCACTACTTCCCCGTGCTGTCGGTGTTCGACATCTCACAAACCGACACGGTGGAGGGCATGACGGTGCCAGAGAGCCCGGTCCAACAGCTCAACGGCAAGCATGACCACGGCGTTATCCCCCCACTCACCGTGCACCTCGAGGCGCTCGGATGGACTATCGCACGCGAGGCGCTTACCCACGCCAACGGGTTCACCGACCCCGAGCAGCAGACCGTTGCCCTGCGGTGCGATCTCGCGCCAGAGCAGGCAGCGAAGACCCTCATCCACGAGGCGGCACACATCGAACTCGGCCACATGGACGACCTCGAGGAGTACCGCCAGCACCGGGGCCGGATGGAAGTGGAAGCCGAATCCGTTGCGTACATCGTCGCCGGCCTGGCCGGCTTCGACACCAGCGCGTACAGCATCGGCTACATCACCGGATGGGCCGACGAAGACGTTCAGCTAATCCGCACCACCGCATCCCGCGTGCTTGAGGCCGCGCACGCCATCACAGAATTCATCTGCGCGTGAGGCTCGCCTGCGAGTGCGCCTAATACCCCTTCCCGTGTAGTTGAATGCACGACCCACGGCGCTGGACGCTCGATCGCCTGAGGTGTCGGTCCTTCGACGCCTGCTCGGGTGCGTGCGAGAGCCGGACCGAACTTCGCACATCATCAAGACGCAAGGGACCGCAAGGGATACCACGGTTGCGTACACGCAACTACCCGAGGGGATCAAGGCCGTTCACCAGAAGACCCCACAGACGTAGCGTGCGGACGTGGATTCGCGAGAGAGGACGCTCATGCACGACAAAGTGGGCGCTCGGTTCGATCGCGCGGTTGTCGCGGCGGTAGAGCGATGACCGGGTGGCCGATGTGGCTTCTGGTCCTGATTTTCGTGGTGGCGGCCGCGGTCGTTTGGGTGGCTGGCATCCAGCTTTCCCGGACCACCGACGTGCTGGACTCGCGCCTGCATATCGGCAGTGCACTCGGCGGCCTCATCATCCTAGCCGTCGCGACGAACCTGCCCGAGATCGCGATCACCGTCAGCGCCGCACTTTCCGGTGACCTCTCCGTAGCTCTCGGCAATATCCTCGGCGGGATCGCACTACAAACAGTGGTCCTCGTGATCCTCGACGCGTGGGGAAAGCGCGGCAAGAACGTCCCCCCACTCACGTATCGGGCGGCATCCCTAGTGCTGGTATTGGAAGCGGTAGTCGTCGTCGCTGTCCTCGCCATCGTGATGGCAGGCAGCCAACTGCCCGCCTTGGTGCTCCTGCGCCTGTCACCGGATGTTGTTCTGATCGCCGTCGTCTGGGTGATCGGACTTCTGCTGGTCAAGCATGCCGGGTCGTCCCTGCCCTGGGAAAGCAAGGGAAACGCGCCGGACGCGTCGCCACATGCGGCGGGGCATCGGCGCAGCAAACCGGAATCGCCCCACCAGCAGTGGAGCACAGGACGTGTGTGGCTAGTTTTCGGCATCTCCGCCCTCGCCACCCTTGCTGCCGGCGTCATTCTCGAAGTCAGCGGAGACGCCGCCTCCAAACAGATCGGCCTATCCGGGGTATTGTTCGGAGCCACCGTCCTGGCACTCGCAACCTCCCTTCCCGAAATCTCCACCGGCCTGCAAGCGGTCAAACAAGGTGACGATAACCTCGCCATGAGCGACATCTTTGGCGGCAACGCGTTCCTGCCGGTACTGTTCCTGGTCGCCACTCTCATCTCCGGGCGAGCGGTGCTCCCTCACGCGAACGCCAGCGACGTGTACCTGACTGCCCTCGCCGCACTGCTCACCCTGATCTACTGCGTCGGGTTGGTGTTCCAGCCGACTAAACGCGTGCTGGGCATGGGAATTGACTCGGCCACAGTTTTGCTGATCTACCTTCTCGGGGTCGCAGGACTCTTCGCGGTCACAGCAGCCTAGGCTCCCAAAAACGACGGACACGGCGACAAAAAACGTTGCGGAGACCCAGCCGCACAGACCGCTCACGTGCAACGGTGGACGCGCCCAGCCGCAGTCGGCGCCCTCCATCCCCACACCCCAGTAACGGAGCAATAGTCACCCGGCCCCAACGGTGGGACAATTGCGCTATCGCAAGTAAGGAGGCGGTGACCATGCTTCAGCATGAACGCGACGAACTCGAAGGCCACTACACACAGGCAGACCCTGAAGCACCGGAGCAGCGGCAGGTGCATGGGCAATACACGGAGCACGGCGGAATCGGACCAGACGCGGATGTAGCCGGAACATATGTCGGAGCTGACCACGACGGCGAGGAGCCCCTGGTCCGCAGCACCCACCAGCGCGGGGGCAACTACCCGAAAGCGGACCACAACAGACAAGGGAGAGCCCGCGGACGCGCAAACTCGGGATCACCCGATCCGCCTGAACAATGAGCTGGCGCCCGTAGCCGCCCGGCGCGGTCGCGACACCCCCCTCCGCAGTGCTAGTCGTGAGAGGCCGAAGGGTCGTTGTTGGGGGTTCGCCGTCGCTCCTCGAAGCTTGTTAAGGCCTGGGCAGGGATCCTCACCTCGCCCCGGTATACAACTGTCCGGAGTTCGCCATCTCTGATGGCGTGATGGATCTCCAGTTCAGGGATACCTAAGTGCAGCGCAGCAACGGCGGGCAAGAAGAAGTCCGGGTCTTCCACGGTTCGAAACCGTAGCAGCGCCGGACCTCCGGCAGGTGGCATGTGCTCCGCATCGCGCGTCGGTGTCGAGCGACTCCACCGGGCAACCGCAGCCATGAGGTCCCACCCGCGAGCTCACCGCCTGCCACGTCCACGCGCGGGCAAATGATTTTCGGGCTAGAACTGAGAGGGTGAATGCCCAGAATGTGGAAATGCAGGATGTGAATGCTGCGCTGATCGCGGCGGACGTGATGATGGGCGTCGCAGCGCGATCGGTGGCGGAGGTGGAGGATATCGTCACGTCGCCGCAATTGCGGGTGCTGGTGACGATCGCGACCCGGGGCTCACAGAATCTCGGCGAGATCGCCGCTGAGCTCGGCGTTCACGCTTCCAATGCCACGCGCACCAGCGAGAAGCTGGTTCACGCCGGACTGATCGCACGGGCCGAGGATCCGGCCGACCGGCGTTTCGTTCGCCTGACACTGACTCCTCAAGGCGCCGCACTTGTCGACCAGGTGATCGAGCACCGTCGCGCGGCGCTGGCGGAGGTCTTGGCAGCGATGGAACCCGAGGAGCGAGCGCGCGCGGCCGAGGGCTTTCGCGCCTTCGCCCGTGCCGCCGGGGGGCGACACGGCGACGACGGACGCTTTACTCTGATGCGTCCCGTCCTCAGCGGCGATGCGTAGCCCAGCCCGGCTGCCCCGCTCGTCTCCGGGCACCGCGTCTATGTGAACGGTTAGCTAGCCGCGCCACAGCGGCGACATCCGCCGGGCACCTCCCCCACCGCACCACAATCTGGGCAAATCAGGGCAAGCCAACATGCCGGGTCGCCGCCCTCCGACTCAACCGCGCCGACCATGTTGTTGCCCTCTTCTGCAGGATCCGGAACGACGGCGCCTCGTACGCCCACCGGTTCGCCGAGCTCGAAATAGGTCCGGAAGCTATAGACCATCGGCCGCCATGCCAGCGGGTCGATTCGGTCATCCTCACCGATAATGCTCCGGTCGGCGTGCACCCGGACAACCTCGGCCTCGGCGATCGCGTAGTCACCGCTCACCCCTGGCGTCACCCGCCGCACTTCCGCCTCAAGCTGCAGCAAACATTCACGCACCCGCGGCGGCTCGACAAGGTCAGAAGTTTGCGACGTCAGGCCAGCCGCCGCAAACTTGTCGGCACAGTATAAGTACCGCCCGAGCTTCCCCTCCGGCACCTCCGACCTCCCCGTCAGGTCAGCGATCCGCTCGACCGCAGACCATAGCGCCGGCGACGGGAAGTTCACCGTCAGCTGCGGACGATCGAGAATGTTGGCGAGAGTCTGACCGTCGGTCTCTAAACCCAGAGCTAGGATCCGTCCGAGCGCCCAGTACGAGGAAGCCGGGGCAAGGTTGGCGGTGCCGTCGCCGTTACTCGAAGCCAGAAGCAGCACGGGGGTGCCCGCGTAGAGATTCGCAGGCCTAACCACCTGATGCCCCCGACCCTGACCTCGGCCCCGTGGGCCGGTCGAATCAAGAACGTTCATCATCGGTCCATCCGCGTGCTCTTCATGTCCCACATCGCTTCCATTGCGCAATCGCAAACGTCGCGTAACAATCATCCTAGCGATAAGAACCACGCCGGTCCGCTCGGGGAGATGCCGAATGGCCGATGTCAGGATGCAGGCCCACTCGCCAGGGCAGCCCGGCACGCAGGAGTGGCTTGATTCCGGATAGGGCTAGTCGGCCGCCGCCGGCCGACGGGCTTCGTCTGCACAGAAACTCAGGCGCGTTCCCCCGGCTAAGCCACCGGCTGGGTGTACCCAACCGGTGCGGGCGGGGAGGGGAACCCCCCAACCCCCTCCCCGCACCGTCCGTCACGACGCGGTCGACGCAGCTGTCACGGCTAGGCGCGCCCGGAAGCGTCGACTGAGGGACACCGAGGGTTCAAACCGTCTCAGCCGTCGCTAATCGGCTCAATCTCCGTCGGGCCGGCGGGGACACTCTCCATCAGGTCACACCTCCTCATACCGGTTCCCCGTCGCCACTCGCCATCGGACCCGCGTCAGCGGCGGTCCGCTTTGTGCTGTCACAAAAACAGTTGCATTTGCGCAAACGAATGGTTCAATGGGCGGCGGACCAAGGAGGAACACTGTGGACTTGAGCGGCAAAAGCGTCGTCGTAACCGGCGGCAACAGCGGAATCGGCGCCGCAATCGTACGGTGCCTGGCCGCGGCGGGAGCCGCCGTGGTCATCGACTACGTGGCCCGCCCGGAGGACACCGCGGACCTGGTCACAGAAATCACCGCCGCGGGAGGACGCGCCGTCGGCGTCGAGGCCGACGTCAGCTCCCCGGCAGATATCGACAAGCTCATCCGGACCGCCGTCGACGAGTTCGGGAGCCTGGACGCATTCGTCAACAACGCCGGCATCGAAAAGCGGCACAGCCTTCTGGAGGTCACCGAGGATGCCTTCGAGGAGGTGATGGCCGTCGATCTCAAGAGCGCGGTCTTCGGCACCCAGCGGGCAGCGAAGCAGTTCATCGAGCAGGGCTCAGGCGGCATCGTCGTGAACGTGTCGTCGGTGCACGAGGACTGGCCGATGCCCGGCAACCTCAGCTACTGCGTGGCGAAAGGCGGGATGCGGATGCTGACCCGCACCGCTGGAGTGGAGCTCGGCCCGCACGGCGTGCGTGTGGTCAACGTGGCGCCCGGCGCGGTGAACACGCCGATCAACACCGCCACCATGAAGGACGACTCGCTCCGCCAGAAATTGGAGAACAGCATCCCGCTACGCACGGTGGCGGACCCCGCGCAGATCGGTGACGTCGTTGCCTTCGTGATCTCCGGCGGCGGCTCGTACCTCACGGCCACCACCGTTTTTGTGGATGGCGGCATCATGCACGGAAGTGTGGGCCTGTGAGCGCACCGCGCATCGAGGACTATGCGATGGTCGGCGACCTGCACACGGCGGCGATGGTGTCGGTTACCGGGTCGATCGATTGGCTGTGTCTGCCCCGTTTCGACTCCGCCGCCTGCTTCGCGGCCCTCCTTGACACCGAGGCTGCCGGACGGTGGCGAATCGCACCCGCCGGCAGCGGTCGTTGCACGCGTCGCCGCTACCGCGGCGACACCCTGGTCCTGGAGACCGAGTGGGAGACCGCCGACGGGGTCGCCCGCATCATCGATTTCATGCCGGTGCGTGACCGGGCGGCCGACCTCGTACGAATCGTCGAGGGCGTCTCCGGGACAGTGGCGATGCAGTTCGAGCTGATACTGCGGTTCGACTACGGGCATGTCGTTCCCTGGGTGACGAAAGCGGAACGCGGGGTCCGAGCGGTCGCCGGGCCGGACGCTGTGCTGATCTCCTCAGACGTGCCCCTGGGCGGCCGCGACTTCCGCACCGTCGCCGACTTCACCGTCAACCCGGGCGACCGCGTCGCATTCACGCTCACCTGGTACCCCAGCCACGAGGAGGAACCGGAGCCGACGGATGCCGAGACGGCGTTGGCCGCGACGGAGTTGTTCTGGACGCGCTGGAGCAGTGAGAGCAACGCGTACGGCGCGCATCGCGACGCCATCCAACGCTCGCTGATCACCCTCAAGGCGCTGACCTACCTCCCGACCGGCGGCATCGTGGCCGCGCCGACCACCTCCCTGCCGGAGCAGCCCGGCGGGCCACGCAACTGGGACTACCGTTTCTGCTGGCTGCGCGATGCGACCCTCGCCCTGCAGTCGCTTCTGACCGCCGGCTACACCGACGAGGCCAGTTCGTGGCGCAACTGGTTGGTCCGCGCCGTCGCCGGCGACCCGGCAGACCTGCGCATCATGTACGGACTCGACGGCCGGCGCCGTCTCCCAGAACAGACACTGGACTGGCTGGCCGGGTTCGATCATTCCGCGCCCGTCCGTGTCGGCAACGCCGCCGCGGAACAGCTGCAACTCGATGTCTGGGGCGAAGTTCTTGACGGCCTCTCCCTCACCCGCACCACCATCGGCGCAGGCGAGGACGCGTGGGACGTCCAGCGGGCCCTCGTCAGCCATCTGGCTGAGCACTGGCAAGAGCCGGACAACGGGCTGTGGGAGATGCGCGGCCCACGCCGCCATTTCACCCATTCCAAAGTCATGGCATGGGTCGCCGTCGACCGCATGATCGACGGCGCCCACCAATTCAACCTTCCCGGCCCGGTACGCCAGTGGGAGCGGCTGCGGGCGAAAATCCGCCGCGACATCCTGGAAAACGGCTTCGACCCGAAGCGGAACACGTTCGTACAGGCCTACGGGTCGAACGATCTGGATGCCTCCCTGCTGCTGATCCCCCGGGTCGGGTTCCTCCCACCCGACGACCCACGAGTCGTCGGCACAATCGAAGCCATCGAGAAAGACCTCACCGACGACGGGCTGGTGCTGCGCTACCGCCCCCAAGCCAGCGACGACGGTCTCCCGGGCGGGGAGGGTGTCTTCCTCGCCTGCTCATTCTGGCTGGTGGACGCGCTCATCGGAGCCGGCCGAAGAGACGACGCCGAAGCCTTGTTCCAGCGACTGCTGGATCTGCGCAACGACGTCGGTCTGCTCAGCGAGGAATGGGACCCGCACGCTGCCCGGCAACTGGGAAACATGCCCCAGGCGTACAGCCACTTCGCGCTCGTACGCAGCGCCTTCCACTTGCTCTCCGGAACCACGACCACCACCCAAGACCGCATCCCGATCGGCAAGGAGTGACCGATGACCCCACCCCACGTGCTCGTGCTCGGCGCCGGGTTCGCCGGCTTCACCCTGGCCAGGGCGCTGCAACGGGAGTCTGGCCGGAACCGGCTCCGCCTCACCGTGGTGGACCCGCAACCGTATCTGACCTACAAACCGCTGCTACCCGAGGTTGCCGGCGGCGAGACCCAGCCCCGCGACACCGTCGTCCCGCTCCGCCACCCGCTCAAACACACCGAGCTGGTGCCGGGGTCGGTCGCCTCCGTCGACACCAACAGGAAAGTCGCCGTCATCCGCACCCTCGACGGCACACAGCGACCGATCCACTACGACCATGTCGTGTTCGCGCTCGGCGCGGTGACGAAGACGCTGCCCATCCCCGGTCTGACCGAAAACGGAATCGGGTTCTCCAGCATCGAGGAGGCCGCCTTCCTCCGCGATCACGTCCTCGACCGCATCCAGTTCGCTGCCGCCACCAGCGACCCCGCAGAACGACGACGGGCGCTGACCTTCGTGTTCGTCGGCGGCGGCTACACCGGAGTCGAAGCGATCGCCGAACTCCAATCACTCGCGGTCACAGAATTCCGTCGCTACCCGGAACTGTACGGGGAGAGCATGGACTGGATGCTGGTCGAGGCAGCCGGACGCATCGCCTCCGAACTCACCGAAAAACTGTCCGCCTGGACGCTTGCCCTCCTCCGCCGCCGCGGCATCACAGTGCTGCTCCACACCGAAATGAAGAGCTGCCACAACGGCGAAGTCGTCCTCAGCGACGGCTCCACCCACGCATCGGACACCATCGTCTGGGTCGCCGGCGTCACCCCGAACCCGGTCCTCGATCACACCGACGTGCCACGCGGCCGAAAGGGCCACGTGCAATGCGATCGCTACCTGCGCGTCGTCCGCAACGACGGGACCCCCGTCGATGGAGCCTGGGGTCTCGGCGACGACGCGCAGGTGCCCGACCTCACCGTGCAGCAACAGCCCGCCTTCTACCCACCGAACGCGCAGAACGCCATCCGCCAAGCGCGGACACTCGCTCGCAGCCTCCGGAACGGCCTCGCTGGCGACCCGCCCGTCGCATACCGGCACCGATCCCTCGGGACCCTAGCCAGCTACGGCGGCATGCGCGGCGCCGCCGTCCTGCGCGGGCTGCCCCTGCACGGGCTGCCCGCCTGGGCCGTCGACAAGGTGTACCACGCCCTGGCACTCCCCAGCCCAGGACGCCGGCTTCGGCTCGTGCTCGGCTGGATCGGCAACGGACTCACCGCCAACCAGACCGCCCCGGTCAGCTCCTTCCCGGACCCGAAACACCGTTTCCGCCAGGCAGCAAACGAACAGGACAGCAAATGACCCCACGCATAACGACAACGAACGCGGTCCACGGCATCGACCGGATCGTACGCAATATCGAGACCGGGCGGTTCGAGCGGTCGCTGTCCGGGTTGACGGCGGCCGGATCGCTGGTGACCGCGGCGGAGATCTACTTCGAGCACGACAAGGCCAGCTTCGGGAACCCCTGGATGTGGGCACCCGTCCTCCTCGGGCCTGTCGGTGCGATCGCCGGTGTCGCGGGAGTGTTCAGCAAACGCGCCGCGAAGACCCTGCTGCCGATCGCCGCGGCGACCATCGTCGCGAACGGCCTCCAGGGCACGTGGTTGCACGCCCGCGGCATCGCCCAGAAGCCCGGAGGCTGGCGCAACGCCCTCTACAACCTGGAGATGGGTCCCCCGCTCCTCGCGCCCCTCCTCGTCACCGTCGTCGGCGGGATGGGGCTGCTCGCCGCGATCCTGAGGCGCGAGAAGTGAGCACCCCGCCGGTGCAGCGCGGGGACGACGTGCCCGAGCGCTTCCCCGGGTTCCGCGTGCTCGACCAGGCTCGGCACTGGGACGAGGAGACCCGGGCCGTCGTCCTCGCCCGGGTGGGCCGCCCCTCCGACATCCGCTTCTTCGACGTGGTGGAGCAGGCCGCCGCCACCGCCCTGTTCGACGAGATCCTCGGCCAGGAGGGCGACGACCGGGTGCCCGTGACGGCCATGGTGGATGCGCGTCTCGCCGAGAAGCAGACCGACGGCTGGCATTACGACACGATGCCGACCGACCAGGAGTCCTGGCACCGCACTCTCGCCGCCCTCGACGACGACGCGCGCGGCGCGCACGGGTGCACCTTCGCCGACTGCGACCACGAGCGCAGGCGCGCCCTGCTGGAGGCCGTCCACACCGGCGACGGCGACTGGCACGGGCTCCACCGCGGGCAGGCGTGGAGCCTGTGGACGCGCTACGCCTGCACCGCGTTCTACAGCCACCCCCGGGCCTGGGACGAGATCGGGTTCGACGGCCCCGCCTACCCGCGGGGGTACAAGAACCTCGGCATCGGCCGGCGGGAGCCCTTCGAGGTCGAGGACGCGCATCCCGCGCAGCTGCCCATCACGACGACCGGGGACGGATCGTGAGCGGGCTGCGCGGCGCCGCGGCGGCGGCACTCGCCGGGGTCCGCGACCGCAACGCCTCCGCCTGGTTGCTGACCCCCGACGGGTCGCGCACCCGCCCCGACCTGCGCGACGGGATGCGCCGCTACTCCGACACGGACGAGGTCGACATCGCCATCGTCGGCTGCGGCGCAGGAGGGTCGGTGCTGCTGCAGCGCCTCGCGCGCGCCGGATGGAGCGCGGTCGCCTTCGACGCCGGCCCGTTCTGGGACCCCGGCCGCGACTGGGTGAGCGACGAGGCCAGCTCCCACCACCTCTACTGGACGGAGCCGAGGCAGATCGGCGGCGGCGACCCCGTGCCCCTGGGGTCGAACAACTCCGGACGCGGCGTCGGCGGCTCCATGGTGCACTACGCGGGCTACGTGCCGCGCTTCCACCCCAGCGACTTCCGGACGCGCACCGACGACGGTGTTGGCGCGGACTGGCCGATCGCCTACGACGACCTGCGCCCCTTCTACGAGGCCATCGAGAGCGAGCTCCCCGTCGCCGGGGAGGACTGGCCGTGGGGCGACCCGCACACCTACCCGCACAGCGCGCATCCCGTCTCGGGCAACGGCGAAGCCTTCCTGCGGGGCGCCCGGGCAGCCGGGATCACGGCGAAGGTCGGGCCGGTCGCGATCGCCAACGGCCGCTTCGGCCACCGCCCGCACTGCATCTACCGCGGCTTCTGCCTCCAGGGCTGCAAGGTCAACGCGAAGGCGTCGCCGCTCATCACCCACATCCCGGACGCCCTCGACCACGGCGCCGAGGTCCGCGCCGACTGCATGGTCTCCTCCATCGCGGTGGATGAGCGCACCGGCCGCGCTGTCGGCGTCCACTACTTCCGGGACGGCGTCCCGCGGTTCCAGCGCGCACGGATGGTCGCGATCGCGGGGTACTCCATCGAGACGCCGCGACTCCTGCTCAACTCGGCGTCGAAGCGCTTCCCGGACGGCCTCTGCAACGACTTCGACCAGGTCGGCCGTTACCTGATGGTGCAGGGCGCCCCACAGACCGCCGGGCGGTTCCCGGAGGAGATCCGCATGTGGAAGGCGCCACCCCCCGAGGTCTCCACCGAGGAGTTCTACGAGACCGACCCGACCAAGCCCTACAAGCGCGGGTACTCCATCCAGACGGTCTCGCCCCTCCCGATCACCTGGGCGGAGCACGTGATGGCGCAGGGTCACTGGGGCGCGGACCTCAGACGGTACATGTCCGACTACGTGCACTGGGCCTGCCTCGGCGCGCTCTGCGAGTTCCTGCCCCAGCCGGACAACCGGGTGACCCTGGCCGACGAGACCGACCGGTACGGACTGCCCGTCGCCCACTTCTCGTACACGCAGTGCGACAACGATCGGGCATTGGCGAAGGCGGCGCAGGCGACCATGGAGCGCATCCTCGAGGCCGCCGGCGCACAGGAGACCATGACCGTGCAGCGCTACGCCCACCTCGTCGGCGGCGCGCGCATGGCCGCCGACGAAACGGAAGGGGTCGTCGACGCCGATTGCCGGACGTTCGCTGTCCCCAACCTGCTCATCACCGACGGGAGCGTGCTGCCCACCCAGGGCAGCGCCAACCCCGCCCTCACCATCATGGCGGTCGCCGCCCGCGCGGCCAACCGGCTCATCGAACGCCCGGAACCCTGAATCGGGCGACCTAAGGAGAGACACACATGGCACAGACGGTTAGCGAGTTCGTGATCGGGCGGCTCCGGGAGTGGGGTGTCCGGCGCGTGTTCGGGTTCCCGGGGGACGGGATCGGCGAGTTCGACGGGATGCTCGGCAAGGCGGAGCGGGCGGGGGAAGGGGTGGAGTACATCCGCCCAACGCACGAGGAGATCTGCGCCCTGATGGCAACCGCGCACGCGAAGTTCACGGGCGAGGTCGGCGTCTGCATCGCCACCTCCAGCCCCGGCGGCTTCCACATGATGAACGGCCTGTACGACGCCAAGATGGACAACCAGCCCGTCGTCGCGATTGTCGGCCAGCAGGGACTGAACTCGCTCGGAACGTTCAACCAGCAGGAGAGCAACCTCGAGCAGGCGTTCTCCGACGTCGCCGAGTACGTCCAGACGATAGTCTCGCCGGAGCAGGCGCAGGCGGTGATCGACATCGCCTTCCGCACCGCGATCACCCGCAAGCAACCGTGCGTCGTCATCCTGCCGCACGATGTGCAGGGCATGAAGATGGCCGAGCCGGGCGCGGAGATGTGGGTGTCGCGGTCGAGCGCCGTCGCGCCGTCCACCGCGATCGCACCGCCGGCTGCGCAGCTGCAGGCGGCGGCCGACATCGTCAACGCCGGCGAGCGCGTGACCTTCCTGGTCGGCGCCGGTGCGGACGGCGCCACCGAGGAGGTGCTGCAGGCGGCCCGCCTGGCCGGGGCGGGCGTCATCACGACGCTCCGCGGCAAGCAGGTCGTGTCCGGCGACATCCCGTTCCACACCCAGCAGGTCGGTCTGCTCGGGTCGCGGCCCAGCTACGACCAGATGCAGGACTGCGACACGCTCGTGCTGCTCGGCACCAACTACCCGTACGGCCAGTTCCTGCCGAAGACCGGGCAGGCCCGCGCGGTGCAGATCGACCTGCGGCCGGAGCAGCTGGGCCTCCGTTACCCGACGGAGGTGAGCATTTGGGCCGACGTGAAGACGGCGCTCACCGGCCTCCTCCCGCTCCTGCGTCAGAAGGAGGACCTGTCGTGGCAGGGGAAGGTGGCCGAGAAGATGCGCGACTGGGATGCCGAGCTCGCCGCGCAGGCCGAGAAGCACTACGACGACGGCGTCAACCCGCGCAAGGTGTACGCCGAGCTGAACAAGCGTCTCCCCGCGGGCGCGATCGTCACCTGCGACGCCGGGACCACCGCCGACTGGTACGGCCACTACATCCGGTTGCGCGACGGGATGCGCGGCGACCTCTCCGGCCGCCTCGCCACCATGCTCGCCGCGATGCCGTACGCGGAGGCCGCCAAGTTCGCCTACCCGGACCGGACCGTGGTCTGCACCATCGGCGACGGCGCCTTCCAGATGCTCGGGATGAACGAGCTGATCACGCTCAAGAAGTACATCTCGAAGTGGGACGACCCCACCTTCGTGGTGCTGGTGCTCCACAACGACGACCTCACCCAGGTCTCGTGGGAGATGCGCACCGAGGACGCCAACCCGGTCTGGTCGACGTCGCAGGACGTCGAGTCGGTCGACTACGCGGGGTGGGCGCGGCTGCTCGGCTTCCAGGGGATCACCGTCACCTCGGACGACCAGGTGGAGGCCGCCTGGGACACGGCGCTGGCGCACCGCGGGGTCACCGTCATCGACGCGCACACCGGCAAGAACATCCCCCCGCTCCCGCCGCACATCACCTACGAGTTCGCGAAGAACACCGGCCTCGCCCTACTGAAGGGCGACCCCGACGGGATCGGCGCCATCAAGGACTCGGCGACGTCGCTCATCACGGAGGGCGTGGAGCGGGTGAAGGACGCCCTCCACCTCGACCACGGCGACGACCATGGGAACTGAGGACGGGGCGCGGCTCCGCGCAATCACAATCGATGCGTTCAACATCCCCACCGCGACCTCCGGCAGAGAGCGGCCCGAAAGCGACGGCACCATCACCTGGAACTCAACCGGCCTGATCGTCGTACGCCTGACCGCCGGCGACACGACGGGGCTTGGTTTCAGCCACGCCCCCACCGCCGCCCTCGGAATCATCCGCGAGCTCCTCTGGCCAGTGATCGACGGGATGGACACCCGCGACACCGAGCGCCTCTTCTGGGCAATGGCACGCGCCGTCCGCAACACCGGGTGGGGAGGTCTCTGCGCCGCCGCGATCTCAGCCGTCGACATCGCCGTGCACGACCTCGCCGCGCGCCTCGCCGGAGTACCGCTCACCCAGTATCTGGGCGGGGCGCACGACACCATCCCCGCCTACGGCAGCGGCGGCTTCACCGACTACACAGACCACGAACTGACCGAACAGCTCAGCTCGTGGGCCGAGCACGGACTCCGCGCCGTGAAGATGAAGGTCGGATCCCAGCCGGACGACGACCCGCGCCGCGTCGCTCTCGCCCGCGAAGCCATCGGCCCTCACGTGGAACTCTTCGTCGACGCGAACGGCGCCTACGAGCGCAAACAAGCCCTCCACCTGGCTGATCGATTCGCCGACCTAGGCGTCACCTGGTTCGAAGAGCCGGTGTCTAGCGACGACCGCACCGGTCTGCGCCTGCTCCGCGACCGGATGCCCGCCCCGATCCGGGTCGCCGCGGGTGAATACGGGTACATGCCCGCCGACTTCCGCGACCTGGTCACGCCAGGTTGCGTCGACGTGCTGCAAGCCGACGCCACCCGCTGCGGCATCACCGGGTTCCGCATCGCCGCCTCGCTCGCGCGCGCACACGGCATCCCCCTCAGCGCCCACACTGCTCCCGCCTTGCACGCATCGGTGGCCGCCGCATTCGACGGCGCGATCAACGTCGAATACTTCCACGATCACGCCCGCATCGCCGGAGCTCTCTTCGACGGTGTCCCAGCGCTGCGCGGGGGCGAACTCGTACCGGACCGCTCAGCTCCCGGGCACGGGCTTGAGCTCAAGGAAGCGGACGCCCAACCGTACCGCGTCGCGTCCTTCACCCGGTCAACTAGTGACACGGCCGCCGGGAACGCGCCACACACCGAGTGAGAACGACCAGAGAGGAACACAATGACGTATCGGCTGGTTCGGCTTCCCAGCGGCCGAGAAGTAGGTATGACCGGGCTCGGAGATCCCACCGGCCAACGCCTTGCCGTACTCCTTCACCCGACCCCGGGCGCCTCCGGTTTCGACCCGGCACCCGATGTGACGGCGCGCTCCGGCCTTCACCTAATGACCTTCGAACGCCCAGGCTACGGGGCAACGGAACAAGAAATCATCAGCGTGGCCGGATGGGTCGACGACCTCGCCGGTTACCTGCGCGAAGCCGAAGCGAGCGCCCGAGAGCGCCCTGCGCACACCACCTACGGTGGAATCGGCGTCATTGGGTGGCGAGAAGGCGGAATCTACGCAGCCGCACTCGCAGCCCGCCACCCGCAACTCGTCGACAGGCTGGCCTTGGTGGCAGCGCCCGCGCCGTCACGAGCAGCCAACGGCCACCCAGTGGAAGGCACCCTCACCGCAACGGCGATGTCGGAGCAGCCCCTCGGCTACCCCGACCGAGTGCGGCGCATGCTGGACACGGCTTTCACGCAAGGGGACGCGGGAGCAATCGCTGACCAGCGGGCCTTCGAGGAACCCGGAGCGTCCGAGCTTCGGATCGAAGCCGACACGCTCATCCTCTATGGCACCAGTGACCCATACGCGACCGTACAGGACGCGCAGTGGTACGCCCACGCCGCGCCCCGAGCACAACTCCAGCGCGTGGACGGGGGTGCAGACATCATCGGGCGGCACTGGCAACGCATAATCGACTTCATCCACGCTGAGGCCACCCGCGCATGAGGGAGGACTCCGGCGAGCAGCTCTATCACCGGGCCCCGTGCGGTCTTCTGACGACCACCCGTGATGGTGTCATCGTGCACGCGAACCAGACCTTTGCGCAGTGGGTTCAAACGCCCGTAGATTCCCTGATCGGATCAGCACTGGCCGACCTGCTCAACGCCGACGGTCGGGCCTTCTACTCCGACCTGCTCCTTCCGCTGCTGGACGCCCACCGCGAACTCACCGATGTGCACGTCTCCTTCTGCTCCGGACAAGTCCGAAACGTGGCCACGACCATCAACGCGCGCCTCTACGAAACAAGCGAGATCCCGCTGATCGACCTGGCGGTGTTCCTCGCGCCCGAACGAGACCGCGACGACGGAAACCTGCTCGCGGCTCAACGCCGCGCCACAGAAGCCGAAAAGAGGACGCTCGTCCTCCAAAATGCGGCCGCCGCGTTCGGCACCAGCGACTCGATCGATGACGTGGCCAGCGCCCTGGCGCAGATCGCACGCGAAGACGTCGGCGCCGAAACAGCAGCAGTGTTCCTCAAGAATCGGCAGGTTCAGTTGCTCGCCGGTGCCATTCCGTTCGACCCTGAGTCGTTCCCGGTAGTGCCACCTGGTGGGTGGATCTCCGCCGAATCCCGAACCTGGTCGCGCAGCATTGCCACCACAGAGCCGGATGTGGTGGCGGCACTCGACAGCGCCGATCTCGAATCCCTGCTCATTGCGCCGCTTCTTCGCGGGCGCGAAGTCGTCGGTTCCTTGGCGTGCTTCTTCTCCCGCGAACAGGCAGCGGACCCCTACACCGTCGACCTGGTAAGCGCGCTATGTCGGCAGGCCGCGCAAGTCCTGGCGCGGCTCAAGCTGCAAGCCGAGCTCGCGGCACTGGCGTTGTACGACCCGCTCACCGGGCTCGCCAACCGGATCCTCCTGCGCACCCACATCAGCAGCAGCGTCCAAACGGTCGGCAGTGAGCTGGAGTCACTCGCGTTGATCTTCATCGACCTAGACGGGTTCAAATCGATCAATGACGAGTTCGGCCATAGTGCCGGCGACGCCGTCCTGGCCACCGTGGCATCCCGCATCACCGGCAGTGTCCGATCCGGAGACCTCGTGTGCCGTTTCGGAGGAGACGAATTCATCGTGGTCTGTCAGCACACCACCCAAGTGGAAGCACTCGCTGTCGCCGAGCGGATCCGCACCGAGATCAAACACCCAATCCATGGTGACGGGTGGACGACGTCCCTTACTGCGAGTGTCGGCGTCACCGTCCACCCCGCGGACACCAGCAACACCCTGACCGCAACGGACCTGCTTCGCACCGCGGACCAAGCCATGTACCGATCCAAGAACCGCGGCAAAGACCAGGTCAGCCTCATCACCCACCCATGAATTGGAGAACAGAAATCCGAATAGTGACGCCGGTCCCCACGGCGCGCGCTTGCCACGTGAGTATCTGCTAGATCCCCCACTCGTCGAATCCGTCCTCGTCGAACACCACGGTCTCCACCCCGACCGCACCGGCCGACTCCACCTCGTCCTGAGGATGGATCGTCTCAAAGCGCACTGGCACACCGCGCGTCACCAACACCCGAACTTCTCGCCCGTTCAATGGAAGCGCAACGAACTCGCCCCCGCGCGCAATGGCAGAACGGATCGCGACTTCTATCGCCTGCGGATCCGCCAACGGACCGTACCGAGTCCTGTGGACCCTCACATACGACCAACTCACGCCAACTCAGCTCACCCTCGGGATAGGCGAGACCGCCCACAAGGGCGACAACGCTTGCGCACACGCAACTTCGGTGAAGGTACCAACGCCGTGCTCTTTGCAAAAGCCGCGACACGAGGAACGCGCACACAGCTGCTACAAAGCAATATTTGCGTTTTCGCAATTACCATTACTAGGATGAAGTAGCCGCCGTCGGAGACCGCCGCGCTGCCCCTCGACGATCAGGGTCCACGCGCCCCGAATGCCTCGAAAGTAGACTCCCCGTGCTCCTTGCCGACTCCGGATTCTCCGGACCGTCCATCAACGAGTTCTTCCCACCCGCTCTCTTGTTCGAAGGAACTCCGTTCGAGGTCAACCGCGTTACACTCATCCGCCTGGTGGCCACCCTCGCGGTCATACTCGTGTTCGGTCTGGGCACCCGGCGGATGAAGCTCGTACCTGGCCGCTGGCAGAGCATCATCGAACTCGGCCTGGACTTCGTCCGCGTAAACATCGCTGAGGACCTCTTGGGGAAGAAAGACGGTAAACGGTTCCTCCCCCTTCTGACGACGATCTTCTTCATGGTGCTGTTCTTCAACCTCACGAGCATCATCCCCGGCCTCAACCTGGCCGGCTCGTCGGTGATCGGAGTGCCCCTGGTCCTCGCCATCGCCACCTATGTCGCGTTCATCTACGCGGGCATCCGGCACAGCCCGGCCGGCTTCTTCCGCAACGCACTCTTCCCACCCGGTGTGCCATGGCCCCTGTACATCATCGTCACACCCATCGAACTCATCTCGACGTTCCTGATCCGGCCCGTGACCTTGATCCTCCGGTTGATGATGAACATGGTCGTTGGTCACTTGCTGCTCGTGCTGTTCTTCTCCGGCACCGAATGGTTCCTGTTCGAGGCCCCAGGCCTGTTCAAACTGTTCGGCATCGGCACCATGGTCTTCGCGTTCGCGTTCACGCTGATGGAAATGCTCGTCGGCGTACTGCAGGCGTACATCTTCGCCTTGCTCACCGGTGTCTACATCCAGTTGGCGGTAGCCGACACGCACTGATTCCGCGGTCGTCCCTCTTCGAAGCGGCCCTGCTGATATGAGTGGCGCGACCCTCGGTAGGGTGGCCCCATGGCTCAGCTGAAACGGGACGGCTCGGATGCCGTGATCAACTTGTCGACGATCGAAAAGATCGAAGGGCTGCTTGGTTCCACACGCTTTCCGCTTGCTCAGGTCTCCTCGGTGGAGGTGCTCGAGGACGCCCACAAGCAGGTCGAAGGATGGGGTCGCGACTTCAAGCTCGCGGGGCGATATGTACCCCACACCACAGCGGTCGGAACGTTCAGAAATGGGGACGGCGGCGGCATCACCCTTGCGCTTGTTCATCCAGAGACCCCGCGTGGGCTACGACTAGAGTTGGTCGGCGAGCCATATCGCTGCGTGGTGATCGGCCTGCCGGACCCAGAGGCGACCAAGGCGGCGGTATTCGGCGAGTAAGCACTAGTCTTGCCCGGATAATGCGATCCACTTTCGGTTGCCACAGTTGCTCCAATCTTTCGCCGCGATAGTCAGTTGATGGCAGTAGCTCCTATCCGGCAAACGGGTCAGCTTCGCGCTCGACTGAACGCGACCAAACCCCATACACGGCACGGTATCGGCCTCGGCGACCAGGGCCGGTCGAGCTTCCCGTTTGCGCGCTTCTCGCGATCCTGCACTGGATGAGGTTCAACCGCCGGCGGCTTTCTGCGCTCCGCACGATTGACGTGCCAGCCTCGGAGGCGTGAAGTTGTCAGCACTGAGTGCTTGAGACACCGGTAGTCGCCCAATGCGGTTGCCTGCGCCGTAACTCCGCCAGCGACTCCCCCGCTCTGTCAGCAAGCGGTGCGAAATACGAAACGGTCGTCGGGTGCGAAGACGTACTCGTCGTCGCACCGGTATCCGCGCAGCCAGGGCTGATGGTCGATGACCCGCACGTAGAAGCCTTTCGGATACCTGACGTCGCCGCTTAACGGTCCCGCCGCGACCTTGACAGCGCCGGCGGGAGACCGCCCGGCGGACAACATCGAGTCTGGAGCGTTCGGCTGCGACATCCACGCCAAGCGAAGGTAGGGGCCAGTGTCTGGTGGGCACAGCGCAAGGGCGCGTTCGCGGGCGGCCTCGAACACCTCCGGCAGCGTACCGCCGCGTGCCAGTCCAATCTGGCCGACGGTCACCTCGACTAACCGAAGGTCTTCGGGGCCGCGCTGCTCGAAGACTTCATGCTCGAGCAGGGTGGAGGAGTGTGCGTTCAGCCGGACGCCGTGGTCGTTCAACAGTTGGATCAGCTCGCCGCGGGTGAACCCGCCGACTCGAATCACACTCGGTGGTGTATTGGGGACTAAACCGTCGAGGTGATGCACTCCACAACTATGCGCGGAGCCAGCCAGCGCCTCCGGGAGACAGGCCGTTGTCGGCCGCCGATGTCTCCCTTGCTTCGCCGTCAGCTGCCCCGTGAACGCGGTAGACACCGTCGCGCTTTGCCGGGGCTGTCAGAGCCCGCACCGCGGGACACCGCGCCAGCGCGAGACCCTGGGGTAATCGAGGCGGCGTCCGACGATAAGGTGAAGAATCGCTCCACCGGTCAGCGTTGCCAGTGTGAGCAGCCAGCCGAGTAGGAGAAGGAAGCCGATCCGGGCTGTTCGCTGCTCAAACGGGGTCAGCGACTGCCCGCAGCGATGAGCAGCTGTCCGTATCGTACAGTCGTGAGGGCGAACCGCAGCCCCGTGCGCGGCTCCCAGGTGAGGTGGTCGGAGCCGTTGACGACCGTGCTGCGCAACACGCCTTCGGGAATCCGAGCGCGCTTGCCGTCGAGGTACCCGTCGCCGGCGACGGCTCTGCCATCGCTTGTATAGACAAGGTAGAAAGTCATCCGGCTCTCACTCAGCTCGACTCGCGGAGCAGGCAGTGGCCCGGGAGTGTCTTTCCCTCCGGCGGAAACCAGCTCGGAGATGACGGCTCCCGGGGCGTCGTCGGCCGAGGCGCGGTTGTTCTGCTGGATCGCTCCGTAGATCGCGGCGAGCGCAATAGTCGCGACCAGAGTTCCCACGACCCAAGGGATCAACCGGTCGAGTGCCTTGCTGCCCATGCGCCTCAGCCTAGGAGTAGGGAATAGTGAGCGCGTCGCTCTCGCGACCGATGTTTCTCAACCTCAAAAGTATTGCGACGTCATGAGCGCTCAGCGAAGGCGGCGGCCGCGCGTGAACTCATATGCGCCACTCAAAATTCATCAACAGCCGCAGAAACGGTGTCGCGCTGCGCTGGCCCCGCCACGCCCCGCCCGTGCCGGCTCGCCTCAACCGCCGGAACGACGGTGGCGCGGATGGCCTCGGGTCACCAACACCTCGGTTGGCCCAGTGATCGTCCTAAACGCTACATACCGAGCCTGCCTTCGACGGCACGTCCTATTCCAAAACGAGCGATTTCGGCGTCCTCCGTCAGTTCCGCAACACGTCGACCAGCGATGGCGATGAAGTATCGGGTCACCGTCTCCCCCGAACACCACGTGCGAGACCACAAGCCGGCGCCCTTGCAGCTACGGGCGGCCTGATGTTCGACAACCGAATAGTGTCGGGCTCTGGCCCCCGGTTAGGGGATGGCTGGCGTGGGGAGACCGCCAATAGCGTGACCGACTGAACGCGGGCTGGATGACCCGATCCAGTCCAGCACCAGGGCAAACCGCTGTTTGCATCCGAGACCGCGAAAGAACCCACCCCCGGCAAAGCGGACGCTCCCCGACCATGTCTCCTACGTCACCTTCGACGCCCCTCGGCTACAACACATGGCGTGCCTCGTTTCGTCACCCGCAGCACCCGTGGCGCGACTTCGAGCACAGCTTCTACGACGACCGGGAGATCCCCCCAGCGAGTATCAGAAGACCGAGCTACCTTGCCGGGATGCCCGCTCACGACATCTACCTCCTGAGCGACTCAGCCCCCTGGCCCGACCACTGCGTGTACACCTACACCCAATCTGTGATCGGCGACCTCCGCTCACACGAGCCCCCAGAGTATTGCCTCGACCTCTACTTCTGATGCCATCCTGATGAGAGCCGTCGGAGAACCCGCAACCTCCGACGCCTGGATCCGAGAACACGCCGCCAAGGACCCAAGGACGGAATCGGCGACGCCTACTAGCAGGGCGACGCGCCCGAGTGCCGGGTCTCGGTCGCCCCGATGAAGGACCGCCGCTGCGACAGCTGCCAGTAACCGCCTCCGAGACCGCGCTGGGTCAAAGCGTTCTCTAAACAAAGACGAACGAGAAAGAGCGAGCCGAGGAAGACGAAGGAAGCGATCGAGAGAAGACCCACCGACAGGGACGGAACGACACAGAAGGAAGGCTTGACCAAGGCGACATACAAGGGGCAACAAGAGCGAATGCACGCAGGCACTTTCTGTGGAATGCGAGTAGCCTGAGCGGCATGCGCGGGGGCGTAGCGCGGTGGAAACGAGGGGTTGCCTCACAGGGGGTGAGGCAAGCGATCGCGTACGCCTTCGGCGGTGTCTGCGACTCCCACCTGACCGCGAAGAACGCGCAAGGGGTGCTCGCGGCGGCGGATTACGCGGGTGCGGTGATGACCCGGTACATCGTGGAGAACGGGTCCATTCGCGATGATCTGCTGACCCGGAAGCAGCTGCGCACCTGGGTCGATGGCGGCGACCCACTCACCGGTGAGCACCGCGGGTTCGAGATGTCCTCCCCGAACGCGGACCTGGTGTTGGATGCGACGATCAACGCGCCGAAGTCGTTCAGCATCGCGGCGATGCTGGACCCGGAGTTGAACGCGGCGTACGAGGACCTCCAGGACCGACTGAGGGACCGGATCATCCACCTCTGGCAGGAGGAACTCAACGCGCGGCGCGGGAAGGGCGGCTGCATCAGGGAAGACCTCGCTCGAGTCGAGGTGGTCGAACTCAAGCATGAACGCTCCCGCTCACTGGACCCGCACAAGCACCGGCACCTGTGGTTGAACGTGAAAGTCCAAGGCGTCGACGGGAAATGGTCGAACGTGGACACGAGGGTTGCGTTGCGGTTCCAGAACGTCATCAATGCCGAAGGCGACCTCGCCGCCCGCACCGACCCGGCCTGGATCACCGCTCTGGCCGCCAAAGGCTTCACTCTTAACGCGGACGGGGAGATCGCCGAGCTGCAGCATCTGGTGCGGCCGTTGTCGAAGCGGTCCGCGCAAATCGAAGGCAACAGGGTCGCCCGGACCGCCTGGTGGAAGGAGCAACACCCCGGCCAGGAGCCGTCCCACGATGTGTTGAACCAGATCGACCGATGGGCCTGGGCCGCCGGGCGACCGAACAAGCCCGGCGATCTGAACGAAGACGACTGGGCCGAGCTCGTCCGCGAAGAGCTCGCTGCCGCCGACCCCGCTGTCGCCCGGGAGCGATCGGCCATCGACACGTCTTCAGCATCGATCGCGGATCTCGACATCGAACTCCTCGCCGCCAAAGCCATCGTCGATGCTGACGCTCGATCGACCGGCACGGGTGGCCGGTTCAGCTTGATGGACGTCCGCGCCGGCGCGCTCCGCGCCCTCGCCGCCACCGGTATCATCGCCGAGCGCACAGAACTCGCGACCATCGCCGAGCAGGTCATCGCCGCAGCACGAGCACACACCGTCACGCTGCTCGACGAGCCCGACGTACCTGCACACATCAAGTCCAGAATGGCCACTTCCACAGCTGCGCTGAAGGCCACCATTGCCAACCGAATCGAAGCACTGTCCGCGCCCGGTGCCGCGGCCCCCGTGCGGGAGATCACCGCGATTGCTCACGCGCTCGACCCAGTGCGAGTCCTAGACACCGACCAAACCGACGGCGCATCCGCCATCGCCGGGACCGCCTCCGTCGTCGCCATCACCGGCGCAGCTGGCACCGGCAAAACGACCATGCTCAAAGTCGCCGGCGCCACCCTGCGCCGCCACGGGCGAAACATGATCATCATCGCTCCCACCAAGAAGGCCTCCACCGTCGCCGGACGCGAAACCGACAGCGCCGCCTCCAGCCTCCACCAACTCCTTCACGACTACGGCTGGCGATGGAGCATCGGCATTGCCGGAAACACGGAATGGACCCGGCTCCAACTCGGCGAGACCGACCCCGCGACTGGGCAGCAATATCAAGGTCCGCGAATCCGAATCCGACCCAGGGACCGGATCGTCGTCGACGAGGCCGGCATGCTCGACCTCGAAGCCGCCAACGCCCTCATCGACGTCATACACCGCACCGGTGCCACCGTCGCCGTCGTCGGCGACGACTACCAAGCCCTCCCCGTCGGACATTCTGGCGCAATGGCCCTCTTCCGCCGGTCCGCGTACGAGAAGATCGAACTCACCGAGATCCACCGGTTCCGCGACCCAGAATGGGCCGACCTCTCCGCGCGTGTTCGTTTTGCTAACGGTGCTGTTGAGACTCAGGACCTCGCCAGCGAGCTTGTCCGGACGGGACACGTTCGCACAGCCAACAGCGAACTAGACGCGCAACAGACGATGGTTGATGAATGGTTCGGGGCGTCTCGCCGAGGCGAGTCGATTGCGCTTGTGACCGCAACGCATTCGGAAGCGCAGGCAATTTGCGAAGTAATACAAGCTCGGAGAATCGAATCCGGTGTACTGGACGTCGGTCGCTCTGCGACCGGTCAAGCGGGGCAGCGAGTTTTTATTGGGGACGTGGTTCAGACGCGGCGCAACGACCGCGAATCCGGGGTCGAGAACCGACAGGGGTGGGTCATCCGCAGTATCTCTGAGACGCACCTGACCCTGGTCTCCACGTCAGACTCCTCGAACCTGCGAAAAGTCACGACAGACTATGCGAGCGCACATATACATCTTGGCTACGCGTCCACCGTCCACGGCGTCCAGGGAGAGACCACCGACCGATCCATAGTCGGGCCGGGCGTTGATGCCGCTGGCCTCTACGTCGGCCTCACGCGTGGGAGAACAAGGAACGAGGTCGTGGTGGTGGCTGGCACTGCCCAGGGCGCCGTCTCGGAACTCGCTGCGACCATGCAGCGACAGCCGACCGAAGAAACCATTCAAGAGTCTCGAGCGGCAGCGCGTCAGGAATGGTTGCGAGCAGCGCTGATTGACCCCACGCAGGCGGTCGTAGCTAGTCCGGATGTGGCGTCGCCGTTGACACGCTGAGCAGCCGTTTCGGTCAGCGTTGAGCAAGCCCTGACTGCAGTGCTTCGCGCCCTAGCCTGCTACGACCTGCGAGGGAGCCATCGCGTGCGTGATAGTTGAGCAGAGCCACGCCGAGATCATCCGCCCGCTGCTGTGCCGTTGGTCGGACGCCGCCTTGGATGAATATCAACGGGCGGCGTCCATCGGACGCGGCAAGTGTCGCTGCGGCTTCGATCGGGCCAACGTCGAGATTGCCCCGACCGTTATCTACCCAAGCCAAGTAGCGTGTGCTGAACAAGTCGCAGAGATCCTTCGCCTGCCCTGACGACGCGACGGTGTCCGTCGCCCCGAGGAAGACCATCCACTCGCGACACAATTCGATTGCTTCCTCCGCGGAAACTCCAAAGGGCCTCGGCGCGGGTTCTACAGCATCCACGACCACAGTCTCCACCAGGCGACCGACGACAGCGAGGTTGGTCGAGGGATAATGCGCTACGCGCCCGCGCTCCGCAGCTGGGCGGCATCCCGCTTGCAGACTATGCCGCGGACCTGCGCGACGCAGCTAGGGAAACCGAACGGACAATCCTTCATTCAGTTGACGCCGCTAGATGACCGCGAACCTTCTCGTGTCAGTCCAGCGCCTAACTCGCGGCCACGTCTTCAGTTCCTGGCGCTCTTGCCCCGACCATTAGTTGTTGGGCGGTGAGATGGTCGGGGATCCGCGCCGCGGCCCGCACTCGCATCACCACAGCCGAGGGCTGGCGGAATTCTCGGACTGCTACGAGCATCTCGTCCCACGGCCCACCCGCGTGGTATTCGCCGCGTGCGTTATCCCAGGACAAGGGCACCACAACCTCGAAGTTTCTATAGTCCTTTCCGCCCACGGCGGGTCTCACCTCCACTCCCGCGTCCTTAAGAAGCTTCTCCATGCGCCCGGAATTGAACACGGCCATGATCACTAAGCGATGACGAATTACGTCGCGAATTGCGTTGCGCGGGACCTTCCAGAGAAAGAAGGGCAGGGTCAGTGTCGCTGGATCGTTGTGGTCCAACGCCGGAATCTGATTGATCGTGAGACTGTTTCGAGACCCTAACTCTTCATGCATCACCGTTCGAGTGATGTCCTCAGAGAGGCGCACCGACTGAATATCCTCGTCGGTGATCCCATTGCGGTTGTAAAAGAGCGCGTAGCCCACGAACCCGTCGAGCGAGAAGTACGAGTATCCGTCGCGTCGCGCAGCACGAATGGCTGCGCGAACTTTCCCCCACTCCGGTTCTGGTTCTCGCTCAAGCTTCAGGGTGAAGATCCGTTCGGTTCCGATCTGCGCGAGCTCGTGGAAGGGGGCGTACTTTCGGTCGCGGGCAACGTCCATCCTCGCCATCTGGCGATCGATACGACGGTCGGGTCGCCGAGCGGCGGGTTCGGCCGGCGCGGATTCGTCAGGCATAGTTGCAACTTGGCCCGCAAGGTTCGGGAACGGTTCATTGCTCACTGCCATCACGTGCAGCTCGACGTCCTGCTTTCCACTTGCATCGACTTCGCCCGCCCCCGCGCGCGATACCTTGAGTTCAAATGTTCGGTACTCGGCCAGGGGCTCGCGTCCGCCCGTCGGGCGCATGAAAGTGACGTCTCCGACTCGGAGGATGTCGGTGATGTCGTGGACGATGGGCAGCCCCCATTCGGCTCTGGTGTTCGCACGCGCGAAGGCAAGCGTTCCGTGATGGCTGTCGGTCATCCCCGAGGAAATCGGAACCGGCGATTCCTGGTAAAGCGAGTGAATGACTTGCCGATCGAACAACAACGTCACCCAAGCGAGGGAATCGCCGAGAGTTCTGCTGAGGTGACGAACGTGACGAAGCTGCTCTAGAAATAGATGAGTGTCGGCGTCTCGTGGTCGACGTTGTTTAGCTGCAGCGATGTCCTTCTGAATCTCAATCTGCAGCCGGAGGATGGACTCTTGTAAGTCAAGTAGCGCAGGGATGCCGTTGTTCACGAACTCGTCCTGCCTCACGTTCGGAGCAAGAATCTCGAGCCGTCGGAGGTACCTGCGAACCCTTCGGTCGTCGCGCGCGGACAGACTCGGTTGCACCCCGGAATCCTGTCCCATGCCGACAGGCTAGTGCTGACATCCGACACCGAACTTCCACTGGATCGGCCAGACGATAGACCACCTGTTTCAGCGCGCGAGCCGTGAGACCAAACCGATTCGAAATCCCCGCGAGCAACAAGCCGTCACGGACTGGATCGGCAATGCGCGTCGCATGCGGCGGTTCGACGCCGTGCAGCTCAGCGCAAACCAAGACATCGCTTCGACTTGAGCAGCTATTTTCCGGCCGCTAGCGCGATCAAA
This sequence comes from Leifsonia sp. 1010, assembly GCF_031455295.1. Taxonomy (NCBI): domain Bacteria; kingdom Bacillati; phylum Actinomycetota; class Actinomycetes; order Micrococcales; family Microbacteriaceae; genus Leifsonia; species Leifsonia sp. 1010. The sequence continues at coordinate 537,628 of NZ_JAVDSL010000001.1, forward strand.
ATTCCAAAGCGGTGAGTAAACGGTGAGTTTGGCCAAAAACCATTGACCGGGTAGTCTGGGCGGCAGCCCTACTTCCCAGTGTTTTACTGGGATTCCGGGCCGCGCGAGTGTAGTTCAATGGTAGAACCTCAGCTTCCCAAGCTGATAGCGCGGGTTCGATTCCCGTCACTCGCTCCAGTTCCTCAGACCGCCGGTGCCAGCGTCCGACCGTAGAAGTCGGCCAGGCGTTCCACGGCGGTCGCGACGTACGGGTCGCGGTCGTACAGGTCGACGTGGCTCGCGCCGTCCACCCAGACGAGCTTCTTCGGGCCGACCGCGCGCTGGAAGGCGTCGATCCCCATCCAGGCGGTGACCGCCCGCGAGCCCATGACCATGAGGAGGGGGCGGTCGCCGATCAGCGGCACCTGGGTGAAGGCGTCGAAAGTGGCGAGCTTGTCGACGCTCGACCAGTCGAACGTCCGGGCGGCGCGGTCGTGTGCGGCCCGCGGAGTGCAGTAGTAGTCGAAGCTCTCGGCGCCGTGCTCGCCGCCGGCGGCGCGCGCCTGCTCGATCGTCTCCGGGAACAGCGGGATGCCGGCGACATCCTCGCCCGCGGCCTGCGCCGTGCGTGCGGCGGCCGCCGCATCCAGCATGCCCTGGAACACCGCCGGATCCTGGGCGCCGTCGGCGCCGTACCGGAACTGGCGCGCGACGTCGGCGGGGGAGACGGTGGCGAGCGCCCGGATGCGGTGGTCGCTGGCGGTCGCCGCGAGTGAGTATCCGCCCGAGGCGCAGATGCCGAGCAGACCGATGCGCCGGGGATCGACCAGGTCGAGGGTGGTCAGGTAGGACACCGCCGCCTTCATGTCCTCGATGCGCTGGCCGGGATCCTCCAGACCGCGCGGGGTTCCGCCGCTCGCACCCTGGTAGGCGGCATCGTAGGCGATCGTCGCGAAGCCGGCGTCCGCCAGCCGCGATGCGTACAGGCCCGCGGCCTGCTCCTTCACCCCGGAACCGGGATGCCCGACGACGAGAGCCGGCGAACCGGCGACGGCTCCGTCCGGAACATAGAGGTGAGCGGCGAGGGGGATGCCTGCGCTCTCGAAGGTGACGTCGGTTCGTGTCGTCATGGTGGGTCCGTTCTCGATGGGGTTCTGCGCGGCGGCTGCCGCGACGGATCCCATGCTGTTGCGCCGCCGAGTCAGGGGTAAGCAGCAGGAATCTGCCGGGGAAGAATCCTTCCCTCCCACACGATCGCTCCGGACGGGAGACTGAATCCATGAGTGATTCGGCGGAACTCCACGAGCTCGGGGCGTTCTTGAAGGCGTGCCGCGCGCGGCTGCGGCCCGAGGACGTCGGCCTTCCGGAGACGGGAAATAATCGACGCGTCGCGGGACTCCGGCGGGAGGAGGCGGCTGCGCTCGCGTCGATCAGCGTCGATTACTACACGCGACTGGAACAGGGACGCGTCCAAGCCTCCGCGGCGGTGCTCGGCGTGCTGGCACGCGCACTCCGAATGGATGACGATCAGCGCGCCTACCTCTACGAGGTCGCGCACAAGGCCGACGCAGCCCCTCGGCGGCGAAGGACCCGCCAGACAGTGCGACCGGCGATGCGGCGACTGCTCGAGCAACTGACCGACACCCCGGCACTCGTACTCGGACGCCGCCTCGACGTGCTGCAGTGGAACCGTGCGGCCGCAGCGCTGTTCACGGACTTCGGCGCCGTACCCGCGCCCCAGCGCAACTACCTGCGGCTGCTCTTCCTGCATCCCGGTGTCCGCGGCATGCACCTCGACTGGGACCACGACGCTCGGGATGCGGTCGCCGCCCTGCGGATGGAGGCGGCGACAGATCCCGACGACCCGGCGCTCGCCGCGCTGGTCGGGGAGCTGTCCCTCCGCGACGCCGACTTCCGCACCTGGTGGGCCGAACGGCACGTCAACTCGGCGACCTACGGTACGAAGCACTACCGGCATCCCACGGTCGGCGAGCTCACCCTCGACTGCGACACGTGGCAGAGTCCCGACGGCAGCGGCCAGCGCCTGATGGTGCTGACTGCAGAGAACGGCAGCCCGTCCAGCGACGGGCTGCGCATCCTGACGTCGTGGAGTGAGCCGGCCCGCGCCGAGCTGACCGCCGAGGAAGAGTCCCGGCGGTGACATCCGACTGCTCAAAATAACTGGTTTGACAGGTTATGCGACTGCATGAGAAGGTCATAACCGTTCTAAACAGTTATTTACCGAAAGGCACCGCTCATGGAACTCAAGCTCGAGATCGTGGTCATCCCCGTTTCGGATGTCGACCGCGCGAAGGACTTCTACGAGGGGATCGGCTTCCGCCTCGACGCGGACTTCTCCACCGACAAGGGGGTGCGCGTCGTCCAGGTCACTCCCCCCGGCTCCGCGGCATCCGTCATCTTCGGCGACCACCTGACCACGGCCGAGCCCGGTACGGCGCAGGGCCTGCACTTGATCACTCCGGACATCGTCGAGGCGCGCAACACGCTCGTCGAGCGCGGGGTCGCGGTCAGCGAGCTCTGGCACGACGCGGACGGGATCTTCCACTGGGCCGGCGAGGCGAACCGGGTGCCCGGCCCCCACCCCGCGACAGACAGCTACGGCACGTACGCGTCGTTCAGCGACCCCGACGGCAACAGCTGGACCATTCAGCAGATCGTCACGCGAGCCCCTGGCCGCTGAGGCACGGAGGCCAGAGGCCGGGCAGGCGGGCTTTGGTAGCATGCCATGGTGCTGATTGACGAGATCGACAGAGCGTAGCCACCGGTCACCGGTGGCTTCTGGAAACGCCACCGCGCGGCCGACTGCGTTCCGATCGTCCGCTTTCTCTCGTCAAGGTCTTCACATGTCTACTGGCACGTCTGCCATCGTTCTTTCCAACGTCTCCTTCTCCTGGCCGGACGGCCAGGCCGCGCTCTCGGGCGTCTCCGGCTCATTCACCACCGGTCGCACCGGGCTCGTCGGTGACAACGGCGCCGGGAAGTCCACCCTGCTGCGCCTCATCGCGGGCGAGCTCACCCCATCCACCGGCAGCATCACCACGGCGGGGGATGTCGGCTACCTTCGGCAGTCGCTGACCTGGCACGACACAGCTACGGTGGCCGACCTCCTCGGCATCGGGCCGGTGCTGGATGCGATCCGGGCCGTCGAGGGCGGCGACGCCTCTGTGGAGCATTTCGACACCATCGGCGACGACTGGGACATCGAGTCGCGCGCGGAGGTGCAGCTGCGGGCGATCGGCTTCTCGGCGGCCGACCTCGACCGCCCGGTGAGAACCCTCTCGGGCGGCGAGGTCATGCTGATCGCGATCTCCGGCCTGCGGGTGCGGGAGCTTCCGATCACCCTGTTGGATGAGCCGACGAACAACCTGGACCGTCCGACGAAGGCGCTTCTCGCCGGGATGCTCGACGACTGGCCGGGGGCCCTCGTGGTCGTCAGCCACGATCTGGACCTCCTCGAGCGGATGGATCAGACGGCCGAGCTGTGCGGCGGCCGTCTGACGACCTTCGGCGGCCCGTACAGCGAATGGAAGGCGGCACTCGACCAGCAGCAGGCGAACGCCGTGCAGGCGGCCGCGGCAGCACAGCACGCCGTCAAAGCGGAGCAGCGGCAGCGCGCCGAAGCGGAGAGCCGGCTGGCGAAGCGGGCCCGGAATGCGAAGACGGCCAATGAGAACAAGAAGGGCTCGAAGATCCTGATGAACGGGCTCGCCTCGCGCGCGGAGGCCTCCGCCGGCAAGCTGCGTTCGGGACTGGACGATCGAGTGGATGCGGCCAAAGCGGCCCGCGAACAGGCCGCAGCGCGCATCCGCCCGGATCAGCGGATCACCCTGCAGCTCCCGGACCCCGACGTACCCGCCGGTCGCCGCATCGCGGAGCTGCGCGGGAGCAACCGCACCTACCTTCTTCAGGGCCCGGAGCGCGTGGCCGTCGTCGGTGCGAACGGCGTGGGCAAGACCACCCTGCTCGAGTCGCTGATCCACCGCCGTGACGCGGAGCCCGGGCAGGCCGGTGGAGTGCTGCACACCGACCGAGTGGGCTATCTGACGCAGCGGCTCGACGGCGTCGACGAAAGCGTGGGCGCCTTGGAGAATGTGCGCCGGGTCGCACCGGATGTCCCCGACTCGCTCATCCGGAACCGGCTCGGCCGCCTGCTGATCAAGGGCGACGCGGTCGACCGACCGGTGGGGACGCTGAGCGGCGGCGAGCGCTTCCGCGTCCTGCTCGCGCGCCTGCTCCTCGCCGACCCGCCCGCGCAGCTCCTCCTCCTCGATGAGCCGACGAACAACCTCGATGTCAGCAGCGTGGATCAGCTCGTGGATGCGCTGGCCGACTACCGGGGCGCGCTCCTCGTCGTCAGCCACGACGACCGATTCCTCGCCCGACTCGGTCTCACGATGACCCTCGAGCTCGGCCCGGGCGGTGAGCTCACCGAAGCCTAGGCGTCACGCCGTCGCGGCGGGCTGCTTCTGCCGTGCGCGGAACGCGGTCGCCTTCATCCGGTTGCCGCAGGTCTTCATCGAGCACCACTCCCGGCGGTGACCGCGGGAGTGGTCGAGGTAGACCTGCGTGCACTCGGGGCGGCCGCACTCGCGGAGCACGTCCCCCTCGGTACCGCCGACGATCTCGACAGTCTGCCGCGCGATCTGCGACAGCCCCTCGGCGATCTCCGCCGCTCGATCGATCGTGCCGCTCTCGTCGAGCCGGAGCGTGATCGGGCGTCCGGCGGCGTGGGAGTTGAGCACGCGAAGGTCGCCCTCCGCAAAAGGCGCGCCCATCATGCGGGCGTGCACGACACGGTAGACGGCTTCGCGGAGCTCGACCGCCGCCTCGAGGTCGGCGGTGGTGGCGCGGGGGGACCGATCCATCAGGCCGGCCTCGAGGAACCATGCGTCGAGCGCCTCCGGCGATCCCAGCTTCTCCGTCGGTACGTCGTTGCGTCGAGCACGCAGCGTGCCGACGAAATCGAGGGCGGACGTGCCGCAGGGGAAAGCGTGCATGTAACCACCCTAACTGGTGACGGGGGGCGCTGCAACCGATTTGAGTGGTTACGAACCGGCCGGCGCACGCGGGGTGATCTGACTGTCCGATGGGCCCGACCGGCCGCGACAGACGCAGCCGTGTCAGGATGGGACGCGTGCCGCCGGGAGGGCCAGCGGCCGACGCGAACCGCCGGGGGCGGAGGACGGCGAGGGAGATGAGGGTCCGCGCTCGAAGCCGACGGCCGCTGGGATGGGCCGGGCGACTCATGGCGACGATGCTCGCCGCGGCAGTGAGCTCACTCATCCTCGCGGGGAGTCCCGTGAGCGCGAGCGCCGACTCCCGAACGGCCGTCGGCGCCATCGCCCCCACCGGGGTCGACGACTTCACCTTCGCGAGCTTCGACGGCGACTACCGGCTCGGCCGCGACGCGGAGGGGCACTCGACCCTCACCACGGCGGAGACGCTGGTGGCCCGGTTCCCCGACACCGACCAGAACCACGGCATCCGCCGCCAGCTGGTCGAGGACTACGACGGCCACCCGACCGACCTGGAGGTCGTGTCGGTCACCGACCAGAACGGCACGCCGCGTCCGTACACGAGCGATTCCGAAGACGGCATCCTGTCGCTGACGATCGCGGCGAAAGACTACGTGCACGGCGATCAGACCTACGTCATCACCTACCGGCAGACGAACGTCACGCGCTACTTCGGCGACACCGGCGACGACGAGCTGTACTGGGACACCAACGGCACGGCGTGGGCGCAGCCGTTCGACCGCGTGACGGCGACCGTGCACCTCGCGCCCGACCTGGTCGAGGCGCTGAAGGGCGACCCGTCCGCGTACCGCGGCGCCCAGGGGTCAACGGATGCCGCAACGGTCGAGCGCATCGACGACGGCTTCCGCTTCACCGCCGACACGCTCGGTCCGCGAGAGAACCTGACGTTCGCCATCGGGTTCGCGGCGGGCACGTTCACGGCGCGCGCCGACGGACTGTTCGACACCGGCTGGGGGTTCGCCGCCATGGCCGGCCTGGTGCTCGGCGTCCTCGCCCTCATCGGGGCGATCGTCGTGCGCGTGCGGCTGTTGCGCGACGCTCCCGGGCGCGGCACGATCATCCCGGAGTACGTTCCGCCGAAGGAAGGGCTCCTCCTCGCGGCGGACATCGCCGGAGGCGGCAAGAAGGTGGTCGCGGCCCAGACGCTCGACCTCGCTGTATCGGGTCGGGTGCGCGTGCTGCAGAGCACGGGATTCCTCGGCCGCTCCTCGTACACGCTGGAGTTCGTCTCGACCCAGGCGACCGGTCGCCAGGCATTGCGCCAACCGGACCCGACGACGGACGAGCTCCAGTTCCTCCAGGCCCTCTTCGGCACGTCGGCCGCGCCCGGGACGACGCTCGAACTCGGCTCGTCCAACTCGCGTGTCGCGCGCGCCACCGCCGCGCTGCTGAAGCGCGTGCACAAGGACGCCACCCGCTACGGCTACCGGAGGACGGGACCACGCGGAGCGGTCCTCGCAGTGCTCCTCACCGCCGTGGCCGCCACCGCCCTCGCCGTCGTGAGCTCGGTGCTGTGTCTCGCGGGCGTCTTCGGAGGCGCGCTGCCCGTCGGCATCATGATCGGCGCCATCCTGCTTCTCATCGTCAGCGCCATCCTGCTGTCGCACTCGCCCCTGAGCACCACGGGCAGCACCCTCCGCGAGTACGTGGAGGGCCTCAAGATGTACGTGCACCTCGCCGAGGCCGACCGCATCCGCTACCTGCAGTCACCGCTGGGGGCGGAGCGCGTGCCCGTCGCCGTGAACGACCCGCGGGAGATGCTGAGCCTCACCGAGCGCCTGCTCCCCTGGGCTGTGCTGTTCGGCGAGGAGAAGAAGTGGCTGGCCGAGCTCGGACGGTTCTACGAGGAGACCGGAGAGAGCCCGACCTGGTACTCCGGGCAGACGGCATTCAACGCCGCCGTGCTCTCCCACATGGTCAGCGGGATCTCGTCCAGCACGACCATGACGAGCAGCTCATCGTCCGGCGGAACCGGCGGCGGCGGGTTCTCCGGTGGCGGTGGGGGCGGCGGAGGCGGCGGGGGCGTGTAAAGCATTTCGCCTCGACCGGACGACATCGAGCGGTGTGCGACACTGCTTCAACGGCGACGCGTGACGGGATCGGCACACCGGCTGTTGCGTGCGACAGGAAGGCGACTCGATGGACGAGCAGCGCATCGGCATCATCGGCATCGGCCGGATGGGCACAGGCATCGTCGGTCGGCTCACGGCGCTGGGTCCCGTGGCAGCGTTCGACATCGATCCCAGCCGGCGCGAAGCCATAGAGCATGCGGGTGCCACCTGGATGGAGTCGGTGACGGCGATCGCCAGGTCGAGCGACGTGCTCGTCACCGTGCTCCCGGGACCCGGCGAGACGGACGCGGTGATGCGCGAGGCGCTCCCGGAACTCCGCGCCGGAGCGGTCTGGATCGATCTCACGTCGGGGGATCCGGGCAGGACGTCGGCTCTCGCAGAGACGGCGGCCGAGCGGGGCATCGAGGTCATCGCCGCCCCGATGGGCGGAGGCCCCGAAGATGCCGCCGCGGGGACTCTGACGTTCTACGTCGGCGGGGCGCCCGACGCGGTTGACCGTGCCACGCCCATCCTGAACCGGCTGTCGGCGGACGGCGGGATTCGCCGGTGCGGCCCGCGCCCCAGTGACGGGGTCGTCGTGAAGCTTCTCGCGAACGCCCTGTGGTTCGCCAACGCGGTGGCGGCCGCAGAAGCCTTGCTGATCGGCGCAGCGCAGGGCCTGGCGCCTCAGCACCTACACGCGCTCCTCGCCGACAGTGCGGGCAGCAGCACGGCGCTGTCGGAGCACCTGCCTGCTGTGTTCCGGGACGATTACCTGGCCACCTTCAGCGTCGACCGTGTCGTCGAAGAGCTGGACACGGTGGCGGCGCTCGCCGGGGCGGCCTCGGTCTCCTCGCCCGTGCTGGACGCGTCGGCGGATGTTCATCGCCGTGCGCTCGCCCGCTTCGGGCCGGTCCTCGGCGAGCTCCTCGGCGTGCGGCTCGCCGAAGAGACGGCCGGGCGCGACCTCCGCTGAGCAGCGACGCAATCCGCCCTCCACGAAGCGGACGCGCGGCGGTACCCTTCGACCGTGGACGACGACGCCGCGCGGTTCCAGGGGTCCCTTCCCGAGTTCTACGACTCGGGGCTCGGACCGGTGCTCTTCCGCCACTACGCCGATGTGCTCGGTGAAGCGGTGGCGTCGACGGCGCCCGGACGCATCCTCGAGGTGGCGGCCGGGACCGGGATCTCGTCGGCCGGGATCGTCGCGCACAATGCCGGGGCGGAGATCGTCCTCACGGACCTGAACGAGGCGATGCTGCAGCGGGCGGCTGACAAGGTGCCGGCCGGAACCCGCATGCAGGTAGCGGATGCTCAGGCGCTGCCGTTCAAGGACGCGAGCTTCGACGCGGTGGCGTGCCAGTTCGGCATCATGTTCCTGCCGGATGTCGGCGCCGGATTCCGCGAGGCGCGGCGCGTGCTCACCGACGGCGGCGTGTACGTGTTCAGCGTCTGGGACAGTCACGACCGCAACCGGTTCGCCGCGGTCGTCGACGGGCTGCTGACGGAGACGTTCCCCGACGATCCTCCGCCCTTCTATCGAGTGCCGTTCGGGATGAGCGACGTGGAGCGGCTGCGGAGGCTGGCGCAGGACAGCGGGTTCGGCACACTCCGCATCGACGTGCTGCCGCACGACGCACCGGTCGCCTCGTGGCCCGAGTTCGCGGACGGCCTGATCCGCGGCAACCCGGTCTCCGATCAGGTGCGGGCGCGCTCCGGCGATCTGGATGCGCTCGTCCGGACAGTGGGCGAGCGGCTCGCCGCGGAATACGGCCCGGCGCCGACGACCATCCCGGTGCAGACGATCCTGTTCCGCGCCTGGGCGGCCTGAGCACATCCCGGAATCGACCACCGCGCAGCACGAAGGCCGCCGAGCGACGTCCGGCGGCCTTCGTGGTGGTGCGTGCTAGGTGTTACTGATGCGGCGTCGGCGCAGGAAGAGCAGCGCTCCCCCGGCGGCGAGCAGGATGCCCGCCAGGCCGCCGACACCCCAGCCGATCGTCGAACCGGTGGAGGCGAGGCCCGCCGTCACCGCCGGGTCGTCGACGCGGTGGCTGGTGGCGCAGTCCGGGTTCTTGTCCGGCGCGGGGACGCAGAACGCGTCGCCGTCCGGGCTGGTGACGACGTTGGCGATCTGCTTGTCACCGTTCCCGGTGACCACCACCGAGTAGGTCACGGTGACGACCTGCCCGACGGCGAGGTCACCGGTCCAGGTGAGCGTCGAGCCCGCGCGGGTCACGGTGCCCGAGGTCGCCTTCTGGTCGCCGGCCCACGTCGCATCGTCGAGCACCTTGCTGAGGTCATCGACGACGTTGCCGCCGGTCACCGGCGCCGCGCCGAACTGGGCGATGGTGAGGGTGTAGGTGATGCGGTCACCGGTCTTCACGGCGTGGCCGGACGCGGGGTTCGACGTCTTGGCGAACGTGTAGCTGCCGAACCGGTGCACCGTCTCGCAGTCGGAGGCGGAAGCGCACCCGTCGGAGGTCACGACGTTGTCGAGCGTGCCGTCGCCCATCGAGCGCGCATCCTTCACGGTCACCGAGTAGGTGATCTTCGCCACCGCACCGACGCCCAGCGTTCCGGACCAGGCGAGCGAACTGCCGGTCACCGTCGCCGTCCCCGCATCCGCCGCGACGTCGCCGTTGTAGGTGGCGTCGTCGACGACCTTGCTGAGGTCATCGGCGAAGGACGCCGCCGACGGGACCGGCCCGCGCTGCGTGACGGTCACCGTGTAGTGGATGACGTCACCCGAGTGCACGACCGAACCGGGAGCCGGGTCGGCGGTCTTCACGACGGAGTAGCCCGCGATGTCGATGCCGGCCGGGTCGCAGGGGATGGTCGGAGCGATACCCGAGTCCGCCGGGGTGTCGGCGGTGGCGCAGGCCGTGTTGACGAACGCGCCGCCCGGGAGGGTCTCGTCGAGCACCAGGTCGTACTCGTGCGACTCGGAGGCGCCCGGCGCGAGCGAGGCGATGTGGAAGGCACCGGCCGTCGGGCTCTTGTCATCCGTCAGGTCGACGTTCGTGAGCGTGCCCTGACCCGTGTTCGTCACGGTGACGCGGTAGTGGACCGTGTCGCCGTAGTGGAACGCGGGGTAGTCGACTGAGCTGTTGGCGTCGTGCCAGGTGCCGTCGGCCGCCTGCACCTCCTTGAGGATGCTCGCGGAGTAGTAGTTCGCGACACTGATGGCGGCGGACGTGCGCATCACGAGTGCGGTGTGGCCCGCGATCGCCTGCGCCCGGTTCACGAGCGTGTCGCCGCCCTTCACGCCGTTCGTCGTGATGTGGACGCCGAACTGCTGGGTCGCGCCCGGCGCCAGGCTGCCGCCGATCACGCGGACCGCGGTCGGATTCGCCGGCATGGTCGTCGTCCAGCCCGCGGTGTTGCCGGTCGGGTCGCCCGGGGCCGCGCCGTTCTGCGCGTTCGACGGGTCGTCGGACAGGGTCGTCGGGTCGGCGGTCGTGTAGTACACGGTCGCTCCGAGCGGGGCGTTCACCGAGGTGAGCGAGTACGAGCCGGAGTACGCGGTGCCGCGTCCATCGCCGTTGTACGGGAGGATGTCGATCGTGTCCGTGAACGGCTGCGTGATCGGGTCGTAGGACTTCACGGTGACCGTCCACGAACCCGTGCCCATGCCGTCGCCGTTCACGTTCGGGATGAACGGAGCGTCGGCGGTCTTCACCACGGTGGTGTAGCCGTCCGTGGCGACCGTGACCTGGGCGGCGGCGGACTTCGTGATGCCGCCGTAGCTGGCGCTGACCGAGTTGACGAGGGCGGACCCCGGAGTCACGGTGCTGTCGGCGACCGCCTGGTAGGTGAGCGCGTGGTCGGCGTTCGTGGTGACGCCGTTCAGGGTCCACGTCAGCACCTGCTGGCCGGAGCCGTTCGTCGACACCGCCGGCTCGGGGGATGCGGTGCCGGGCACGTAGGTGACGCCCGCCGGCAGCGTGTCGACCAGCTGGTAGCCGTCGACCGTGGCCGGGATGGCGCCCGCGCCGTTCGCCGAGTAGGTCAGCGTGTAGACGGCCGGGTCGCCCGGGCTGACGACCGAGCGGTCGGCCGACTTGGAGATGGCGGGAGTGGCGGTCACGATGCGGACCACGTCACGGAAGCCGGTGGTGCAGGGGTAGCGGGAGCCCGCGGTCGGGGTGATGCAGCTCTGTCCGTTCCACCACGCGCTCGTGGCGCCGAAGTCGATGACCCCGGAGAAGAACGACCAGATGTCGGTGCCCGCGGGGACATTCGGGTTGATCTTCTGATACACGACGGCGGTGATGTTCGACTGCGCCGACAGCTGCTCGAACTGGCCCTGCGTACCGGTGATGCGCATCGCCTTGACCGTGGTGAGGTCGGCCGGTTGAACGGTTGTCCATCCGGTCGTCGAGCCACAGTCGAAGGCGTTCGGGTCGTAGCCGGCGCTCGCCGGGTCGACGGTGGGGTCATTGCCGACGTAGTACTCGGCCGTGGCGCCGATGGTGTTGTCGGTCACGGGCTGAGCCCATCCCCAGCCGGCGTAGGTGACATACCTCGTATCGAGGGCGGAGCACATTCCGACGATTCGATCGTCCGGACGGTCCGTGTGCAGCTGGTACGCGGTGTCCATGTACTGCCCGACAGTCGTCCCCGCGGAGACCCGGTAGGTGTCGTCCCATGTGGTGCCGCCGCTGTTCGTGTAGCCGCGGCCCCAGCCGGAGGAATAGACACCCGGCGTCGTCCACGCCTTCGACTCCGCGTTGTTGGACGGGTCGTCCTGGGCCGTCTGCCCGCTGACCGATGTGTAGGTCGGAGCGTCGGAGTTCAGGACGGCAGAGCCGGAGGATGTCGTGTTGACGCGGATCCAAATCGAGCCAGACGCGAGTGCGACCTGGTCGACAGGAAGGCGGTTCCCGGCCGAGTCCAGCGTCGGCGGGTTCGCCGGCGCGTAGTCGATACCCGAGATGGTCAATCGGAACGTGGTCGGGCCGGTCTGTGTGATCGTGCAGTTGCCTGCCGGGGCGGTCATCTGCGAAGCCGGATGCGTGCCGCCAGACCACGGGTGACCGTTGGCGATCGCCGGGCCGGCGAACGGGGTGCACCCCTGGGCGTCGACGGAGGTCGCTCCCTGGGCAGACGCGATGTCGAGGTTGTAGATGACGGTCGCCGGCCCGGCCTCGCTTCCCAGCGCCTTGCTCAGCGTCCACTCGTAATCGATCAGGAATCCACCGTTGCCCACTGAGTAGGTCGGCGTACCGACACCCCAGCGGATGTCCATCCCGAACGGATTCGTGATGGCGATCGGGCTCAGTGACGCGGTCGCGCCGCCGATGCTGCCGTCCGAGGTGATCTGGTCGCCGGTCGCGCCGTCGGCGACGATGGGCGCCTGGATCACCACGGCGGTGCCCTGGTCGCGCGTCCCGACGTTGCAGACGAGGGTGTGCCCGTCGGCGGAGATACTCGACGCCGGCGTGACGCCGGTGGTCAGACACAGGGAGGGGAGCGCCGTGAAGCGGCCGTTCTGCGCGGTGATCGTGACCGTCACATTGTCGACCGGCGCATTCGACGGGGCCGGTGCGTCGTCGTTGACGTTGATACGCCACACGCCGGTGACCACGTCGCCGCTCTTCACGGTCGTCGGGGTTCCTGGCGCCCAGGAGGCTTCGATCTGGTAGACCGGCGCCGCCATCGCCGGAGCTCCGACAAGGGCCGCGGCGAGCGCCAGCGTTCCGGCGACCAATGCGGCCAGCCAGCGCCACGGCGAAGCCAGCGCAATTCTTCCCTCGCGGCGGCGGCCGCGCCCATCCTGGTGTGCAGACACAGCAGCATCCCCTTCGTCCTGCGTCATGGAGCGGCGGAGCACCACCGAGACCGGTGCCCGCCGCGCCAAACGCTAGCGGCGGCCCAGCGGGCTGCGGCCGGATTTCACCCCGGCTTCACCCCCAGAAAGGACAGATGACCCCCGAACGAGTGACACCTCCACTCGCCCGCTGCGGCACGAGTCGTCAGCGGTGCAGCGGCGGGAGCGAGTGGAGCGGCGACCCGAGAAGGGAGGCGCCCCACAGCGCCGCTGCCACCGTGACGATGAAGCACACCCAGTAGACGGCGGGAACGGCTCGACCGCGCGATGCCCGCCGGGCGAGCGACAGGACGAGGAAGCCGCCAACGGCACCGGACGTGTTGAGGATGACGTCGGTGACGTCCGAGCTCCCCGAGGCGAGCACATACTGGGCCGCCTCGAGAGCGCAGCTCGTCAGCGCCGCGACGAGCGCGACCGGCCAGACGCGCCAGCGCGGCGCGAGTACTCCGAGATAGACGCCGAAGGGAACGAACAGGGCGACGTTCGCCAGCATCTCGGAAGGCCGGTTGACGCCGAAGCCCTCGCTCGCGACGAACGGCACGAGCTTGACGGCGCGCACGCCGTCTCCACTGAAGTCGGGCACGTGGAACTTCCACAGCACGGCCCACACCAGGAGGACGACATACACGACGAACAGCACGGCCGGGAGGGATCGCGGAGCGGTGCGCGTCGGACGCGCCGGGCGGAGGGAGAGGGATGCGGTCACCTTCTCGACGCTACGGACCGCTGCCTCGAGGCGAATCAGTCGCTGGTCGCGACGGTCTACGACCTCCGAGTGATGGTGAGCAGTGACCTCAGGGGGCGACCCGCACCCCGTGACCGGCGAAGGTCACCACATCCCCGACCTGCAGTTGGCGCCCACGCCGGAGCTCGACCTCGCCGTTGACGTCGACATCCCCGTCGGCGATGGCCTCCTTGACGCTCCCGCCGGAGTCGAGGAGTCCGGCGAACTTCACGAACTGCCCGAGCCGGATGGCGTCGCCGCCGATCGACACGTCCTCGATGGGAGCTGGCTTCTTCATCCCCGAATAGTAGGCACGGCGGCCCGGATGGGGGAAATGGGGAGGCAGAGGAACCGGTCGGGATGGATACGGTATGGCCAGGAGGTGGGTTCGATGGGGTACCTGGCGTACGACGGCTCAGCGCGGGTGTCTTTCGACGACGTCGTCCTCGCACACCTGGAGGTCGCCATCTTCGCCAAGCTCCAGCGCAAAGAGTCCTTCGCGCTCACCTGGCGGGAGTCGAGGGCCAATGGGAGCGGCCGGAGCACGATCTGGCTCGATTCCACGCTCCCCATCCGCTTCCGCTACGACAGCCCGCGGCCTCCGGCGATCAACCGCGAATGGCTGCGCCGCCTGACCGACGCGGCCAACTCGAACGGAGGCCTCATCGTGCTGGATGAGGACGGCGACCTCTGCGCCGGGACCTCGCACGACCGGGGCATCTAAGACCGGGCCGCCGCAGCGGCTTCACACGGGCAGGACGGCATTGCCGCGTCGCAGCACCGTGCCGCCGAGCCGCACCCAGACGACGCTGACCATCCCCGCGGTGACGTCGACGGCGATCGTCGCGGTCGGCTTGCCATCTCGTCGCAGCAGCAGGCCGGGGCGGCCGTTCACGGGCCGCTCGACCACCTCCCGTCCCCGTCGGTCGCCGAGGCCGTAGGCGAGCAGGAGCGCGGCGTCCTCCACTCCACGCACCACGCGGACCTTCGCCCGATCCCCCTCCCCGGCGTCGACCACGACGGCGACGTCCGGGTCGAGGAGTCGTCGCAGACGTCGGGCATCGCGGGCAGCGGTGGCGGCGCGCAACTCGCTGACGAGCTGCCGCCTCCGGGTGTGCACCGTGTGCAGCCACGGCAGCCGCGCTGTCATCGACATGGGAACGCCTTTCTCTCGCAACGGGTGTGATGGTCCGGCGGCGGGAGGGACCAGCCGTGGTCTGCTTGGCGCATACCCGGGGAGCGGGCCGCCTGAAACCCGGTGTTCCCGCTCTTACCTCACGGCTCGACCGGACCGGCGGCCATGTGCAGCCGTCACCCAGTACGACCGGACAGGGGGCGCGAATGTGACAGGTGGCACCTCCTCCCCTTCGTCACAGAACGGCGGGCCGACCGGTCAGAGCCGGTGCCGGGACCTTCCCGGGATCACGACGAATGGACGACGGACGATGACCGGATGGATGACGGCGCCACAGCGAACGGTATTGGCGGTGGCCGTCGTGGCGACGTTCATCGCGTTTCTCGACGGCAGCGTCGTGACGGTCGCCCTCCCCGCGATCGGGCGGGAGCTGGGAGGCGGCCTTGCCGTCCAGCAGTGGGTGGTGGATGCGTACCTCCTAACGCTCGGGTCGGTCATCCTGCTCGCCGGGTCGCTCTCCGACCTGTTCGGGCGCCGGCGGGTACTGCTCTGGGGCCTCCTCGGCTTCGCCATCGCCTCGGTCCTGTGCGCTCTCGCGCCCACCTCGGCGATCCTCGTGATCGCTCGGGGACTCCAAGGCGTCGCCGGCGCCCTGCTCGTGCCGAGTTCCCTCGCCCTGATCCTCGGCGCGTTCAGCAGCGCAGCGCAGAGTCGGGCGATCGGCGTCTGGACGGCGATCACCTCGCTCGCCAGCATCGCGGGGCCCGTGCTCGGCGGTGTGCTGGTCGACCTCCTCTCGTGGCGGTGGGTCTTCGCCATCAACCTCCTGCCGATCGCCGTGGCGCTGCTGCTGGTCCGCGCCCTTCCCGCGGTCGCTCCACACCGGCCCGGCGCCCGGGTGGACTGGGCGGGTGCGGGCCTCGGCGTGCTCGGGCTCGGTCTGCCGGTGTTCGCCCTGATCGAGCATCCGCGATACGGCTGGGGCTCGCCGCTGATCCTCGGTTCGCTCGCGGTCGGCGCGGCAGCCCTCGTCGCCTTCCTCCTGCGCGAACGGAGGGCGGCGCAGCCGATGCTGCCCCTCACCATCTTCCGGGCACGCGACTTCACCGTGGGGAATGTCGCGACGGCCTTCATCTACGGGGGTGTGGCTGTCGGCACCTTCGCGCTCGCGCTGTTCCTCCAGCAGGGAGCCGGATATTCGGCGACCCTCGCCGGATTCGCGATGGTCCCGTCCAGCATCGTGCTGATCGCCCTGTCGGCGTACTTCGGCCGCCTCAGCGGCCGGGTGGGGCCACGACTGATGATGACCGTCGGGCCGTTGGTCGCGGCCGGCGGGTTCGCTCTGATGCTGCGCATCTCGCGCGACGCCGACTACCTGACCGAGGTGCTGCCTGCCGTCGTCGTCTTCGGGCTGGGCATGGCGATCACGGTCGCTCCGTTGACGGCGACCATCCTGGGTGCCGTCGATCCGGCACGGTCCGGGATCGCGTCGGCCGTGAACAACGCGGTGTCTCGTGTCGCCGGCCTCGTCGCGGTGGCCCTCGCCGGTTCGGCGGGCGCGGCGATGTCGGCCGTCACCGGGTTCCACGAGCTTGCCGGGGCAGCGGCGGTCGCGCTCGCGGCGGGCGGGCTGATCTCGGCGGCCGGTATCCGGAATCCCCGCGGGGTGAGCAGCGAGCCGGTCGAGACGGAGGTGTCCGGTCACCACGCCCTGCTCCGGTGAGCCGACTTCGCGCGCGGCTGTCACATCCCGAGCACCTGTCCGGTCAGAGCTGGTGACGCGCGGAGCGTCCGCGCAGAAACGGAGCAGCACATGAAGATCGTCGCCATCGGCGGAACCGGCCTGATCGGCCGCGGAGTCGTCTCTCGTCTGCAGGAGGCGGGCCACGACGTCGTCGCCGCATCGCCCTCGACGGGCGTGGACACGGTCACCGGCGAAGGGCTCGCCGCGGTCCTCGAGGGTGCGGACGTCGTCGTCGACACGCCCAACGCGCCGTCGTTCGAGGACGGCCCGGTGCACGAGTTCTTCGAGCGGTCCGCCACCAACCTCGTCGCAGCCGAGAAGGCCGCGGGCGTCCGCCACCACGTCGTCCTGTCGATCGTGGGCGCCGACCGCATGCCCGACATCGGCTACATGCGCGCGAAGGTGATGCAGGAGCGCATCGTGCGCGAGAGCGGCGTGCCGTTCACGATCGTGCGCGCGACGCAGTTCTTCGAGTTCATCGGCGCCCTCGCCGACGGAGCGACGAAGGATGGCACGGCCGTGCTGTCGGACGTGCTGATGCAGCCGATCGCCGCGGCGGACGTGTCGGCCGCCCTGGCCGAGGTGGCCGTCGCCGCGCCCCTGAACGGGATCGTGGAGGTGGCCGGTCCGGAGCCGCTGCGGCTGGACGAACTGGCGCGTCGGCTGTTCTCCGCTACGGGCGATCCGCGGACCGTTTCGACGGATCCCGACGCCGGATACTACGGCGGCCGGGTCGACGACCGCTCGCTCACGCCGGGCAACGACCCCGCGATCACCGACCACCGGTTCGGCGGGACGACGTTCTCCCGCTGGCTGGAGGACCGCCACTAGCATTCGACCATGACGGGGCCAGTGGAGCAGGACGACCTCGACACCGCCGCGGCGACGTTCGCGGCGGTGCGGCCGCGCCTGTTCGGCATCGCCTACCGGATGCTCGGGACCGTCGCGGACGCGGAGGACATCGTCCAGGACACCTGGGAGCGCTGGCAGCGCACCGACCGCTCGGCGGTGCGCGAGCCGGCGGCGTTCCTCGCGACCGCGGCGACCCGGCTGGCCATCAACCAGGCCCAGTCGGCGCGGGTGAAGCGCGAGACGTACATCGGGCCGTGGCTGCCCGAACCCGTGGACACCAGTGCCGACCCCTCCCTCGGCGCCGAGCGCGGTGAAGCGCTCGAGTTCGCCGTGCTCGTGCTGCTCGAGAAGCTCACGCCGACCGAACGCGCCGCGTACGTGCTGCGGGAGGCCTTCGACTACCCGTACGCGCAGATCGCGGACATCATCCAGGGCTCCGAGGCCTCCGCGCGGCAGCTCGTCAGCCGGGCGCGGAAGCACCTCGCGGAGGAACGGCACGTGCGCGAGGTCGACCACGCCCAGCAGAAGCGGATGCTGGAGGCCTTCCTCGACGCCGCACAGTCCGGCGACATCGCCGAGCTGGAGCGCATCTTCACCGCCGACATCGTCAGCTACTCCGACGGCGGCGGTCTCGCCCGCGCGTCGCGCATCCCCGTCTTCACCCGCGAGACGGTGGCGAAGTACGTCCACGCCTTCGCCGACCGGTTCTGGGAGGGCACCGTGCGCCTTATCGAGGCCAACGGCGGCCCCGCGGCCGTGCTCGTCCGCGACGGCGCTGTGGTCGCCTTCATCGCGCTCGACGTCACGGCCGACGGCATCCGCCGCCTCCAGTGGGTGCTCAACCCGCAGAAGCTGGAACGCCTCCCCGTTCCGGCGTGAGATCCCGCCCCGATGTCACAAATCGGGATGCTGTCCGGTCATAGCGGGTGAAGGCACATTCATCGGCCGGACAGGAGGCACTCATGCGCCGGATCCTCGTGGTGGGCGGCGGTTACGCCGGTTTCTACACCGCATGGAAGCTAGAGAAGAAGCTGCGGAGGGACGAGGCCGAGATCGTCGTGATCGACCCCCGGCCGTACATGACGTACCAGCCGTTCCTCCCGGAGGTCGCAGCGGGGTCGATCGAAGCGCGGCATGCGGCCATCTCACTGCGCAGCCACCTGAAGCGCGCGCGCCTCATCCCCGCGTCGGTGACCCGGATCGATCACGCGTCGAAGACGGTCACCGTGCTCCCGAAGGACGGCGAGCCGTTCCCGCTGGGCTACGACATCATCGTGGTCACCGCCGGCGCCGTCACCCGTACCTTCCCCATCCCGGGCATCACCGAGCAGGCGATCGGCATGAAGCACGTCGAGGAGGCCGTCGCCATCCGCGACCGGCTGCTCGACGCCTTCGACCGCGCCTCGGTGCTGCCGCCCGGACCGGAGCGCAGCCGTCTGCTGACGGTCGCGTTCATCGGCGGCGGGTTCTCGGGCGTCGAAGGGTTCGGCGAGACGCTCTCGCTGGCCACGGCGCTTCTGAAGTCGTATCCCGAGCTGACCTTCTCGGACCTCTCGTTCCACCTGATCGAGGCGCGCAACCGCATCCTCCCCGAGGTGACCGACGAGCCGGGACGCTGGGTGGTGCGGGCTCTGGAACGCCGTGGGGCCCACATACACCTGGATGCGCAGCTCGTCTCGGCGGAGGGCGGCCACCTGGTGCTCTCCACCGGTGCGGAGTTCGACGCGCACACCATCGTGTGGACGGCCGGCAACGGCGCGAACCCGGTCGTCGCGAACCACACCGACCTGCCGGTCACGGCGCGCGGATCGGTGATGGTCCGCGCCGACCTGCGGGTGGGCACGGCCGAGAAGATCGTGCCGGACGCCTGGGCGGCCGGCGACGACGCGGCGGTGCCGGACCTGGCGTCGCCGATCGACGGCGCCGTCACGGTTCCCAACGCCCAGCACGCCGTGCGGCAGGCCAAACGGCTGGCGAAGAACATCGTCGCGACCCTGCGCGGCGAGCAGCCGAAGGACTACGTGCACCACAGCCTCGGCGTCGTCGCGACCCTGGGCCTCGGAACGGGCATCTTCCAGTGGCGCGGGATCGTCATCACCGGCTTCCTCGCCTGGGTGATGCACCGCGGGTATCACGTGCTCGCGATCCCGACCTGGGAGCGCAAGGTGCGGGTGCTGCTGATCTGGGCGAGCGCCGCCTTCTTCGGCCGCGACATCGTGTCGCTCCTCTCGGTGCAGCATCCCCGCCGGGCGTTCGTCGGGGGCGGCGTGCCGGAGGCGTCCGACGCGCGCGAGCTCGCCGGGAGGGCCGCCTGATGCCCGTCGACCGTCGACACCGGCCGTCCGCGACGGCACGGCTCGCCGGAGTCGTCTCGAACAGTGCTGCAGGACGCCATGTCGCCGCACTGCGCGACGAGCTTCGGACCCGGCGCGTGCCGCTGCACTGGACGAACATGTTCGGGGTCATCGCGTTCGCGTGCGTCGTGGTGCTGTTCGTGACCGGCTTCATCCTGATGTTCGTCTACACGCCGTCGGGCACGCGCGCGACCTATGACGGCCCCTACACGCCCCTCGCGGGCGCCGAGATGTCGAAGGCGCTGCAGTCGACGCTGGCGATCACGTTCGAGGTGCCCGGCGGCCTGCTCATGCGCCAGGCGCACCACTGGGCGGGCCTCCTGCTCCCGGCCGCGATCATGCTGCAGCTCGCGGTGTCGTTCTTCACCGGCGCGTTCCGCCGTCCGCGCCGGCTCTCCTGGGTGCTGCTGTTCGGCCTGCTGATCACCGCCCTGCTCGGCGGGTGGAGCGGCTATGCGCTCCCGGACGACATGCTGTCCGGCACGGGACTGCGGATCGTGGAGGGCATCGTCCTCGGCATCCCTGTCGTCGGCACCTGGCTGTCCGCGCTGCTGTTCGGGGGCGAGTTCCCGGGGCGGATCATCGAGAACCTCTACCCGATCCACGTCGCCGTGGTGCCCGCGCTGCTCGTGCTGCTGCTCGCGGCGCGGGCGCGGCGGGCGTACCTCGACAAGCCGGCGCAGTTCGCCGGCCCGGGCCGCACGGAGGAGCGGATCGTCGGGGTCCCGGTTCTGCCGAACCTGGCGGCGCGTGCGGGCGGCCTCCTCGCCATCGCGACCGGCGCGATCGTCCTCATCGCCGCGACGGTCACGATCAGCCCGATCTGGCTCTACGGACCCTCCTCGCCCGGCGACGCCTCGGCGGGCAGCCAGCCGGACTGGTACACGGGCTTCCTCGACGGAGCGCTCCGCCTCGTCCCGCCCGGCTGGGAGTTCGAGTGGCTCGGCCGCACCTGGACGCTCGCCATCCTCATCCCCCTCGCAGTGGTCGGGCTCTACCTGCTCGCGATCGCCGTGTACCCGTTCGTCGAGGAGTGGGTGACCGGCGACCACCGCGACCACCACCTCCTCGACCGCCCGCGCAACGAGCCGACGCGCACCGGCCTCGGCGTCTCCGGCATCGTCTTCTACGCCGCCCTCTGGGGCGCGGGGAGCGCCGACCTCGTGGCCACACATTTCCACCTCACCGTGGAGTCGGTGGTCGCCGGGTACCAGGCGCTCGTGGTGCTCGGCCCGACCGTGGCGTTCGTCGTCACCCGGCGGGTGTGCCTCGCGCTGCAGAAGCGCGACCGCGACATCCTGCTGCACGGCTACGAGACCGGGCGCATCGTCCGGCTGCCCGGCGGCGAGTACGTGGAGGTCCACGGCTCGGTGGATGCGGCCGAGCGGTACCGCCTGGCCGGCCCGGTCGCCGCGCACCCGGCCGACGCCAGGCCGGACGAGGACGGGCGGCTCCGGCCCACCGAACGGCTCCGGGCGGCTCTCGCCCGGGTGTTCTTCGAGGACCGCCTGGAGCCGGTGGGCCCGCTGACTCGCGACGAGGTCGTCGCCGGAGGACGAACGGATGAGGCGATCGCAGAGAGCGAGGAGACCCCGGTGGCTGCAACGCGGGCGGGTGCGGCGTGAGGCGGACGCGACCGCTGCGGCGGCCGCTCTGACGACGGCGCTGCGAGACGCCTATCTCGCCGGCGACGCCTCGGCCTTGGCCGGGGTACTCGGCCTGGAGGTCCACCTGGTGGTCGACCATGGCGGCACGGCGTCACCCCCGGTGGCGGTGGGCATCGCATCCTGCCTGCCGCTCCTGCACGGCCTGCTCGGCGACGCCGCATCCCTCCGGCTGGACGTCCGGCCGATGAACGGCCGATCAGGACTCGTCGCCTCGCGTGACGGACGCGTCTTCGCCGTCATGGTGCCGCACGGTGCCGTCGGGGCCGTCGACCATCTGTGGATCGTGGCCGATCCGGAGAAGCTCCGGCGCTGGGGGTGACGCCGTCGACGAACGTCAGTCGGGCAGCCGCACCAGGTGCCGGTCGAGCGCGACGGCGATCGCCTCGTCCCGGTTAGACACATCCAGCTTCCGGTAGATGCTGCGGATCTGGCTCTTGACCGTGTTCACGGAGACGCCGAGCTCCTCCGCCACCTGGGGCACGCGCGGGGTGCGCAGGTAGGCCTCGAGGACGGCGAGTTCGCGCTTGCTCAGCGGCTCGCCCTCCGGCAGCGGCAGCAGGAGGGAGCGGACGGGGATGTCGGCGAGCACCTCCCCGAATCCCGCACTCTCCAGGGCGCCGAGCAGGTGCGGGAAGTCCTCGACCGGCACCAGCGCGACGGCGAGCCGCTGGCCGGTCGCGCGGAGAAGCTCGCCCAGCTGGTCGACGACGGATGTGCGGCGAGGTCCGCTCGAGAAGCGCAGCAGCGCGGCGGCCTCGAGGGCCAGCGCCTCCGCGTGCGTGCGGGCATCGAGCGGTGCTCCGGCGACCCGGCGCACCTGCTGGAGCGCGGCGCCGGTGCGGCCGAGGGCCAGTTCGACGCGCGCGAGACCCACGTGGCGCTGGGCGCTGCCCGGCTCGAGCTGCCGCAGGACGGTCGACGCGGAGGTGAGGTCGCCCAGCGCGATGTGCAGCAGCGCCCGGTGCGGTGCGAGCTCACGGCGGGCGGCCGTCCCGCGACCCTCCGCACCTCGCAGGGCGGCGTAGGCGTCGATCCCCGCCAGACCAGCGGAGGGTCGGCCCGCGACCAGATCGACGAGCGCCTCGGTCGCGGCGATGGCGCGCCAGTGCTCGATCGTCCGGCGATCGTGGACCATCGCCGCCAGCTGCGTGCGAGCCCCCTCGGCGTCGAACCGCTCCAGCGCCACGACCGCCTCGGCGACGCGGTAGAACGTACCCGGATACCAGGAGCGCTGCTGGTCGGTCCACTGCTCGTCCTGAGCCAGTTCGATGTACGCCATCGCCTCGTGGATGTCGCCCCTCAACGCGTGGATGCCGGCCGACATCGCGATGTTGGCGAAGCCGGAGGAGTAGCCGGTGGGCGGCGATTCGGCCATGCCCTTCTCGAACGTCTCCAGCGCCAGCTCGACCTGCCCCGCGTAGTACTGGGTGGTGCCGACGTGAGCGTAGATGCGTGACAGCGCCTGCACGGCGGAGCGCTGATCCAGCGTGAGTCCGTCCAGGGCGGCCACGGCCTTGCGCGCCGGCGCGATACCGAGGCGCGGGCGCCCGATCAGGCGGTAGGCGGCACTCTCGCTGGCGAGGATGAGCGCCCGGTCGACCGGTCCCACCCGCTCGATGCCGTGACGGGCGGCCCGGGCGGCTCCGACGAAGTAACGCAGTCCCTTCATCCTCCGGTTCGGCTGGAGGTTGTAGGCGATGCCGAGCATCATCATGAGCAGCGGACGCGTGTGAAGCTCGCCCGCCGGGATGCGCTCGGCGACCTGCGCGAAACCCTGCCGGATCCCGATGGCGACATCGAACCAGTGGTCCCGGACCACGGCCGTCGCCGCGTCGTAGTCGCCCGCGTCGACGGCCTCCTGGAACTGCCGGAGCACATCCCGGTCGATCGTCAGCCGGATGTCGTCGGCGCTCTCGGGCTCGGGGTCAGCACCCGCGGAGAACGAGTGCGCGGACTCATCCGAGAACGTGCTCATAGGAGGACTCCAGGGTCGACGGGAGGGCAGGGGGTCGTCTTCATCGTAATGACGCGTCGGCGCGTCTAGCGTGGAAGGCGACGAGGAGGCGAGAGATGGCGAGGATTCTGGTGACCGGCGCAGGGAGCGGGCTCGGGCTCGGTGCCGCACGCGAGCTGGCGGAGCACGGCCACACCGTGGTCGGGCACGTCCGCAGCCTGGACCGGGCGGGCGAGCTCCGGGATGCGCTGGGCGACGATGGGGTGATCCTGGCGGCGGAGCTCTCCGACGAGGAGCAGGTGCAGGCGCTCGCCGATCAGGTGGCGGATGCCGGCGGCGTGGACGCGGTCATCAACAACGCCGGAGTGATCGACGGCGCCGGCATCCTCCCGGTCAACGTCGTCGCCCCCTACCTCCTGACCGCGCTGGTCCCGGCCGAACGCTACGTCTATCTCAGCAGCGGGATGCACCGGGGTGGCCACGCGACGC
This sequence comes from Leifsonia sp. 1010, assembly GCF_031455295.1. NCBI lineage: Bacteria > Bacillati > Actinomycetota > Actinomycetes > Micrococcales > Microbacteriaceae > Leifsonia > Leifsonia sp. 1010. Next base: position 561,467 of record NZ_JAVDSL010000001.1, read on the forward strand.
TCGACAGACTCGATTGGTCCGGGCGGACGCGCACGGCGTCGTACTCGGACAGCAAGCTGATCGTGACGGCGCTCGCCGCGGCGCTCCCCCGCCTCCGTCCCGGCGTGTTCAGCAACGCGGTCGACCCGGGCTGGGTGCCCACGCGGATGGGCGGCCGCAACGCGCCCGACGACCTCGAGCTCGGCCACCGCACGCAGGTCTGGCTCGCCGAGGGCGAAGACCCGGAGACCCGCACCTCGGCGTACTGGCACCACCAGCGGCAGCAGCGACCGCATCCCGCCGCCACCGATCGGGCGTTCCAGGATGCGGTCGTTGCCGCACTGAAGGAGCACACCGGCACCGACCTGTGACCGCTGGGCCGCAGCGAGTTCCCTTCGGGTTCCCAGAACTCTGCCAGGACGATTCCCGGTAGGCTGGACGACAACAAGGGGAGTACTCCCGTCGGCAGTGAGCCCGTCATTACGGATGCGCCATCGCATCCCGGGCCACTGGTCCCGAACCGAGATCGTCGATCCGGTCGGGGCGGAGGAGACCTTGGCGAGACGTTCCGCCTACCCCTTGGGAGTTCCCGGTGCAGGTCACCCCGCTCATCTGGATCATCACGATCGCCGTCACGATCGCGTTCTTCGTCTACGAGTTCTTCGCGCACGTGCGCAAGCCGCACGAGCCGACCATCGGCGAGTCGGCCCGGTGGTCCGCGTTCTACATCGGTCTGGCGCTGCTGTTCGGCGTCGGCATCGGGATGGTCTCCGGCTGGACTTACGGCGGCGAGTACTTCGCGGGCTACCTGACCGAGAAGGTGCTCTCGGTCGACAACCTGTTTGTCTTCCTGCTGCTGATGTCGGCGTTCGCCGTGCCTAAGGCATACCAGCAGAAGGTGCTGATGATCGGCATCATCATCGCGCTGATCCTCCGTGGCGCGTTCATCGCCGTCGGAGCCGGGCTCATCGAGAACTACTCGTGGGTCTTCTACCTCTTCGGCGCCCTCCTGCTCTTCCTGGCGTGGCGTCAGGCGTTCGGCTCCCACGACTCCGACCCGACCGACAACCGGGTGATGCGGTTCATCCGGCGGCACCTGCCCGTCACCGACGAGTACAACCGCGACCGGCTCACGGTGAAGAAGGACGGGCGCCGCTTCGTCACCCCGATGCTGCTGACCATCATCGCGATCAGCCTCATCGACGTGGTCTTCGCCGTCGATTCCATCCCCGCGATCTACGGTCTCACCAGCGAGGCGTACATCGTCTTCACCGCCAACGCCTTCGCCCTGATGGGACTCCGCCAGCTGTACTTCCTCATCGGCGGCCTCCTCGAGCGGCTCGTCTACCTGTCGCAGGGCCTCGCGGTCATCCTGGGCTTCATCGGCGTCAAGCTCGTCTTCCACGCGCTGCACGTCAACGAGCTGCCCTTCATCAACGGCGGCCGGCACGTGGAGTGGATCCCCGAGATCCCGACCTGGTTCTCGCTCCTCTTCATCGGAGCGACGATCGCGGTGGCCGCCACGGCCAGCCTCCTGAAGACGCGCGGCGACCGCCGCGCCGAGATCCAGGACGAACCGGAGCTCAGCTCGGACGCGCGTCCGCAGCGGTGACCGGGGAGGTCGAGGGGTCGTTCCGCCACGCACGCAGGGTGTGACGGAAGCCGACGAGCTCGTGGCCGACCACCTCGACCACCGCGCCGAGCGCGACCAGCCCGATCACGGTGCTCAGGGCGGTGAGCTGGCCCGGCTGTTCCAGGTCGACGGGCTCGCCGGGATGCGTCAGAGCGCCGACGACGACCGCCGCGGCGAGAGGCGCGAGGGTGATCAGCAGGAGCGGCAGGTGCGTGAGGTCGAACGACCGGAGCAGCACGCTCCAGATCAGGAAGATCAGCACGATCGTGGCGGCCAGGGGGACCGCGAGGGCGAGCGCGACACCCAGCAGTGAGACGCCTCCCTTCTCCACTGCGATCGTGGTCAGGTGCAGGCCGGCGCCGATGGCCGCGATCGTCCCGAACAGGGCGAGGTGCGCGTAGCGCCAGCCGAACGCCCGCTCCGGCCGCCGTTCCAGCACCAGCCGCGACGGCACCAGGAAGTAGCTCCACCAGACGGCGGCCGCCATCACCAGACCGGAGGAGGCGATCAGCACGGCCTCGGGCGACCATCCCGCCTCCTGCGTGAGTGCGCCGACGGCGGCCGTCGTCCCGGCGATGACCTCGCCGATGGTGATCAGTGTCAGCAGGCCGAACCGTTCGGCGAGGTGACCGGGGTTCCAGGGCGAGAAGCCGTACAGCCGGGTCGCCGCCACCGGGGCGATCATCTCGGCGAGCGCGAGCACCACGATCGCCGAGACGGTGGCTCCCACCGGCAGCGGCACGATCGCCGTCAGCAGCCAGCCCACCTGCGCCACCGAGATGATGACGACGTACGAGATGGCGTTGCGGCGATGGTCGGGGTCGGTCCGCGCCGCCCGCAGCCACAGCACGATCAGCGGCACCCGCATGATGATGTAGCCGATCACCATCAGCAGGTTGTTCGGGCTCTCGCCATCCGCCGCGCGCTCGAAGCTGACGGGAAGGCCGTACGTGAGCACGATCACCCCGATCATCTGCACGATGGTCGCCAGACGGATGAGCACGTCGTCGTTGCCGTAGGCGGACGAGAACCAGGTGAAGTTGAGCCACGCCCAGCTGACCGCCCACACCGCGAACGCGTAGGCCCCGAGAGCCGGCCAGACGTCGCCGTGCGCGAGCTGCTCGGCGAGCTGATCCGACGCGGCGGCGAAGGCGACGACGTACGTGAGGTCGTACAGCAGTTCGAGGGGAGTCGTGGTCCGGCCGCGCTCCTTCGGGTTCCTCCCGGGCATGGGGCGGATGCGATGCCGCAGCTCCAGCCGCAACTGGTCAGTGAAGTCCGATTCGCCGCCCACGCGCCCTCCCTGGTCAGAGTCTTGCGCATCCCGGGCGGCGGAGGGTAGCTCTCGGCCTAGGGGGCGCCGATCCGCTCGGTGAGCAGGTCGAGCAGCGCCTCCGCGGCACGGCCGGGGCGTCGACGGGCGATGGCGCTGAGCCGCCAGTCCACGGGTTCGGTCAGGGGGCGCACGACGGCTCCCTCCGCCGGGATGATGGTCAGCTCCGGCAGGGCGGCCACGCCCAGTCCCGCGGCGACGAAGCGCGGGATCTCGCCCAGGTCGGACAACTCGGTGGGCACCCGACGAGTCAGGCCGAGGGCCTGCAGCGCGCGATCGAGGGTGACGCGGTTGCCGAAGCCGACACGCGAGTCCACCCAGGCCTCCTCCGCCAGGTCGGCGAGCGCGACAGTGCGGCGGCGGGCGAGCGGGTGATCCTCCGGCAGCACGGCGAGGAACGGGGAGTCGACCAGCGGTCGCATGATGAGGTCGGGAACCGCGTCGGGCAGGCCGTGGAACGCGATGTCGAGCCGCCCCTGGCGCACCTCCTCCACCAGGCCGGTGGATCCGCTGGGCGACGGGCCGAGGCGGAGGTCGACGTGTGGATGCCGCCGGTGGAACTCGCCCATGATGCCCGGCAGGTCGATGGTGGTCAGGTTCGTGAAGATGCCGACCCGGACCGTGCCGCGCAGGGGGCCGTGCTCGTCGGTGAACTCGCGCATCCTCTCCACGGCGTCGATCGCGCTGCGCGCCTCGGGCAGCACGGTCCGGCCCGCCTCGGTGAGCCGCACGCCGTGCGCATCCCGCTCGAACAGCGCCGTCCCGAGTTCCGATTCGAGACTCCGGATGCCCGCAGAGACAGTCGACTGCGCCGCGAAGACGCGGGCAGCGGCGCGCGTGAAGTTGAGCTCGTCGGCCACGGCGACGAGGTACTCGAGCTGGCGCGTGTCCATAGATGCAGCCTAGCGTCGACGATCGCTCATATCGATCGTCAGCATCGGCTATTTCCGTTGGACTCGATGCTCGCCGAGGAGCACCATCGAAGCATGACCAGCACGCTCGACTTCTCCGCCCCCACCGGCTCCGCTCCCCGGATGGAGGCCGCACCGGGCCGCACCCGGCGCTCCTTCCGCCTGCGCCACGGCGCCGGCTTCTGGGTCATCGCGGCGGCGTTCCTCGCCGTGATGGCCTTCTCGACCATCCCCACTCCGCTGTACGCGTTCTACCAGGCACGCGACGGCTTCCCGACCTGGGTGGTGACCGTCATCTTCGCCGCGTACGCGGTCGGCGTCATCGCCAGCCTCTTCCTCATCGGCCACCTGAGCGACATCGCCGGCCGACGCAGGATGGTGCTCATCGCCGTGCTCATCGAGATCGTCTCCGCCGCCCTCTTCCTGGTCTGGAACGATGTCGCCGGCCTGATCGTCGCGCGCACCCTCTCCGGAATCGGTGTCGGCGCCTTGACGGCGAGCGCGACCGCGCACCTCAGCGAGCTGCGCGCCGTCGCCCGGCCGGACGAGGGGCCCGCGACCGCCGGGACCGTCTCCACGGTCGTCAACACGGGCGGACTCGCGCTCGGCCCGCTGATCGGCGGAGCGTTCGCACAGTTCCTGCCCGAGCCGCTGCTGCTCCCGTACGCGGTGTTCCTCGTCGTGCTCGCGGTCGCGGCCGTCGCCGTCGCCCTCGTTCCGGAGACTGTGGAGTGCGCGGAAGAGCGTCCGGCGTACCGCCCGCAGCGGATCTCGCTGCCCGCCGAAGCGCGAGGAGCCTTCTCCGCCGCGGCCGTCGCCGCCTTCGCCGGCTTCGCGGTCTTCGGGCTGTTCACGTCGCTGGCCCCGAGCGTGCTCGTCGTCACCCTCCACCAGACCTCGCACCTGCTGGCCGGGTTCGTCCCGTTCGCGGTGTTCGCAGCGTCGGCGATCTCGCAGATCGTCTTCGCCCGGGTCTCCTCCCGCGCGCAGCTGATCCTGGCCCTCGTCCTCATGCTCGTCGGGCTCGCGGGCCTCGCGGCCGGCGTGCTGACGGCCTCGTTCGCGGTCTTCCTGGTCAGCGGTGTGCTGGCGGGCGCCGGTGTCGGTCTCCAGTTCCGCTCGGCGATCGCCGCGGCGGCCTCGCTCGCCGCCCCGGAGCGCCGCGGTGAGGTGCTCGCCGCGATCTTCCTGATCGCGTACATCGGTCTGGCGGTGCCCGTGCTGCTCGTCGGCATGGCCCTCATCTTCTGGCCGCTCGTGCCGGTGCTGGTGGTGTTCGACGCCGCGGTCGCGGCGCTGTCGGTTCCCGCTGGCCTGCGGATGCTGCGCCGGGCTTGACCCGTCCGGTCTCAGTGGACCGAGGTGAACGTCCCGAGCGCGTCGTCCGCGAGGGCGGAGCGGAGAGCCGGGAGGGTCCCCTCATCCACGTTGACGATCGACTGCCCGTCGGATGAGGTCCCGGTTCCGGCGGTCGGCATCGTGAAGGCGTGGATGCTGGACGGGCCGTCGAGGCGCATGCTCGCCGCGAGCCCGATCATCGTCGGGAGGTCGAACTGCTCGTCGAGGCTGAGGTACCGGCCGGTCGCTCCGGCGAACGACGTGACGGCGGCCGGGTCGGCGAGCGTCCCGCGGCTGAGCAGCTTGGCGACGATGGCCCGCAGGAGCGCCTGCTGGTTGGCCACGCGCTGGTAGTCGGCCGTCGGGAACGCGTACCGCTCCCGGGCGAAGGCGAGAGCCTGGGCGCCGTCGAGGTGGTTCATGCCCTGAACGAAGGTGTAGTGCGGCTTCTTGACCGTGGTGAAGCCGACCGGGCTGTCCACATCCACTCCGCCGAGCGCGTCCGTCATCCCTTCGAGGCCCTGGAAGTCGATGATCGCGACGTGGTCGATGTGCGTCTGGAGCAGTTGCTCGACCGTCTGGATCACCAGCGGCGTCCCGCCCCAGGCGAGCGCGGCATTGATCTTGGCCGTGCCCTTGCCGGGGATCGGAACCCAGAGGTCGCGCATGATCGACATGATGTAGACGTCTTTGCGGTCGGCGTCGATGTGCACGAGCATCATGGTGTCGGAGCGCTGGTCGGACTCGGTGCTCTGCCCGACGGTCGTCGGATCTCCGCGGGAATCGGAGCCGATGAGCAGGATGTTCATGGCGCCGGTCGAGACGGGGGTCGGCCGGGTCGCGGCGGGCGGGAAGGCGCGCGGGATGTGCGTCACCGTGGAGTTGAAGGTCGATGCGACGCTGCCGGCGTAGTACAACCCTCCGCCGACCACGGAGCCCGCCACGACGGTGGCCACGGCGAGCAGCGTGGTCGCGACGATGGAGACCACCGACCGACGACGCGGCTCCTTCCGGGTGCGGCGGTGCCAGCGGTGAGGTGAACGTGTGGTCTGCGCGATCATGATGACCGTCTCCGGCACTCCCCCAGGAGCGTCTCATCTGACTTCGCTCGAGCTTTCGGGCGAGATGAGGATTTCTCATCTGCGCTTGAGGCTACGCTTGTTATCCCCAGAAGTCCCCGTTAATGAGGACATAATTTGTACCCCGGTTACCCCCAGTTCGCGGGGCTCAACTCAGGGCCATACCCGGAACCCGCGCGCGGATCGCGTTCATCGTCGCCTCGTCCGAGACGCCCTGGAAGTCGTACCGCGGGGTGCACGGAGCGATCAGCGCCGTCACCTCGTCCTCCGTGAGCTCGACATCCCTGTATCGGCACTTCCCCACCCGCGAAGCGCTGCTGCTCGCCGTCTACGCGGCGGAGATCGACGGACTCGAGGGCGCGGTGGACGAGCTGCTGGCGAAAGAGGCGCCGCTCGACGCTTTCCGCAGCTGGTCGCGGCAGCTGGCCGAGCTGGTGCGCATCAAGCACGGGCTCGGGAAGCGCTGGCCAGCCCCTCGGCGTAGGCGGTGATCGACGCCACCTACGCGCCGGTGACCAACGCGATCGGACGGCTGCTGGATGCGGCGGTCGCCGACGGCGACATCGGGCCGGGAGCCGACCCCGGCGACATCCTGCTTCTGCTCAGCGCGCTCTGGCGGGTCCCGGCCGGGCCGGACGGCCTCGCGCAGGCGGACCGGCTGCTGGAGGTGGTGGTCGCGTCGCTGCCGGCACCCCGCGGCCGGAGCTGACATCCAACTCCGGCCGCGGGTGATGCGTCAGATGCCGCGCGCGAGGCGGTAGTAGGCGGCGTTCGCGTCGAGATCGCGGCGCACCGAGCGGAGCGTCGTCGTGTCGTCGATGACGATGAGCTCGGTGCGCAGCATGCGGGCGAAGTCCTCGAAGACCTCGACCCCGACCGCGGTGCTCATCACCGTGTGGTGCGCCGCGCCGGCCTCGAGCCACGCGGTCGCCGACGTCGTGAAGTCGGGCTGCGGCTTCCACACCGCGCGGCCGACCGGCAGCTTCGGCAGCGGAGCCGACGGCTCGACCACCTCGACCACGTTGGCGACCAGGCGGAACCGGTCGCGCACATCCGACAGCGCCACGACGACCGCCGGACCCGGGTCCGCCGTGAAGACGAGTCGGACCGGGTCGTCCTTGCCGCCGATGCCGAGCGGGTGCACCTCGAGCGTCGGCGTCGCCGAGCTGAGCGACGGGCTCACCTCGAGCATGTGCGCGCCCAGGATGCGCTCGTCGCCGGGCGTCAGGTCGTACGTGTAGTCCTCCATGAGGGATGCGCCGCCGGGCAGGCCCGCGCCCATCACGTTGGCCGCGCGCACCAGGACGGCGGTCTTCCAGTCGCCCTCAGCACCGAAACCGTAACCCTCGGCCATCAGCCGCTGGACGGCGAGCCCGGGCAGCTGCTTCAGGGCGCCCAGATCCTCGAAACTTGTCGTGAACGCGCCGAAACCGCCCTCCTCCAGGAAAGAACGCAGGCCCAGCTCGATGGCCGCGCCGTCGCGCAGTGACTGGTGGCGCTCGCCGCCGCGGCGCAGCTCCGGAGCGACGTCGTACTGCTCCTCGTACTCGGCGACGAGGGCGTCGACGGCGTCGGCCGGCGCCGCGGCGACCGCATCCGCCAGCTCGTTCACGCCCCACGTGTTCACCTGGACACCGAAGATGTGCTCGGCCTCGGTCTTGTCGCCCTCGGTGACGGCGACGAAGCGCATGTTGTCGCCGAAGCGGGCGAGCTTCAGCGTGCGGGTGGCGGCCCGGCCGGCCGCTGCGCGCATCCACGTGCCGACGCGTGCCGAGACGACCGGGTTCGAGACGTGCCCGGCGACCGTGGTGCGCGGCACGCCGAGGCGCGTCAGGATGTAGCCGAACTCGCGGTCGCCGTGGGCGGCCTGGTTGAGGTTCATGAAGTCGAAGTCGATCTCGGCCCAGGGCAGCTCGACGTTCGCCTGCGTGTGCAGGTGGAGCAGCGGCTTCTGCAGCGCGTCGAGGCCGGCGATCCACATCTTCGCGGGGCTGAAGGTGTGCATCCACGCGATCACGCCGATGACGCGGTCGTCGGCGTTCGCCTCGAGCATGATGCGGCGGATGGCGTCGGCGTCGGTGAGGACCGGCTTCCACACGATCTTCACGGGCACGTCGGGCGACGCGCCCAGCTCGTCGGCGATGGCGCGGGACTGCTCGGCGACCTGCGCGAGGGTCTCCGGTCCGTACAGGTGCTGGCTCCCGGTGATGAACCAGACCTCGTAGACGTCGAGGGAGGTGATGAGCTTCGGCATCAGGCGGTGGGTCCTTCCGGGGTCTGTCCGTAGACGTTCTGGTAACGGTCGAAGAGGCGGTCGATCGCCTCCTGAGGAATGGGGACGACATCGCCGCCCTGGCGCGCGATGTGCATCGTGCGGGCGACATCCTCGGCCATGACGGCGGCCTTCACGGCGTCGCGCGCGTCGGAGCCGATGGTGAAGACGCCGTGGTTCTGCATGAGCACGGCGCGGCTGCGGTGACCGGTGAGCGTCGACACGATGCCGCGGCCGATGGAGTCGTCGCCGATGATCGCGAACGGCCCGACCGGGATCTCACCGCCGAACTCGTCGGCCATCGCGGTGATGGCGCACGGGATGGGCTCGGCGCGCGCCGCCCAGGCGGTCGCGTAGGTGGAGTGCGTGTGCACGACGCCGCCGACCTCGGGCATGCTGCGGTAGACGAATGCGTGGGCGGCGGTGTCGGACGACGGCGACCGCTCGGAGCCGAGCGACCCGGGGACGACCTCGCCGTCGAGGGTGCAGAGGATCATGTTCTCGGGCGCGAGGTCGTCGTAGTCGACGCCGCTCGGCTTGATGACGAACAGGTCCTCGCCCGGCACGCGGCCGGAGACGTTGCCGCCGGTCCAGACGACCAGCTGGTAGCGGACCAGCTCGGCGTGCAGGGCGGCGACGCGCTCGCGGACGGCGCGGACGGCCGGGGACTCGGGGGTCGGAGTGGCGGCGTTTGCGTCGGTCGGGGTCTGGGCGTCGGTCACTGGTCGGATCCTTCCGTTGGGCGATCGGCGGAGGCGGTGGTGTCGGGCAGGGCGGTCACGGCCGCGCGCTCCACGGCGAGGCCGGCGTCGTAGCGGTCGAGGTAGGCGGCGAAGCCGGCGACGTCCTCCGGCCGCGGCTCGGCGGTCTCGAAGGCGACATCGCGGAACACGCGCTCGCGCAGGTAGGTGTCGAGGTCCTGGCCGTTCTCGGCTCGCGCATCCAGGTAGGCGGCGAGGACGGCGATCCCCCAAGCCCCGCCCTCCGAGGCGGTGTGCGCGACGGAGACGGGAGCGTCGAGGGCACCGGCCAGGAAGCGCTGGGCGACGCCGGCGGTGCGGAACACGCCGCCGTGGGCGAGCATCCGGTCGAGCGCGACGCCCTCGCGTGCGAGGACGCGCATCCCGAGCGCCAGGGTCGCGAACACCCCGTAGACCTCCGCGCGCACCAGGTTGCCGAGGGTGAAGCGGCTGCCCGGCGTGCGGACGAGGAGCGGACGACCCTCGGTGAGCCCGGCGATGGGCTCGCCCGCGAGGTGGTTGTAGGCGAGCAGGCCGCCGGCGTCATCGTCACCGGTCAGCGCCTCCCGCAGCAGGGTGTCGAACACGGCGTCGGGATCGGCGGGGCGGCCGGACGCGGCGGCGAAGCGGCCGAAGAGTCCGGCCCACTCGGCGAGCTCACTGGCACCGTTGTTGCAGTGGACCATGGCGACCGGGTCGCCTGCGGGGGTGGTCACCACATCCAGCTCGTCGTGCACCTCGGCCAGCGGACGCTCCAGTACAACCATGGCGAAGATGCTGGTGCCGGCGCTCACATTGCCAGTGCGCGGTGCGACGGATGCCGTCGCGACCATGCCGGTGCCGGCGTCGCCCTCGGGCGGGCACAGGGTCGCGCCGGGACGCAACGTGCCGGACGGGTCGAGGAGCGCAGCACCCTCAGCGGTCAGGTCGCCCGCGGGCTCTCCGGCGGAGAGAACTTCGGGCAGCAGGTCGCGGAGCGGAGGGATGCGGCCGGCGGCGAGCCGGTCGTAGCGGCCGACGAGCTCGGCGTCGTAGTCGCCGGTCGCGGGGTCGATCGGGAACATGCCCGACGCATCCCCGACCCCGAGCACCTGGCGCCCGGTGAGCCGACGGTGCACGTACCCGGCCAGCGTGGTGACGGACCGGACGCCCGGGAGGTGGGGTTCGGCGTCGAGGACGGCCTGGTGCAGGTGGGCGATCGACCAGCGGAGCGGGATGTTGACGCCCAGCAGGTCGGTCAGCTCGCGTGCCGCCGCTCCCGTGTTCGTGTTGCGCCAGGTGCGGAACGGCACGAGCAGCTCGCCCGCCTCGTCGAAGGCGAGGTAGCCGTGCATCATCGCCGAGACGCCGAGGGAGCCGACGGTGGTCGGCGCGACGCCGTGGCGGGTCTGCGCGTCGGCGGCCAGGGCGGCGTACGCCGCTTGGAGGCCGGACCAGACCTCCTCGATCGGGTAGGTCCAGAGGCGGTCGACGTAGGAGTTCTCCCACTCGTGGGCGCCGACGGCGAGGACGACCGACGGGTCATCCGCATCCACCAGGCAGGCCTTGATGCGGGTCGAGCCGAACTCGATCCCGAGCGCGGTGCGGCCCGACTCGATGGCCTCGCGGGCGCGGGCGGCGGCTGCGTCTCCGGGAGCCGCAGGGGCGGCGTCGGCTGGCACCATGGTGGCATCCACTCCTTTGTGACCGGTCACATTGACGGTTCGAGTGTACGGCACGCGCCCGTCGGCGCGCCACTCCGCGCGGGCGGCGCTCGGCGCGGGCGCCGCGTCTCCCTGGCGGCCGCGCATATTCGTGCCGAATGTGCGGAATGGCGCGAGCATTCCGCACATTCGGCACGAATCTGGGCGGTGGCAGCACCGGCGGGACGAAGATTTGGCCCAAATTGTCGGAAAGACAGTCGCTATCCCGCGATTTGGCACAAATGTGCGGAGCGGCGCTGGGTCACCGAGATTCGTGCTGAATGTGCGGAATGGCGCGAGCATTCCGCACATTCGGCACGAATCTGCGGCGGCGGCACCGGCGGGATGAAGATTTGGCCCAAATCGTCGGAAAGGCCGTCGCTATCCCACGACTTGGCGCAAATCTACGGAGCGGCTGGGCCACGAGATTCGTGCCGAATGTGCGGAATGGCACGAGCAATCCGCACATTCGGCACGAATCTGCGGCGGCGGCACCGGCGGGACGGAGATTTCGCGCAAATCGTCGGAAAGACAGTCGCTATCCCACGATTTGGCGCAAATCTCGCGCGGCGGAGGGGCGCGCGGCGGAGGGGCGCGCGGCGGAGGGGCGCGCGGCGGTCAGGCGGAGTCGCGGACGACGAGGACGGGGGCCACGGGCTCCTCGAACGCGAGGTCACCGCCCTCCAGCAGCGCGACCAGGCGCGCGACACAGCGGCGGCCGAGCTCGGCGAACTCCTGCCGGACCGTCGTCAGCGGCGGCGCGAAGAACGCCGCCTCGGGGATGTCGTCGAAGCCGACGACGGCCAGATCGTCCGGGATCGAACGCCCCGCGACCCGCGCAGCGTGCAGCACGCCGAGCGCCATCTGGTCGTTCGAGGCGAAGACGGCGCGGATGGAGCGGTCGGCCACGAGTTCAGCGCCGATGGCCGCGCCCGAGGCTGCCGTCCAGTCCCCTTCGCGCGACACCACGGCGTCGGCGCCCGCGGCCGCCATCTCGGCGAGGAAGCCGTCGCGCCGGGCGCGCGCCTCCGTCCAGTCGCCCGGTCCGCTCAGGTGCGCGATGCGGCGGTGCCCGGCCGCCAGGAGATGCCGCGTGGCGAGGCGTGCGCCGAGCTCCTGATCGACGAAGACGCCCTCGTCGCCGGCGCCGCCCGCGCCGTGCAGGGTCACCGACGGCAGGGAGAGCGAGAACTGGCCCATCGCATCCTGAACCCGCTGCTGCGGTGCGATCACGACGATCCCCTCGACGGCCTGCTCGCGCAGATGCCCGATGGCCGCCTGCAAATCGGACGGGTCGAGGGACGCGGCGTGGGCCACGGTGACGGTGTAACCGGCGGCGCGGCCGGCATTCTCCACGGCGTCGATGCTCGAGGCCGGGCCGAAGAGGGAGGAGGCCGACGCGGCCAGCACCCCGATGGTCCGCGAGCGCGCAGTGGTCAGCATGCGGGCAGCGCGGTTCGGCCGGAAGTCGAGGTCGGCCATCGCGGCGAGCACCCGGGCACGGGTCTCCGGCCGGATGCTCGGGTGGTCGTTGAGCACGCGGGAGACGGTCTGGCGCGAGACGCCGGCGGCCGCGGCGACCTCGCGCACGCCCGGGGGCCGACCGACCTCGCTCACGCCTGCACCTCCGACACACCCACACCCTAGGGGGCGGCGGGTTCAGAGGGCCAACCGGGGCCGACCGCAGGAGCGATCGGCCGTAGTGTCGAAGGCATGACCACATCCACACCCTCCGACACGTCGTCAGCCGCATCCGCCGCGTCCTCCGCACCGAAGCGACCCATCGCTCTCGTCACCGGCGCCTCCCGCGGCATCGGCAAGGCGATCGCCGTCGAGCTCGGGCGCTCGCACCACATCCTGGTCGGCGGGCGGGACGCGGCGGCCGTGGATGCGGTGGTCGCCGAGCTGCCGTCGGCCGAGCCGTACGTGGCCGACCTGGTCGCCGACCTGTCCGGCGCCTCGTTTCCGCCGCTGCCCGACCGACTCGACGTGCTCGTCCACTCGGCCGGCGTGGAAGACGGCGGCACGATCGAGGAGACCGACGCGGACGTGTGGCGGCACGTCTTCGAGGTGAATGTGTTCGCCGTCGCCGCGCTCACGCGGCGAGCGCTTCCGGCACTGCGGGCCGCGGAAGGGCTGGTGGTCGCCATCAACAGCGGCTCGGGCCTCTCCAGCGGGCCAGGCGGCGGGGTCTATGCGGGCTCCAAGTTCGCACTGCGGGCGCTCACCGACGCGTTGCGCGAGGAGGAGCGTCCCCGCGGGGTGCGCGTCAGCAGCATCCACCCGGGCCGGGTCGACACCGACATGCAACGTGCTCTCGTCGCCCGCGAGGGCCTCGACTACGACACGACGTACACGATCACGCCCGAGATGGTCGCGGCGACCGTCCGCACCGCGGTCGACCTGCCCCCCACCGGCACCGTCGAGTCCCTCAGCGTGCGCCCCGTCCACCGCCGCTGACCCATCCCGCCGCTCGGCCCCGACCGTCGAGTACACAAAAACTGCACGCCGGAGGGCTCCGAGGCGTGCAGTTTTTGTGTACTCGACGGGGGATGGGAGGGAGGGGGGGCTACTTCGAGGGGTCCTCGGGGCCGCCGCCGGAGGTGGTGTCCTCGCCGGGCTCGGGGGCGCTGCCGTCGGAGCCGGAGCCGTCGGGCAGGTCGTCGGCGTCGGGGCGGTTCTTCTCGTCGCTCATTGCGTGTCCTTCCGTTTCTGTCCTGACCGCGCGACGGTACGCCGATCCGCCGCCGAGGTCCATCGGGGCTGCGGGCGACGGCGCGCCGGAGTACGGATGGAGGCGACGGAACGGGAGGAGCACCGATGGCATTCTTCGTGATCACCGGCGGCAGCGGAACGATCGGCACGACCATCGCACCGCGGCTGATCGCCGACGGGCACCGCGTGCGCACTCTGGATGCGGTAAAAGCACCCGACGACGCCACCTGGGAGCACGTGGTCGCCGAGATCCAGGACGTCGACGCGCTCACAAAGCACTTCGCGGGCGCAGACATCGTGCTGCATCTGGCGGGCTACCCGACCGAGCGCGCGTGGAACGACATCCTCACCGTCAACATCGACGGGACGCGGAACGTGCTCGAAGCGGCGCGGGTCGCGGGGGTGCAGCGCGTCCTGCTGGCGAGCTCCATCCACGCGGTCGGCTTCGCGCGCGCGGCCGACGTGCGCGACGTGGAGGTGCTCCCGCCCCGCCCGGACACGTACTACGGCGTGAGCAAGGCGGCGATGGAAGCGCTCGGCAGCCTGTACGCGGACCGGTTCGGCATGACCGTCGTGTCGGCGCGCATCTGCCAGTTCGGCGACCGCCCGACCGACACGCTCGGCGTCGCCACGTGGTTCTCGCCGGGCGACGCCGTCCGGCTCATGGAGGCCGCGGCGGCGCTGGACCGGCCGGGTCACGCCGTGGTGTGGGGCGTGTCGGCGAACCGCCCCGGCTGGTTCTCGACGACGGCGGGCGAGTCGATCGGATTCGTGGCGCGGGACGACGCGGTCGCCGTGCTGGAGCGCGACGGCGAGGACCGGGGCATGCCGGACGAGCGGGGCGTCATCGGCGGGTCCTTCGCCTCTGACGACCACCCGGTCGGTCAGGAGTGGTGAGGCCGTGTTCGACGAGCACGGTGACGCCGACACCGAACCGGCCCCCTGGGCGGTAGCCACCACTCACCGCGAGGCGACCATGACCTCCGCGAGCGAGAGCTGGCTACCTCGATCGAGGGCGACGCGGAGGTACCGGTAGTCGCCGTCGAGCTTCACCGCCGTCGTAGCCGCCCAGGGCTCGTAGACATGCACGGCCGTGATCTGGCTGCCTCCGAGGTACGCCGGATTCGAATTGGGGATGGGGCTGTTCGAGGCCAGCACGTAGAACTCGTTGTACGAGGGATGAGAGCCCGCGGCGTGATGGATGGTGACGGTGCCGACGGCCGTCGGATCTCCGAGATCGAGCTGCCACCACGAGTACGCGTCGCTCCCTGACGTGGCCGAGACGGAGCCTGCGGACGGGTTCGCGTCGGTGTTGCCGTCGACCGCCTTGGCGGCACCGGACGAGTACGGGTCGAGGGTCGACGACTGCGTCGGCGTGCCGAGCGCGGCCAGGTTGGCGACCCCGGGTGTGTTGGTGGACGCCGGCTCCGGCGACGGGTTGGGCACCGCCCGCCACAACTGGTTGGTTCCACCGTTGCATCCGTGCATGCCGATGGTGGTGTTCTCGGAGTCCTGAGCCCACCAGAGATCGAGGCACTCTCCGGTGTACTGGTTCTGGATCTTCCAGGCGCCCTTCACCTGCTGCGTCGGCGCCCAGCGGTACGAAGCGTCGTTCCCGTCACAGGCCCCGTCGAGGACGGCCTCCGCGCCCTGCGCTTTCCAGCGCAGACACGTTCCCGTCTCCGCGTTTCGGATGAGACCGCCCCCGTTGCTGCCGGCGACTTCTTCCCACTGGAACCGAGCCTTGTCGGTCGCCGGGTTCTTCGACAGTACCGACCGCACGCGCTGGTCGGGGTTTCCGCCCGGAGCGGGAGCCGTCGACAGCACGCCGCCCGCGGACGAGACAGGGGCGAGCGACACGAGACCGCCGGCGGTGAGGAGCTCCGGCGAACTCCACACCATGTTGGATTCGGTGGAGCACGGATACAGCATGAGGCGCGAGTCGTCCTTCGTGGCACCGCCTCGGACGTTCAGGCACGTCCCGGTCCCCTGATTGCGTAGCGTCCCATCCGGAGCGGCCGTCCACGTCGTCGCCGCCGATCGCACGCAGGGCAGCGTGCTGACCGACTCGCCCGCTCCGGTCAGGCACATCGTTCCGGATGCGACGGACTCGTCGACCAGGATGTCGTCAGCGTCCGGGACCACGGGGTCTTGGAACACGCTGATCCGGAAGCCGCCCGTAACGGGCTTGAACAGCCACTTCTGGGCCGCCGTTCCTGCGCACGAGAAGATGGCCACCTCCCGCCCCGGTGAGTACAGGCCGCCCTGGGCAGTCAGGCAGCGATCCGACCCTGCTCCGACGATCGGGCCGCCGACCGACGTCGCCTCCGGCAGAGACCGCTTCGTGCGCGTCTGCGTCGTCTTCGCGATCTGCAGGAGCGAGTCCGGATGGGTACAGTCCACCGTGGTGGCGTGGTCGGGGAACCCGGGTTCGAACTTCGTCGCTCCGAGGCAGTAATTGGTCGCCTTATTGAGCAGCCTGGCGCCGTTCGCACCGGGACGGACCAACCAGCGGGCGGAGTCGTCCTTGCACCACCCCATGTGCGTGGAACTCGTTCGCGACTCGCGCTTGAGGCAGTAGCCGGACGCGGAATTGACGATCCAGCCCCAGCCGTCGTTCGCCTTGTCCTTGACGAACGTCCAGTCCCAGTAGCCGTCCGGCGACGCTGGACGGAAGCCCACCGGGCGCGCCCAACCGGACGTCGACGCCCAGGACGACGCCAGGTGCCGCCTGGAGTCCGACGCGACGTTGATGCGGGACTCGGCGGGAAACCCCGGTGTGGCGTTCGGACGCCAGATCGCCACCACCCCGGCGACGTCGTCCACATAGGGGCCGCCGTTGTCGCCGCAGATGGAGTCTTCGGTGTTCACCGCTGACATGACCGTCGCGCACACGTTCTGGTCCTCGTTGTGCCCGAGGCCGATGATGTGGCCGATCTCGTGCGTGAAGATGGTCTGGCGAAGCGTATCGGTCGCCGTCTCCATCCACACGGTCGCGATGTTCAGGACTCCGCCTGCGAACCTTCCCGTGCCCCTGGCGCACTTCGGTGACGCGTTTGCGTAGGTTGCCGGCCCCAACTCCTCCTGGACGTTGAACTTCACGCTGACGCCGCCGGCCGGGACCGGGGCCGCCTCATCGATCACCGAGATGCTCACACCGGTGGTGCCGGACCATGCCGACCACGCAACCGCCGCCCGCGTCAACGACGAGCGGTAGGTTGCGGGTGCCGCTGCCGGGTACTTGATGTAGAGCGCCGCCGAGCCGGAGTACTTGCAGGTCGTCGACTTGCGTACCCACGCGGCTGCAGGATCCGCCGCAACTCCGACCGGCACGAGTAACGCTGCGGCCGCCACCGGCGCCGCAAGAAGACCCACCAACCGAGACCATCGCGATCTGCGCATCGCAGATACCACCTTCGTTCCACCCAGACGCGTCGACCCCCGTCCCTCACCCGGCACGCCGGAAGGAACCCTGTCTACGACCGTGACGGGCAGAGAAGTCCCGTCATAGACGAGGACGCGCAACACCCGCCGGTCGTGACGCCTGCGCCGCACGGCTTATTTGTCCTGAAATCCACGTCACCCGCGTCCCGTACACTGCGAGCGTGACCGCCGCATCCAGCCCGGATCGGGGAGGCGCCCTCCTCCGACGGCTCACCCTCGGAGACGCCATCGGCATCGGCCTAGGGTCGATGATCGGCGCCGGGGTCTTCGCCGCTTTCTCCCCCGCCGCTTCCGCCGCGGGCGCGGGGCTGCTCGTCGGGTTGGCGATCGCGGGGTTCATCGCGTTCTGCAACGCGACGTCGTCGGCCCAGCTGGCCGCCCAGTACCCGACCTCGGGCGGCACCTACGTCTACGGGCGTGAACGCCTCGGCGAGTGGGCGGGCTTCTTCGCGGGCTGGTCGTTCGTCGTCGGGAAGACGGCCAGCTCGGCCGCGATGGCGCTGACTTTCGCGACCTACGCCGTGCCGGGTCCGTGGGTGAAGCCGGTCGCGATCGCGGCGGTCGCCGTGCTCACGCTGGTCAACAGCGTCGGCGTGACGCGGACGGCGCTGCTGACGCGCATCCTCGTCGCCGTCTCGCTGGTCGCGCTGACAGTCGCGGTCGTCATCGGTTTCACGCACACCGCGCCGAGCGCCGCGCAACCGGGACCCGCGGTCACCGCCTACGGCATCCTCCAGTCGGCGGGGTTCCTGTTCTTCGCGTTTGCCGGATACGCCCGCATCGCCACCATGGGCGAGGAGGTGGTGGAGCCGGAACGCACGATCCCGCGGGCCATCGTGACGGCACTCGGCATCACGCTCGTCGTCTACGTGCTGGTCGCGCTCGCGACGCTGCACGCTCTCGGCGCGGCCGGGTTGGCCGAGGTGGCCGCTCCACTCGGGGCGGTGGCCGACACCAGCGGCGCGGCCTGGCCGGGCGTCGTCATCCGGATCGGCGCAGCGGCCGCAGCGCTCGGCGCCCTGCTCGCGATGATCGCGGGGATCGGGCGGACGAGCCTTGCGATGGCGCGCCAGAGCGACCTCCCCTCGTGGTTCGCGGACGTGCACCCGCGCTACCGGGTTCCGTACCGGGCCGAGCTCGCCGTGGGACTGGTCGTCTGCGTGCTGGTCGCCGTCACGGATCTGCGCGGCGCGATCGGCTTCTCGTCCTTCGGCGTGCTGCTCTACTACCTGATCGCCAACGCGTCCGCCTGGACGCAGGACCGCGCGCACCGCAGGTATCCGCAGTTCCTCGCCGTCGCGGGCGCGATCGGCTGCGTCGTGCTCGTCGCCACCCTCCCGGTCGCCGCCATCGTCGCCGGGATCGTGGTGATCGCCGTCGGGATCGGCTACCGTTTCGTGCGACTGCGGGTGACCCGGCGACCGCAGCGCGGAGAGGAGAACCGATGACCGTCCGCATCGAACTGATCGGCGGCCCGACGGCCCTGATCGAGCTGGGCGGCCTCCGCATCCTCACCGATCCGACGTTCGACCCGCCGGGCGACCACCCTGTCGGCGAACGCGTGCTGGTGAAGACGACCGGGCCGAGCCGAACCCCGGAGCAGATCGGCGCAGTGGATCTGGTGCTCCTCTCGCACGACCAGCACCCGGACAACCTCGACGACCGGGGGCGCGTGTTCGTCCGCGACGCACCGCTGACGGTGAGCACGACAGCAGCCGCCGAGCGCGTCGAAGGGACGGTTCGCGGGCTCGGCCCGTGGACGCACCTGACCATCCCGCGCCCGGACGGTTCGGAGTTGCGGGTGCACGCCGTGCCCGCACAGCACGGGCCGGACGGCACCGAGGCGTCGTCGGGTCCGGTTCTCGGATTCGTCCTGGCCGGCGACGGGATGCCGACGGTGTACGTGAGCGGCGACAACGCCTCGCTGCGTGTCGTCGAGGAGGTCGCCGAGAACCTCGGGCCGATCGACGTCGCGGTGCTCCACGTCGGCGCAGCACGCACGGCGCGCTTGGATGCGTTCCTCACGTTGGCCGCGGAGAAGGCGGCCCGCGCGGCTGCCCTGTTGGGCGACGCCGTCGTCGTCCCGGTGCACGCGGAGGGCTGGGCGCACTTCACCCAGGGCCAGGAGGACGTGCGTACCGCGTTCGCGGAGCACGGCTTGACCGCTCGGCTGCGTATGGTCCCGCCGGGCGGGATCGTGGAACTCGACGAACGCACCGAACAGACCGACGACCCCGACGACACCGACCACACCGAGGAGCCGCGATGACCGACCACGCCCGCACCGAAGCGATCGACCCGAGCGTTCCGCCCTCGGGCCCCGGCTGCGTCGAATGCACGCAGACCGGCAGCTGGTGGCTCCACCTCCGGCGCTGCGCCGCCTGCGGTCACGTCGGCTGCTGCGACGACTCGCTGAACACCCACGCAACGAAGCACGCAGAGGCCACGGGGCATCCCATCATCCGCAGCTACGAGCCCGGCGAGGACTGGTTCTGGGACTACCGCCGTCAGGGCTTCGTCGGCGGCCCCGAACTCGCGCCGCCGCTCAGCCACCCGGAGGACCAGACCGTCCCCGGCCCCGCGGAGCGCGTTCCGCACGATTGGGAGCGCCAGCTGGAGCAGCGCCCGTAACGCGAATTCCACCGCGTCGACAACATATTCGCTATAGTCCCGATCAGCGACGTGCGAAAGGGGGAATCGTGACCGACCCGGTCGAACCTCTGCCGCGCGCCGCAGACGAGCCCCGCCGCAGGACCCTGCGCCTCGCTCTCCTGGGACTCGCGGGAGCCGGTCTGCTGACCGCTCTCGGCTTCGCCCTCCAGCCTGCCTCCGCCTCCGCGGACGAGGCTCCTCCGCCTCAGCACTCTCTGCTGGGATCCGTCGTCAACGGAACGGTCGGTGCGCTGCTTCCCGGCAGCTCGCCGTCGCCGAGCGCCGGGTCCGGCTCGTCAGGCGGGCTCGTCGGTTCGGTGCTGGCGCCGGTCACCGGTGCCGTGGATCCGCTGGTCACGTCGCTGCCCGTCGTGGGCGGTGTGGTCGACACGCTCCTCGGCCCGACTCCGACGGGTTCGGTCGTCGGAGTCGTCGACGGCGTCGTCGGCGGGGTCACCGGCTCGGGAGGCGGCACGACATCGCCCACTCCGCCCCCGCCACCTGCGGGTGAGCCGACGCCTCCCCCCACCACGACTGCCCCCGGAGACGGAAGCGCCACCCCGGGCACCGCGACGGGAACCGTCGATCCGGTGGCCGCGCCCGTTGCCGCCCCAGCTGCGGCCGGCGCGCCCGCGGCCACAGAGTCCGACGCGGACTCCGCAGCCGACCACGCCGCGGAATGCCCCGCTCCGACCGCCACTCCCGCGCCCTCCCCGGACGCTGCTTCGGCCGTGGCCACTCCGGCCGACGGCCCCATCCACGGGCCCGCGTTCAGCCCCACCTCGTCGACCGAGGGCGTGCTCACCTCGTCCGGCTCCGGTGGCTCCGGCTCCGCAGCCGAGCCGGTCGACGCCTGGATCCCGCCGTTCGCGCCGTACGACACGTCGTGCGCCGCGCGCTCAACCGAACCCTCCTCCGCTCCGCCGGGCGACCACGACGTCAGCCCCGGCTGATCCCCCTCCTCCGGATGGAGGCTTGACGCCTCCACTCACAGCAGCGGCCCGAACATGCTTCGGTGTCGCGCCGGTTCGAATGACGCCCGCGCTGGGCGTGAGCCGACGCGCCGACCCGCGCTCCTGAGACCCCGGAGAAGGGCGACCCCTCTGCGCGGGCGCCTGCATCCTCCTGGTTCCCGGACGCGTGGACGCGCGTCATGAATCTCGGAGGACAGCTCGTGGAACGAGCAGAAAGCACAACGGAAGAACGTGCGACCGGCCGCGGAGAGCGAACACTGTTCGACCAGGCCTGGTCCGAACTGGATGACGCCCTCGCGTCCGATGGTCCTGATGCGGCGACGGAGGTGGCCCGTCGTCGATGGTTCGACCTCCTGGCCGGCCCGGTTCCGGATCGCGCCGCGACGATCCAGGGGCTGCCACGCGGGTCGCTGACCGGGCGGCCGCTGCTGGCGCTGCTGGCCGGCCACACCGACCCCACCACGCTCCCGCACCGCGCGGGTGGTCTGCGGCGGGTCGGCGAGTCCACCGCCGCGCTCCAGGACACCGGCCCCGAACTGCGCCGGATCGATCGGGCCATCCTGCTGGCCGACCAGGCGCAGGTGCACCTCGCGCTCGGCCGTGCGCAGAGCGCCGCGGCCGCGGCGCGAGGTGCCGCGACCGAGCTCGAGCACCTCAGCGCGGACGACCGCCGGAACGCGGACACGGTGAGCGGCCTGCACACGCACGTGGGCACGAGCCTGCTGTACACGGGCAACGGCGGGGAGGCGCTGGCCGCGTTCGAACGCGGCCTGGCGCACGCTCATCCTCTCGCCACCGGGCCGTCGCTCGGCAACGTCGTGATGCTCGCCCTGCTCAACGCGAGGAACGGCGACGGCGGAGAGGCGAGAGAGCACATCCGCACGGCTCGCTCGCGTGCTCGGCAGCTCCGGCACGACGACGCCATGCTGCTGAGCGTCGCCGAGGCGATCCTCGCCCTCGACGACCTCGATCAGGATGCGGCGAGGGAGCACCTCGCCGACGCGGCGGTCGACCTGCGGACGACCCCGCACTGGATGCCCTACGCCGTCACGGCCGCGACGCTCGAACTGGTCTGCGGTCACCCCGGCCGCGGACTCGCCCACCTCGATCAGACGATCGGGGGACGAGGCGCGGAGGGCCGGTCGGGCGCCGTGCGGGCAGCGCTCGCGACCGCTCGGGCGGTGCTCGAGCTGGCTCTCGGTCATCCCGATTCGGCGGAGGCCGTGCTCGAACGCGACGCCGGCGAGGTCGAGAAGCGAATCGGCTCGGCGCGCGTGCAGCTCTTCCTCGGCCGGCATGGGGCCGCGCTGCAACAGCTGCGGCCCCTCTCCAACGCGGTGCTGACGACCCGCCGGCGCGCCGAGGCGGTCGCCCTGGAGGCGGCGGCGCTGCTGCGCTTCTCCGACGAGGACCGCGTGACGTCGGTCGTCGACCACCTCGGCGCCATCATCGAACGGAGCGGGCTGCTGCTGCCCCTCGCACTGCTCCCGGCGGCGGATCTCGCCCGCGTGACGCACGCCCTCGCCGCCCTCGGGTACGGCGAGACGCTGGAGCTCGACCGGATCGGAGCTCTGGTGCGCGGAAAGGGACCCGACATCCCGCTGACGCCGCGGGAGACGGCCGTCCTCGCGACGCTGCTGCAGCATCCATCGCACAGTGCGATCGCGGCTGCGCTCAATGTGTCGGTGAACACCGTCAAGTCGCAGCTGCGGAGCGTCTACCGCAAGCTGGGCGTCTCCACGCGCGATGAGGCGATCGCGGTCGCGCTCGATCGCCACCTGCTGGTGGAGAGGGAGTGAGGATCGTGGGACGCGACTCAGGGCCGCAGCGCGGGCTCCGCGCCGTCGCCGCGGTCTCCGGTCGGCGCCCGCATGATGCCTGCACGGAGCACGCGGTCGCCCAGCAGCCAGGCGATCCCGGCCGCGGCGAGCTGGCTCACCACTCGGCCCAGCAGGGTGAGCAGAAGGATCGGCGCAGCGAGATCGTCCGGCGACATCACCGGCAGCGAGACCAGGAACAGCAGGACGGCCGTGACGAGCGCCCCGACCGCGTAATGCCAGGGTCGGAGCGGCCCGCGCCGGCCGAGCGCGAGCAGGGTGACGTCGAATCCCACGCCCGCGATGACGAGGGGGATCAGGATGAGCGCTCCGAGTGGCGTGAAGCCGATCGCCAGCAGGCCGACCAGCGCGAACGCGATGGTGGTCGTCCAGGGGAAGCCGACCAGCCGTCGCGCGAGGAACGGCAGGATGCTGTGCATGCCTGCGGCGAGCGCGTAGGCGGGCGGGAAGAGCGCCGCGAGCAGGGCGGTCACCGGCGCCACGAGGATGAGCAGGAGCGCACCGAGCGCGCCGAATGCCGCGATGATGAGAAGCGCGCGCGTGCTCAGTCGCCTGGTACCCCGCCGGGTCGGGCTCGTCGACATCCCGCGCCTCCTTCCGAATACAGGCATTTCATCTTGCCCGGTTTCCGACAGGCCCGCGGCCCGAAACACTTCGATCGGCGAATAAAGAAAGATGGTGGTCGCGTTGCGTACACGGTGGTGGCCCAGCGGCGCGGCGCGCCCGACGAGGGGTGAATGATGGATTCGGGAGGATCAGTGGACGACGAGACGGTCGGCGACTCGGGGCCCGAGCGCTCATCCGCCGACCGGGTGGCGCTCGACGCCCTCAAGGACGCGGTCGACGCCGGCGACTGGGACGCGGCGACCGGGGCCGTCCGCACCGGATGGTTCCCGCTGGTCAGCGGGCACGGTGAGGCCACCCGCCTCCTGCTCGAGCAGGTCCCGACCTCGGAGCTCCGGTCGCACCCGCTCCTTGCCATGCTGCTGGGCATCGCCTACAACGGACTCGGTTTCCACCGGGTGCGCGCGCTGCGCTACTTCGTGATCGCCGTCCGCTCGGCCCGATCACCGCGCAACGCCGCCCTGAGTCCCGTGGACCGCGCCCTGATCCGGTCCGCCGAGGCGAGCGCGTACCGGTTGATCGGGCGGCCGGGAATGGCGATCGGTCCCGCCGACGCGGCCGTCGCGACGCTCGACCGCCTCGGTGAGGACGAGCGCCGACAGCTGACCGAGCTTCCGCGCATGTACGCGCAGGTGGGCATCTCGCTCTACTACGCAGGCGAGGTGGAGCAGGCGATGGAGACCTTCTCCAAAGGACTGGCCGCCTCCCCCACCACACCGCCCTCCCCGGGGTTCGGCAACCTCGCCATGCTCGCGGGCATCCATGCGCTCCAGGGCGACCTGCCCGAAGCACGAGCGCACGTCGAGTACGCCCGCACCGGCCCGTGGACGGACCGGCAGCGGAGGATGTACACGGGCACCTTCTACCAGCTGGCCGAGGCGATGCTCGCGCTCGAGCGGTTGGACGCCGCCACGGCGCGGGAACATCTCGCCGAGATGGAGCACGACCGGCGGAGCATCGAGCACTGGGTCGCCGAGGCGCGCGTCGAAGCGCTCGCCCTGCTGGTGGACGGCAGACCCGGCGAGGCCCTGGCCGGGCTTGAGGCGTATGCGTCGATGAGGGCCGGCGAGGCGCGGTCGGCCTCCGCACGCCATGAACTCGGCCGGATGCGCGCCCTGCAGCAACTCGCGCTCGGCAACCCCGACGCCGCCTCCGTCATCGTCGAACGGGACACGGTCGCGGGCCCCGACCAGCACATCGCCCGCGCGCGGGTCCACGTCTCGCTCGGCCGGAACGGATCGGCGCTGAGCGAACTGCGTGCGGCGGTGCGCGGCCCCCTCACCGCGCGGCAGACCGCGGAGGCGGCCGCCCTGGAGGCTGCGGTGCTGCTCCGGCTCGCGCCCACCTCCCGCACCCGCGGCGTCGTGGAGCACCTGGGGGCGGTGCTGGAGCGCACCGGACAACGACTGGCGCTGGCCCTGCTCCCCGCAGACGACCTCGACCGGGTCGTGTCCGCCCTCGACGACGTCGGCTACGGCCAGGTGACCCGCGATGTACCGCTGCGCTCGCTGCTCCCGGTCGCCGAGCCGGACCTGCTGCTCACCGACCGCGAGCTCGCCGTGCTGGCGGAGCTGATGAAGACGGGATCCGTCGCGGAGATCGCCGCAGCCCTCGTGGTGTCGGCAAACACGGTCAAGTCGCAGCTGCGAAGCGTTTACCGAAAGCTCGGGGTCAACAGCCGGGAGGATGCGATCGCGGTCGCGCTGACGCGCAACCTGCTCGTCGAGCGCGACTGAGGCGGAGAGAGCGGAGAGCGGTCGAGAGCGCCGGGAGCGCCGGGAGCGCCGAGGGTGAGCGCAGGGTGAATTCGGTCCGCCGGTGGCTCCGGGGCACGTAGCGTTCTCTTGCACGCCCGCTCACCCTCCCGCCCCATCCCTCACCCCAGGAACGACATGACCATCGACGAGAGCACCCCGACTCTCCGTCGTCCCGACCTCGACGCGCACACCGCCACGCGGTGGCACCGGGCGCTGCCGGACGACCTGGCCGCGCTCCTGCGCAACGCGCACGCCGACGAGCAGCAAGCGCTGGGATCGCAGCGACGGGCGGCCTACCTGCTGACCCGTCAGGTGATCAGCGGGCTGCTGCACGCCGGATACCCGGCGCGGCTCGTCGCCGCCGAGCTCGGCGTGCGCGGCGAATCGATCCGGACCCGAGCCCAGGCGGGATGGATCGGGCTCGCCGACATCGCCGTGCTCACCGGCCTCGACGAGGGCGAGCTCGCCCGGCGGTGCGTCGCGACCGCCGCCGTGATCGACGACGGCCGCCTCTTCAGCGACGAGCTGGTGCGTGTCCTCTCCGCGCCCGCCGCATCCTCCGGCACCCGGGACACCGTGGTCGGCGCGTGACCGGAAAAAACTTCGCAAACCGGCGTCATGATTCCGGATATTCGCGATCTCTTAGGTGGTGCATGACCCGAACGTGCGCCACCGGCGGCGACCCGAAACGCTGCCGCGTAGATCGGTGCCGATCGAACGGTGCCGAATCCGGGAGACCCGAACCCCGCTCGACGCCGAGAGTGCCCGCGACCCGGCGGGCGCTCTCGGCGTGCACACAGAAAGCCCCCGTCATGCCCGACCCGTTCGCGCCGCCGATGACCGGCGCACTGCTCGCCCTGCTCGACGACCTCCGCCCCGGCGACTGGCTCGCCCTCGCCTCGGCCAACGCGCCCATGCTCGAGAGGACGCGGTCGCTGACCGTCGACGCCTCCCTCGAGCAGGTGGCCGCCACCGTCTTCGACATCCTGCCGATCAGCCGTGACACGCACCAGCCGCTCACCGGCTGGGCGGTGGAGGCGGACGATCCGCGCTTCACCGACCTCGCCGACGCCGTGCAGGGTTTGGCGACCGACGGTTCCGGGCGGCGTCAGGAGCTCTTCGCCCTCCCCGACGACGTCCTGGTCGACAACGCCGGCGGCATCTCGAGCACGATCCGCGTGCCCTGGGACGGCGCCCCGTTCCTCTTCCTCGTGTGCGTCGGCGGCGCGCGCCATGAACCCACCGACCTCCGGCGACGGCGGGCTCTCGCCGGGATCTGCTGACCGGGCGGACGAGCACAACGTGCGCGAAAACGACGAGAACGAGACCGTGTCCGACCGTTCGGACACGGACCTCGTCGAGTCCGCGCGCGCCGGAGACGACGACGCGTTCGCCGAGCTGTGGCTCCGTCACGCTTCCGCCGGCCGGACGGTGGCCCGCTCGTTCAGCACCGAGGACCCGGATGACGTCGTCGCCGAGGCCTACGCCCGCATCCTGAAGGCGGTTCGGGACGGGCGCGGACCGAGCGCCGGGTTCCGGCCCTACCTCTTCACCACGATCCGCAACGTCGCCGCAGCCTGGGGCGGCGCCCGGCGTGATGTCCCGATCGAAGACGCGACGACGATCGAAGACCCGGAGACGACCGAAGCGGCCAGCATGGATGCGCTCGACCGGTCGCTCACCGCCCGCGCGTTCCGCTCGCTCCCGCAGCGCTGGCAGGAGGTGCTCTGGTACAGCGAGGTCGAGGGGATGAGCCCGGCCACCGTCGCACCGCTGCTCGGCCTGACCCCGAACGGCACGGCGGCGCTGGCGTACCGGGCGCGCGAAGGGCTGCGCCAGGCGTGGATCCAGGCGCACATCTCGGCCAGCCCAGAAGGATCCGACTGCCGCTGGACCACCGAACGCCTCGGCGCCTACAGCCGCGGCGCACTCGGAAAACGCGAGACCGCGCGGCTCGAACGGCACCTGACCGAATGCGCCAAGTGCTCCATCGTGGCGGCGGAAGCGCAGAACGTGGGCTCTCGGCTGACGCTCGTGCTGCTTCCGCTGCTGCTCGGCGTGGGCGGGGCGGCGGCGTACGCGGCCAGCCTGCAGCGCGGGGCGGCGGCGGTGGCGGGCGGTGCGGTCGGGGGTGCGGTGGCGGCCGGCGGCGGGGCCGGCGGGAGCGTCGGCGGCGGGTCGGGTGCCTCAGGCGGCCATTCCGCCGGGGCGGCGGGTACGGCGCGCGCCGGGCGGTCGGCCCGGAGTGGCGGGCATGGAGCCGCCTTCGGCGTCGGCGCGACCATCGTCGGAGTGGCGGCGGCGGCCGGTGTCGTCGGCGCGGTCGTCCTGGGGCCGCAGCTCTTCGCATCCACTCGACAGGAGGTGACCGCAGCGCAGCCGACGGATGCCCCGTCGGCTGCGGTGCCGGACGCGCCCGGTGCGACGGGCGGCACCACGCCGGAGCCGCAAGCGCCTGTGGGCTCGCCGCCGCCGGTCGCGCCCGTGGTGCCCGACCCGGCTCGTGAGGATGCGCCACCGGTCGCGCGGCCGGTCGTGCCGGCGGTGCCGGCGGTGCCGGCGGTGCCGACCGCCTCGGTGCCGGCCGTCGTGCCGCCGGTCGCGCCGCCGGTCGGTCCTCCGGCCGTTCCGCCGGCGGCACCCGTCGTCGCCTCGACCTTCCCCTCGGGCTTCGAGACCGCCGCGACGTCCCTCGCCCTGACCGGGAGCGGCGCACCCGGTGCCACCATCGCCGTCACCGGATCGCCCGTGGCATCGGCCGCCCGGGTGGCGACCTCCTCGTCCTCCACCTCGTCGTCGGCCGTTCTGGGCAGCGCGACGGTCGCGCCCGACGGCTCGTGGAGCCTCGACGCCGACCTGGGCGGACTCGCGGACGGCACCTGGGACCTCTCCGTCACGCAGACACGGAGCGGCCTGACCTCGGCACCCGCGTCCGTGCGGATCGGCGTCGACCGCACGGCGCTTCCGCCCGTCATCTTCAGCGCGGACACGGGCGCCGGAGACCTCGCCGCCCGGCTCGCGCCCATCCTCACCGGCACGGCGGAGCCCGGTGCGACGATCGTGGTGTCCGACCACGGCACGGCGGTCGCCACCGTCACAGCCGGTGCGGACGGCGCGTGGACGTCTCCCGAGCTGATCGCGATCTCACCCGCGTACAGCCTGACGGCCCGGGAGACGGACGTGCTCGGCAACGTCTCGGCCGAATCCGCACCGCTTGTCGGGACGGCGATCGTGCCGACCGTCACCGCCCTGGGGTCACCCGGGACCGTCGCGATCACCGTGCACGGCCTCCGCGGTTCGACGGTGCAGGTCTGGGCCGACGGCGAGTCGACGCCGTACACGCTCACCCTCGACGCGGCGGGGGATGCGTCCCAGGTCTACAGCTGGACCGCGGGCGACCACCGCATCGGCGCCGTGTACCTCTCCGGCGCGCGCCACGGCGTCCTCAGCGACGTGCCCGTCACGCTGCCCTGACGCGCGTCCGGCTCGCCGGTAACGAGGCGACCGGGCACCGGGCTCCCGAATCCCTCCTCCGTTTCGCGCGGCTTGCCGGAGTGCCGGCGACGGCATCCTCCCTTCCCCACCGCACCAGAACGGAGGAGATCCGCACCGCCACACCGTCCGCCGCACAAAACGGAGGACATTCCGCCCGCCCGCTCCGCGATCCCCTCCGTTCCCCGCGGCGATGCAGCGCATCGGCGGCCGAATCCTCCGTTCCCGACTGGAACGGAAAGGGAGGACATCCGCGCCGCCACTCCGGCAAGCCGCGCGAAACGGAGGACATCCCGCCCCACCGCACCGCGATCCCCTCCGTTTCGCGCGGAGGCGCAGCGCGTCGACGGCCGCATTCTCCGTTCCCGACGCGGACAGAAACGGAGGGGATCCGCACCGAGACGTCGGCAGGCTGCGCGAAACGGAGGACATCCCGCCCCACCGCTCCGCAGTCCCCTCCGTTTTGTGCGGGGGCGCGGCGCGTCGGCGGCCGCATCCTCCGTTCCGGACTGAGACGGGAACGGAGAGTGACACGGTGAGGACAGGTCCCGAACGCCTCCGGGGAGACCGGGAGACGCGCTGCGGTGGACCGAGCCGGGAAAACCCGGCCCACCGCGACCGCACGAGCGGCACCGCGAGGCGGCGGGCCGAATGCGCCGCGCTCACAGGCCCTGTCGAGCGACCCTGCTTAAGAGAGTGACGACGGGCCGGATCATGACGCGGGTTTCGGAAAAAAGTGCGGCGGGGAGGTTCCCGTCCTCCCCGCCGCGCGACGGAGAGGGCTTACCCAGCCTCTCCCTCGGCCGGTCGCTGACCAGATCGGGTCTGGTTCATCGCTTCCGGAGCCTTGGCCGGCGACGCAGCAGGAGCAGTCCGGCTCCGGCGATGAGCGCGGCCAGCGCGGTCATCGCCCAGGCCAGCGAACCGAGCAGGTCGCTTCCGGTGCTCGCCAGCCCGTGCACGGCCGGGTCGGTCACCGTGGCGCACGCCGTCGCACCGTCGCCGCACCGCTCGTCGCCGGTGGACGGATCCCACGGGCCGTTCGGCGTCTCGACGCTGGCGCGGTTGGTGGTGTCCTGCGGCGCGATGAGCTTCGCGGCCAGTGTGATGGTCGCCTTGTCGCCTGCGGCGATGCCCGGGATCACCCAGTGCAGCTCGCCGTCGGTCGCCTTCGCGGCCGCGGGATTGGCGCCGAGCACCTGGATTCCGGCGGGCAGGTGGTCGGTGACGGCCACATCCTTCGCGTCGATCTGTCCGTCGTTGGTGACGGTGATCGTGTAGACGATCGTGTCGCCGACTGCCGCCGTCGACCGGTCGGCGGTCTTCGCGATCCGCAGGTGTCCGACGTCGAAGCGGTTGGTCACGGTGACCGTCGCCGCGGCGCCTGCCGCGATCGTCACCGTGCCGTCGGCCGGGTCCATCGTGGTGGCGGTCGCAAGCCCGGCGTCGGTCTCCTCGATGGCGCAGGATGCGCCCGCGATCAGGCCATCGATCGATGCGGAGTAGCCGTTCGCCTTCGACAGGACCACCGTGCCGTCGGTGCCGAGGTCGATCGGGGTGACCACCCCGTCCACCTCGTAGGTGCAGGTGACCTGCATGGTGAACGGGCCGGCGCCGAACGAGGCCACGCCGTCGCCGATCCGCTTCTTGTCGATGACGAGGGAGCCGGTGTCGAACGTGTTCGCGATCGTCACCTCGGCCGGTGCCCCCGCCGGGACGGTGACGCCGCTGCTCGGTGCGATGGACACGGCGGTCGCCCCACCGGTCGCGGTCTCGGTCACGTCGCAGTGCGCGCGCTGGATGAGGCCGGTCACCGTGGCCGTGTAGCCGTTCGCGTCGTCGAGGGTGACGAGTCCGGCGTTGGGCAGCGGGATGGTGAGCGTCTGGCCGTCCTTCTGCCAGGTGCAGATGAGCTGCGCCGTGAACGGACCGGCACCGTAGCGGGCCACGCCGTCGCCGACGCGCTGCTTGACGATCGTCACGCTGCCCGCGGAGAACGTGTTGGTCACGCTCACGGTGACCGTCGGCACGGAGCCGTCGGTCGCACCCGGGATGGTGACGGTCGGGGTGTCCACAGTGCTTCCGGTCGCGCCGCCGTCGGTCGTCTCCACCACCGAGCACTCGGTGCCCGCCGGGTAGACGCCCGGCACGGTGAGGGTCTGGCCGCCCACGATGGAGAGGTCGCCGTCGAACAGCGTCTGGTCGCCCGCGTAGACGCAGGTGACGTGGATGGTGAAGGGCCCGTCACCGTATCCCGCCGC
This sequence comes from Leifsonia sp. 1010, assembly GCF_031455295.1. Classification (NCBI taxonomy): domain Bacteria; kingdom Bacillati; phylum Actinomycetota; class Actinomycetes; order Micrococcales; family Microbacteriaceae; genus Leifsonia; species Leifsonia sp. 1010. The sequence goes on from NZ_JAVDSL010000001.1 coordinate 592,191, forward strand.
CGCGTCGCCGTCGACGATCTTGGTGATCGCGAGGGTGCCGGCAGCGTAGTGGTTGGTGATGTCGGCGGTCGTCGTCTGCGGTCCGGTGCCGAGCAGCACGGTCGCCTGCGTCCCGTCGGTCGCCGGCGCTCCGTCGACCGAGACGGCGACGTGGTTCGGCGAGGCCGCCGCACCATCCGCATCCGTCTCCGTCACGACGCAGCTGGACCGCGCCGGGAGACCGCTGATCGTGTGCGACCCGCCGTCCTGGAGGGTGAACGCGGCGTCCCCGGCGGCGAGCGGGATGCTCTGGCCGAGCGGTGCCGTGCAGACCACGCTCACGCCGAACGGCCCGAAGGCGCCGGCCGTCGCCGCGGTGTCCACGTGCTTCGTCACGGTCAGGTCGGTCGTCCCGTAGTCGTTGACGATGGAGATCTTCTGGGCGTCCGGCACGGGCGCCGTCGCGTCGGCTGCTGCGATCGTGACGGAACCGGGCGTGACGGTCCGGCTCGCCTCGCCGTAGGAGCCGTCCGCGCCGTGCTCCACCACCGCGCACTGGGCGCCGGTCGGGATGCCGTCGATCCGCGCGGTGTACTGGTTCGCCGCGCTCAGCGTCACCGTGGCATTCGCCGCGAGACCGACGGCGACGCCGCCGATGGTGCAGCTGACATCCGCCTGGAAGCTGGTCGGCGCGTACTGCGCCGCCGCTCCGGTGACGGTCTTGGTGATCTGCAGCGGACCGCCGGTGAGGATGACGCCCGCCTTGATCGGCTCCTGGGGTCCGGCCGGCTGCGAGCCCGTGACATACGTCGGGTAGAAGCCGAACGAGTTCCAGGCGCGGACGGCGGTCACCGGTGCGGTCACCGGCGCGCGGTGGTCGCCGGCGGCGACGGTCGGCACGTTCGTGCTCGTGTAGGTGACCTTCACGGCGGCGCCGGCCGCGAGGGTGCCGGATGCGGTGCCGCTGAAGTCGAAGACCATCTTGACACCCGTCACATCCGCCGCCTGGATGGTCGAGCCGACCTGGCTCGACGGAACCCACGCGCCGGCGGGGCAGGAGGAGCCCGGCGTGATGTCGGCGGCGCACGGCTTGGCGGCGGTGGTCACGTACCAGGTCATCACCGCACCCGCGGCGTCACCGGTCGGCTGGAAGGTCAGGTCGCCGAGGAACTTCGGCGTGTACACGGAACCGCGGGCCGACGAGTCGACCACGCCGGTGTCGCCGGGGTACGGGAAGACGTCGACCGCGGTCAGCGTCTTGGCCGCGACGTTTCCGCCGTTGACCATCTCGAGCTTCCAGTCGTCGGTCGCGCCGATCGCGCTGACCGCGGCGCACGGGTACCGGTAGTAGCCGTCTGCGTCGGCGGTGCAGGGAAGGGCCGGGTTGACGACGTTCTGCGCGAGTCCGGTGGACGACTTGACGCCCTTGGACGCGGTGAACGATCCCTGCGACAGCGTCGTCACGACGTTGCTGGTCGAGCAGGTGTTGCCGACGAAGGTCACGGCTCGCCCGTTGCCCGGGTTGAGGGCCGTGCAGTCCGCGCTGGTGAGCTGGCGGTCGGTGGACACGCCGAAGGTGTTCACGGCCGTCTTCGCCGGGGCGAGTCCCGGCTTGATCTGCAGACCGATGGTGATGCTGTAGGTCTCGCCGGGCGCGAGCTGGGAGCCCGCCGGCCAGGTGAACCGGATGGTGCCGGTGGCGGCGTCGTAGGTGCGCGTGATCACGGCGCCGTCGACGGGCAGCGTTCCGCCGGTGGTGGTGCTGAAGGTCGGGACGTTGGTCGGCACGTAGAGGAGCGACCCGTCGGCCGGCAGGGTGTCCGTCACCACCGGGTTCGCGAGGCTGCCGGTTCCGCTGTTCTTGAACCGCAGGGTCCAGTTCACCTCGCGTCCGGAGGCCGCCTGACCCGGGCTGGTCTTCTCGACCTGGAGCTTCGCGGTGCCCGGGTCGACCGTGAAGGTCGCGCTGGCGTTCGCCTGGGTGGCGTGCACGTCGTTGTAGGCCGCGTCGGCGGTGACCGTATCGGAGATCGTGCCCGCAGCGGTCTCACCCGGCATGGGCTGAGCCACGACCGTCGAGGTCACGGGACCGCTGCCGTCACGCAGGGTCGTCCGGAGCGACACGTTGAGCCGGACATCGTCCTTGTCCTCCGAGGCGGAGAAGGCGGCGCCGTCGGCACGCGTGTAGGTGTACCGCAGGCCGGTCACATCCGCGGCGGCGACGCCGGCGGGGAGGGCCGCAGAACCGATCGCGGTCGGCGTTCCCGACTGCCACTGGGCGTTCGCGCCCTGACCCGTGCGTGCATCCACCTGGACGCGGTCGGCGCCGGTCGGCGTGTTGGGCAGCGTGAACGACTTCAGGGTGAAGGCGTTCCAGAAGCTGTCATCCGCATCCTCGATGACGAGGACCTTGGGCGACAGGGTCCCGGTCGACCGGGCACGCAGGTTGACCTGGATGGGGTCGACGGGGTTCGCCTGCAGGGTGCTGGTCGGGTTGAACGTCTTGCCGGTCGTGACCTGGAGGTTGCCGTTCTGGAGCGTCACCGTGACGCCCTGCTCGTCGGCGGCCTGCACGGCCGGGTAGACGTCGTCGTGGAGCGTGGCGTGCGCGTTGTTGACGATGGTGCTGGGCACGGGAGCCGTCCCGCCGGTGCGGGTCGTCTTGCGCAGCTGCGCCGTCAGCGTCAGGCCCACCTTCTGCAGCGGGGCGATCGTGCCGCCGGTGCCGTCGCTTCCCTTGGCGTTGGTGCCGCGGAGGAGCGCGCTGACCGCGACGACGTCGCTGAGGTCCGCCGGGGTCTTCGCCATGGCCTGCGCCAGCGTGACCGTCTCGGTCGTCGTGCTGCCGTCGGCGGCCAGGTGGAGCAGGGAGACGCTGCTGGCGTTCGTCTGGACGCCCGACGCCTGACTCAGGTCGACCACGATCTTCGTCAGGTTCAGCTGCTCGAACGGGTTGGCCGCGGCGTCGTACGGCGCGAACACGCACGGGTCGGAGGTGGCGGCGTTCACGCACTCGGTCGGGTCGGAGAGCCGCAGCTGCCAGGTGTTGCTGGTGGACGTGTTGGTCGCCGTCGTCGTGTACGTCGTGCTGGGGTAGGCGGAGGCCGGGACATCGGGCTGCGGGATGACGAGCGTCTGCGGAGAGGCCGTCTTCGTGACCTTGGTGGTGAACGTCGGGTCGATGATCGTGACGTGGTCGTTCGCGTCCCGGCTGACCGGTGCGCCGCTGAACGGCTGCGCGCCGACCCGCACGGTGTTGTCGACCGCCCCCGGCGAACCGGCGAGGTTGTACGTGCGCGTGCCGGTCACCCAGTCGGTGGCGGCGCCGCCCCGGACGGCGTTGCGGATGGCGAGGTCGAGGTGCACGGCGCGGCCGCCCGGCTGGGCGCTCGCGCTCACCGCGGCGACGCCGCTGCCGACCGCGGGGGCGGTCGGGTCGCCGGTGGACTGGATGCGCGCGGCGCGGTTCGGGCTCTCGATCACGGTCAGGCGCACGCCCTGGGTGCTCGCACGCTCCGCCGCGGTGAGGGTGTAACCGGGGAACACACCGTCACAGGCGTTGGCCGTCGGGCAGGCGGCGGAGGTGATGTCGTTCCACTGCGTCCCATCGAACAGCTCGACCTTAAGGACCTTGTCCCAGCGGATCTGCGGGTCGAGCGTCGCACCTGCGGTCGAGGTGGGCGTGATCGCGTCGATGCGGACCAGGTCGAACGCCTGGAAGACGCTGCCCTCGATCGGGCTCGGCACGGCCGGATCCTGGATGGTCATCGACTGCATCCCGCTCACCTGGCTGCCCCAGCCGAGCGTCACGCCGGTGGTGGCGCCGGACTGCGCCTGGACGACCTTGGTGCCGTCCCAGCTCTTCGCGGCGAGCAGCGGGCCGGGGCCGCCCTGCGTCGCCTGCACGCCGACCGTGGCGCAGTCGGCGACGGGCTGGCTGGTGATGCCGGAGCCGGCGACGGTGCCTGACGCCTGACTGACCGCGCAGTTCTGGTACGGGGTGATGGTCGGGTAGGTGCCGGGGTTGGTGGGGCCGCTGCCGTCGCGGAGCTGGCCGCGGGCGGTGAAGGTGATGGCCGGCTTGACGTTGGTCGCCTGGCCGAAGCCGTCGGCGTCCGTGAAGGTGAAGCGCAGGCCGCGGACGTCGGAGTGCGTCGTCCCGTTCGGCAGCACGCTGTCGAGCGTCGTCGAGTACGTCTTGGAGGCGGCGGTCGCGTCCACGACGGTCAGCGTCTTCCACGTCGTGCCGTCTGTCGTGTATTCGATGGTCAGCTTGGAGCCGGACGGCACACCGGTCGGAGCGATCGCGGTGGCGTCGAAGGCGTTCCAGTAGGGCGCGCTCGCGGTGTCCTGCGGCTCGGTGATCACGATCGTGTCCGGGCGGACGGAGCTCGTGCCGGTCGGCGTCTGTGCCGAGAGCTGGACGAGGCTCGTCCCTCCCGGGATCACGGTGCTGGGCGTGATGGTCTTGTCGAGGGTCAGTTTGACCTCGGGGAAGTACACGTCGAGGTTGGCGTTCGCGGTGTCGGTCGCGGTTCCGGCCGGGTTGGCGCCCTCGACCGTCGCGGCGTTCGGGTAGGTGACGAAACCGGAGCCGGCGGGTCCCGCGTCCGTCGTCGTGTTGACGGTGAAGGGGATGCTGGCGGTGGCGCCCGGGGCGATCGAACCGGTGTAGACGATCTGGAAGCCGGTCAGGTACTGCCCGCCGCTGAGCGTGGGTGCGCCGGGCAGACCGGACGCCTGGTCGACCGTCGAGTCGGCGGGCGCCGTCCCGGAGTTGACGAACCAGTGGACGATGGCGCCGGTCGCGCCCTGCGGCCACGCGGCCGCGGAGGTGAAGCCGCCGAAGGTGACCTTGTTCGTGAAGAAGGTGCCGGAGCCCGGCTCGGTCACCGTCAGGCTGGTGAGCGGGCCGGTCGAGGTGTTCTTGGCGATGACCGTGGCGACGGACGAGTCGCCCGCGGGGATCTGCGGGTCGACGAACGACTTGTCGGCCGACACCGAGACGGTGAGCGGGGCGACGATCTGCTGGGCGGACGCGAGGGGCGCCTGGCCGTCTCCATTCGGGGTGCTGACGGTCGCGCCGACCTGGTTGGTGCGGGTTCCTCCGGTCACCAGGCTCGCGCCTCCGGTGCGGCCGGTCGCGCGCTGCACCAGGGTGAGGGCGACCGATCCGGCGGCGCCGCCGGCGTCGATGGTGTCACCGGTGCTCGACGAGAACACGAAGCGGAGGCCGGTCACGTCACCCGGCTGCACGCCGGACGGCAGCTGCGGCGTGGCGCCGACCGGTCCGTCGACGGGGCCGCCCGCGGTGAGCGCGATGACCTGGACCTGGTCGGCTCCGGCGGGGAACGTCACGGCACCGAAGCCCGCGAGGTCGTAGAACTCGAAGGTGCTGCCGGCCGCGGCGGGGTCTGCCGGCTCGGCGATCGTCAAGCTCGTGGCGGGGATGTTGGAGGTGTTGGCCACGGTCAGTGCCACCTGCGAGGTCTCGCCCGGGTTGTACTGGGTCGAACCGGGCGTCCAGGTCTTGGACACGGACGCGGTGATGACGTCCGGGACGTGCACCGTCACCGGCACGGAGCCGCTGACGGTCGACGCGTTCGTCGCGGTGAAGGTCGCGTTGTTGGTCAGCTGCGTGCCGTCGAGGGACTTGTCCACGTTCTGCGGCATGGTGACCTGGATCTGCACCGACCCGGTCGTGCCCGCGGCGAGACCCGTGCTCGCCGGGACGGTGTTCGGGACGCTGTCTGCGAACGCGACCGTGATCGTGTTGCCGTCGACCGTCGTGGTGGCGCTGCCCGCACCGACGACGGTCGGCTTGCCCACGATCTGCAGCGGCGCCGGGACGGGGTCCGTCAGCACCGCGTTGACGCATCCCGTCGTCGTGGACGAGCAGCCGTAGTTGATCGTGTAGAGGAAGCTCTGCCCGGGGGTGACCTCCGTGACGTTCGCCGTCTTGGAGAGGTTGAGCACACCGGAGCCCAGGTCGTCGGCGTTGGCCGCTGGCGCTCCGACGGCCACCGCGCCGATCAGCGCGAGGACGATGCCCGCGGCGACGCTGGCCGGGGCGCGGAGCGTACGGCGGCGGGCGTGGGCACCGCGAGCAGGCAGGAACAACGAACGGAGTCGGGTAAGCAAGACGTAGTCCTTCGGGCAGAACAGTCGGAGATCGCGAAGGTGCGGGAACACGCGACGCGTCGGGTACAGCCGGAGTCTTTCCGAATCGCGGAGGCAGGTGAGCGTTTTTCACCCCGGGTTCACCCCGGTAGAGGGCCGTTTTCCCCCGTACTGGGGGCAGAACGGGCGGGTCAGCGGGTCAGCGCAGGACGAGCACAGCCGCGGTGACCACCCACAGGACGGCGACGAACACCGTGTCCCGCAGCCGCCACTGCGGTGGGGTGCGTTCGGTGCGGCGCGGGTGGGCGCCGAACGCGCGGGACTCCATGGTGAGCGCGACCCGGTCGGCGTGACGGATGCTGGAGGCGAGGAGCGGCACCACCATCGCGGAGGCGCGGCGCGCGGCGGCGATGGGCCCGCGGCCGGGGGCTACGCCGCGCACCCGCATCGCGCGACGGATCGCGGCGAGCTCGGAGGCGAAGAGCGGTACGAACCGGTAGGCCGCGACGGCGGTGTACGCGAACCGGTACGGAACGCGCAGCTGCGCGGTGAGGGCGCGGGCGAGGTCGGGTCCGCTCGTCGTGAGGCCGCCGACGAGCGCCAGCGCGAGGATCGCGGCGATTCGCAGCGCAGTCGTCAGACCGACGAGCAGCGCGCCGGTCGTGAACTGGTACGAACCCGCCGCGGACAGGACGGTCGGGTCGGCGGTTGTGGTCGGTTCCGCCCACAGGCCGAAGCCGATCGCCGTCACGAGGACGCCGGCCGGGATCCCGACGAGGAGCAGTACGAATGCGCGCGGCGAGAGGCGGGCGCCGGCCAGGAGGAGGACGACAGCCGCGATGAGGAGCACGAGCGGCACGAGCGCATCCCGGGTGACGAGCAGCCCGATCCACGCGGGGACGACCGCGGCGACCTTCGCGAGCGGGTTCAGGCGCGCGAGGAACCCGGGTGGGCGCTCCGCGAGATGCGGTGCGGTGGCGGTCGCGGTCATCGGGCGCCAGGGAGGTCGGCGAGCCGGGTGAGGCCGCGCAGTGGCTCGGGCACCGAGGGGTCCGCGAGGGCGCGCGCCAGGGCGGGCTGGCGGAGTCCGTGCGACTCGAGCAGCGCAGGGTCGCCGAGGATGCGGGCCGTCTCGCCCACGGCGGGCAGCCGGCCGCCCGCGACGATCGCCACGTGGGAGGCGTACTCGGCGATCAGCCCGAGGTCGTGCGTCACGGCGATCACGGTGGTGCCGCCGCGGTTGAGCTCGGCGAGGAGGTCGAGCAGCTCGGTCGCGCGGGCGCGGTCCTGGCCGAACGTCGGCTCGTCGAGCACCAGCACCGGCGCTCCCTCGATGAGCGCCGTGCCCACCGAGAGTCGACGCTTCTGCCCGCCGGAGAGGAGGAAGGGATGCGCGGAGCGGTAGTCGGCGAGTCCCAGGACGGCGAGCATCGCATCCACGCGCTCCGCGATCTCGGCCGCGGGCAGGCGTCGCTGCCGCAGCCCGAACGCCAGCTCGTCCTCGACGCTGTGCGTGACGAACTGGTGCTCGGGGTTCTGGAAGACGAACCCGACGGTCTCGCGCAGCGCACGGACGGATGCCCGCGCCGGGTCGAGCCCGAGCACGTCGATGACCGAGCGGGGGGCGCGCGCGACTCCGGCGATCGCCTGCACGAGCGTGGTCTTGCCGGCGCCGTTCGGCCCGACGACCGCGAGGAACTCCCCGCGCCCGACGCGCAGCGACACATCCTCCAGCACGGTCCGCCGCCCGCGCTGCACCGTGAGCCCGTCGACGCGAACCGCCGCCGCCGCGTGCTCCTCCCGCTCGCGCTCCTCGCCCTCGGTGGTCTCCGCCCACCGTCGAGTACGCACACTTTGCACACGATCAGGCTCCGGAGCGTGCAAAGTTTGCGTACTCGACGGTGGGTGGGAGAGGGCTTGGGTGAGGTCGGAGGGAGTGAGGGGCAGGGGATCGAGGGGGATGCCGGCGGCGCGCAGACGCAGAGCCGCGGTTGTCGCCGTGGGCAGCCAGACGCCGAGCTGGTTCAGCTCCTCGGCGCGATCGCGGATCAGCTCGCGCGCCGGACCGTACGCGAACGGACGGCCCGCCGCGTCGAGCACCAGGACGGTGTCGGCGATCGGAAGCGCCAGGTCCAGGTCGTGCTCGATCAGCACCACCGACCGCGTCGATCCCGTGCCCGTCAGTCGCCGGAGAAGCCGGTAGACCTCCTCGGCGCCGACGGGGTCGAGATTGGAGGTCGGCTCGTCCAGGACGAGCAGCGGGGCGTCGAGCGCCAACGCGCACGCGATCGCCAGCCGCTGACGTCCCCCGCCGGAGAGCGTGTCGGGGTCGTCGTCCCGGCGCTCCCACAGGCCGACGGACCGGAGCGCCGACTCGGCCCGGGCTTCGACCTCGGGGACCGGGACCAGACGGTTCTCCGGCCCGAAGCGCACCTCGTCGAGGACCGTGCGCGCGACGAGCTGCGCATCCGGATCCTGGAACACCATGCCGGTGTGCTCGCTCAGCTCGGCGACCGTCGCATCCCGCGTCAGCACACCGCCGACCCGGACCGTCCCCTCGAGGTCGGCGGGGACGGCGTGCGGCACCAGCCCGTTCAAGGTCAGCGCGAACGTGGACTTGCCGCATCCACTCGGTCCGAGGACGAGCAGCACCTCACCCGGTGCGACGGTGACGTCGATGCCGTCGGGGGTCCAGCCGGCGGCTCCGTCGTGTCGCACACGCACGCCGTGCGCCCCGGCGGCGGGGATGGATGCGGGGGTGGATGCGGGGGCGTCGGATGCGGACGGAACGGCGTCCACGGACCTCCGATCGCCCACGGACACCCCTCCTCTCGCCGACCTCGTCCACGCTACGGCACGCGTCGGGACGGCGCGAAGAAATCGGAAGCGGAGTTACGACGGGTCGCATCCGGCTTCATCGCCTCCGTTTCTGCCGCAGCGCCCGCGCGTCGGCCGGGTTCTCCTCCGTTCCGGTGCGTTGTGGAAAGGGAGGAGATCGAGTGCGACGCGCCGCAGAACAGCGGGAAACGGAGGCGGCTAGCAGCGGATGCGGCCGAATCTCCTCCGTTTCGGCAGCGGCGGGCAGGCAGGCGGGCAGGCGGCCGGCCGCGAACGCTACGCCCGCGCCTCCTGCACGTCGCGGGTCTTCAGGGTCCAGTACGTGGTGACGGGATGCGTCCCCAGCACGATCTTGCCGCGCGAGTGCAGGTTCTGCAGGTCGTCGAAGGCGTACTTGACGTCGGAGAGCGGATAGAACCCCGAGATCAGCAGCGTGAACGCACGTTCCTCGGCCAGCTGCGCCAGCCGGCCGAGCTGTGCGGTGCCGTGCGCCATCGTCTCCGGGTCGTCCTGCAGCAGCCGCAGCTCGGTGTCGCGGCGGTCCTCGCTCGACCGGTACCGCGACGGCGGGACGCCGAGCGACTCTGCGAGGGCGCGGCCGTCCTGCCCGAAGTTGTCGATCAGGGCCGTGACTCCGCCGGGCGCCTCGGCGCGGATGCGCTCTTCGATCGCCTCGCCGTATCGCACCGGCCGGATGCCGAGCTGGCGCAGGTAGTCGAAGTTGCGGTCACCGCAGGTGCCGATGACCCGGGCGCCGCGATGCTTCGCCAGCTGCGCCTCGATGCTGCCGACGCCACCCGCCGCTGCGGACACCACGACGGTGTCGTCGGGTCCGATGCGGAGGTCGTCGAGGGTGTCCAGGGCGGTCACGCCGGCGAGGTAGAGGCCGCCGGCGACCTCCCACGGCACGTGCGGCGGTTTCGGCACCAGCGCACCCACCGGGACCACGACGTGCTCCGCGTGAGCGCCTGCCCGGACGTGCCCGATGACCGGTGCCCCCTTCCGGAAGCGCCCGCCGGCGTCCCCGGTCACGACGATCCCCGCGAAGTCGCTTCCCGAGCCGCGCGGGAACGGCTCGTCCGCCCACGCCTCCTCACGGCCGGCGCGGATGAACGCCTCGATGTGGTTGATCCCCGTCGCGATCACCTCGACGAGCACCTCGTCCGCACTCGGATTCGGCAGGGGCCGGCTCCGCTTCTCGAGGACGTCCACATCCCCATTGCCGTCGTACTCGAAGACCACCGTCTCCCCGGGCTTCTTCGCCATGGGATGCTCCTTCTGCCGTCGGCCGGGCCGGCCGTGGCGTCAGGATATACCTAGCTTGGCTAGAAACTCTACAATCTACGGTTCGCTGCCAGGAAACGGGCCGCTGACGACCGCTGACGACCCCTGTCAGAACGACGCCGCGTGCTCGAAGTGCAGCTCCAAGGGCTCGACCGGCACATCGAGGTTCGCCCCACCACGGTAGCGAGTGCCGATGTGACGCGACGGGAGCCGGGAGTTCCCGGCGCCGAACAGCCGCTCGCGCAGCGTCCCCGACGTGGTGCCCTCCTCCGGCAGCCGGCCGCGGCGACGCAGCTCCGGGACCACCAACTCGGCGAAGTCGCGCGCCGTGTCGAAGGAGTGGTACTGCCGGAGGTTGATGCCGTCGAGGCCGTCCTCGTCCAGCCAGCGCTCGATCTCATCCGCAACGGTCTTCGGGTCGCCGACGACGAGGAACCGCTCGTCGCGGCCCACCTTAATGAAATCGAGCGCCTGACCGACCGTGGTGTCGAGCGGCAGGTACGGCACCTTCTCGGCCGGGAAATCGGCTCGGGCGAGCGCCTCCCGCACGGTGATGTCACGCGGGAACGCCGTCAGGTCGACCGGCAGGCTGCTGTGCGCGAGGATGCCGTCGAGGCTCGCGCGCTCGCGGTACAGGCGCCACTTGTCCTCCGCCTCCTCCTGCGTCCGGCCGACGATGACGCCGGCCATCGCGATGAAGCGGATGTCGTCGCGCTCGCGCCCGTGCCGCACGGCCGCCTCGCGCATCCCGTCGGCGTTGCGCCGGAACTCCTCGCTCGTGCGCCCGCCGGTGAACACCACCTCGGCGTGCCGGCCGGCGAACTCGATGCCCGCGGGCGACCCGGTCGCCTGGAACAGCGTCGGCGTCCGCTGGATCGACGGATGGACGATGTGCGGCCCGGCGACGCGGAAGCGCTTTCCGACGTGGTCGATGTACCGCACCTTCGACGGGTCGGTGAACACCCCGGCCGCGCGGTCGGCGACGACCGCGTCGTCATCCCACGAGCCCTCCCACAGCTTGTAGAGCACGTCGAGGTACTCGTCGGCGTAGCGGTACCGCTCGTCGTGCGGAACCTCGCCGTCGAGGCCGAAGTTGCGGGCGGCGTTGGGCAGGTACGACGTGACGATGTTCCAGCCGATGCGCCCCTTGGTGAGGTGGTCGAGCGTCGACATGCGGCGGGCGAAGGCGAACGGCGGCTCGTACGTGGTCGAGAACGTGACGCCGAATCCGAGCCGCTCGGTCACCGCGGCCATCGCCGGGACGAGCAGCAGCGGATCGAGGTTCGGGCTCTGCAGCCCCTCCCGCAGCGCCGTCTCCGGGCCGCCGCGGAACACGTCGTACGCTCCGATCACGTCGGCGAGGAAGATGCCGTCGAAGCCGCCGTGCTCGAGCAGCTGCGCCAGCTCCAGCCAGTAGTCGAGGTCGGCGAAGCGCTCCCGGTTGTTGCCGGGGAGCGTCCACAGGCCGTGCGTGATGTGACTCACGCAGGCCATCTCGAAGAGGTTGACGAAGAGCTGCTTGGGCTCGCTCATGCGGCGGTCTCGCTTTCAGGGGTGGTGGCGGCTCGCGCGGCCGGATCGAACTCCGGGATGGCGGCGATCAGGGCACGAGTGTACGGGTGCGCGGGCCGTTCGAAGACATCATCCGGCGAGCCCTCCTCCACCACCACCCCGTCCTTCATGACGAGGACGCGGTCGCTGAGGTGACTGATGACGCCGAGGTCGTGCGAGATGAACAGATACGCGACGCCCGACTCGCGCTGCAGCTCCGCGAGGAGGTCGAGGATCTGCGCCTGGATGGTGACGTCGAGCGCCGAGACGGCCTCGTCCAGCACGATGACATCCGGACGTGGTGCGAGCGCGCGGGCGATGGCGACGCGCTGTCGCTGGCCGCCCGAGAGCTTGAGCGGGAACCGCGGGAGGACGTTCGCGGGAAGGCCGACCTGCTGCAGCAGTTCGAGCACCCGCGCGCGCCGCTCCTCTGCCGACGCGAACCGCACGGAGCGCAACGCGTCGAGCAGGATGCGCTCGACGTTCCAGCGCGGATCGAACGAGCTCAGCGGGTCCTGGTACACGACGGCGATGCGACTCCGGAGACCCCGCCGCCGGCTCTCGGCTAGCGGCGCCCAGGGCTGTCCGAGCAGCCGAACGGTGCCGCCGTCGAGGGCCTCCAGTCCGAGGGCCAGACGCGCGGTGGTGCTCTTGCCCGAACCGGACTCGCCCACGATGCCGAGCGTCTCCCCGGCGCGCAGCGAGAAGGAGACGCGGTCGACGGCCGTGGTGACCGTGCCGTCGGAGGTGTGGAAGCGCTTCACCAGATCGGTCGCCTCCAGCACGACGGCGCCGGCCGGCGGCTTGGTCGGCACCGCGGCAGCACCCGGGGTGAGGGCGTGCCCGCGGGTCGCCTCGCCCGGAACCGCGGCGATCAGAGCGCGCGTGTACTCGTGCGCCGGCGCTCCGAGCACCTGGCCGGCCGGCCCCTGCTCCAGCACGTCGCCGCCCCGCATCACGAGGATGTGGTCGGCGAGCCGGGCGACCACCGAGAGGTCGTGGCTGATCAGGATCACGGAGGCGCCGCGCTCCTTCATCAGCTCGAGCTGATCGAGCACCTGCGCCTGCACGGTCACGTCGAGCGCGGTGGTGGGCTCGTCCGCGATCACGATGTCCGGATCGAGGGCGATGGCGGAGGCGATCAGAGCGCGCTGCCGCAGGCCGCCGGAGAGCTGGTCGGGGCGCTGCTTCGCGCGGACGGCCGGGAACGGCACGCCCACGCGCGTCAGCAGGTCGAGCACGCGCTCCCGGCGCGCCCGGCGCCCGCCCCAGCCGTGCAGGCGGAGCGCCTCGTCGATCTCACGTCCGACCGGGCGCAGCGGGTCGAGCGACACCAGCGCATCCTGCAGCACGAAGCCGATGTCGCGGCCGCGGATGCGCTTCCACTCGCGCGGGCCGAACCCGCGGACGTCCTCGTGGTGGATGGTCAGCTCGTCCGCCTCGACCACCGCCGAGCGGCCCGCGAGGCCGACCAGCGAGCGGGCCGTGACCGACTTGCCCGAGCCGGACTCACCGACGATCGCGACGCACTCCCCGGGCCGCAGGTCGAAGCTCACGCCGTGGACGACCGGACGCAGCGCGCCGTCGACACGGAACGCCGTGCGGAGGTTGCGCACCCGCAGCCGGGTCGCCGGCCAGTCCAGTTCCTCGACGATGGCGTCGGTCTCCGCGGCCTCCGTGGTCTCCGTCGCCTCCGCGGCCTCCGTACTGATGCTCACGACCGCTCTCCCTTCTCCAGGCGTGCCTGGATGTGCCGTCCGATGGTCGTCGCGGCGAGCGCCACGGCGACGATCACGAGTCCGGGGATGACGACGAGCCACCACGCCGTCGTCAGGTACTGGCGCCCCGCATCCAGCAGGGCACCCCATTCCGAGGCGGGCGGCGCGACGCCGAGACCGAGGAACGAGAGGCTCGACGCCCACACGATCGACTGTCCGATCGACAGGGCGAACACCGCCACCAGGGGCCGCAAGGCGTTCGGAAGGATGTGCGCGCGCAGGATGCGCCACCGCGAGTGCCCGAGCGCGGTCGCCGCCTCGACATACCCGGAGTTGCGCGCTCCGAGGATCTGCCCGCGGATCATCCGCGCGTACCCGGGGGCGGTTCCGATGCCCACCGCGAAGACCTGCGTCGCGGCGCTCGGGCCGGCGATCGCGATCAGCAGCAGGGCGAGGAGCAGGGCCGGGAATGCGAAGAGGATCTCCACGAACCGGTCGATCACGACCGCCACCGGCTTAACCCCGAGGGCGGCGAGCGTGCCGAGCACGAGTGCGAGACCCACACTGACGGCCGCGGCTCCGAGCCCGATGGTCAGCGAGTCACGGGCGCCCCAGACCACGCGGGTGTAGAGGTCGCGGCCGGACTCGTCCGTGCCGAAGGGATGCGCGAGGCTCGGCTGCTGCAGCGCCGCCTGGTAGTCGATCGCCGTCGGGAGATGCGTCGTCAGCGCCTGCGGCGCGATCACGGCGACCAGCAGGAGCACGGCGAAGGCGACCGCGAGCACCAGCCCCCACGGCACGCGACCGAGACGGGTGGCGAGCGTCGGGCGGACCGCCGCGGCGGCGGGGGACGGAGGCGTTCCGAGCGCGGTCATGTCAGCTCCAGGCGGGGGTCGATGACGGTGTAGACGACGTCCACGATGAGGTTCGCGGCCACATACACGACGGCCACCAGAGTGACGATGCCGGTGACCACCGGGAGGTCCTGCGCGTTGACCGCGCCGACCAGCACCGAGCCGATGCCCGGGCGCGAGAAGATCGACTCCACGATCACGGCACCGGAGAGGGTCGCCCCCAGCGCCCAGCCGGAGAGCGTCACGGCCGGGATGACCGCGTGCCGGAGCACGTGCCGCAGCCGGATGCCCCACTCGCCCATGCCGCGCATCCGCGCCGACAGCACGAACGGCTGATCGAGCGACCGCTCGAACTCGGTGCGCACGCTCTGAGCCATGAACCCGGCGAGCGGGATGGCCAGGGTCAGCGCCGGCAGCACGATCCCGGCGGGCGAAGATCCGCTGATGATCGGGAACCAGTGCAGTCCGAGGCCGAAGACCAGGAGCAGGATGATGCCGAGCCAGTAGGCGGGAAGCCCGGCGGTCACCACATCCACCGTCGACCCGAAGCCCGCCAGCCGCGGCCCGCGACCAGCCGTCAGCGTGACCCAGACGACCATGATCAGCCACGCGAACGCGATGGCCGTCAACGAGAGGGTCAGCGTGCTGCCGAGCTGCTCGCCGATCACCGCGGTGACCGGCCGGTACTGCTGGTACGAGGTGCCGAAGTCGCCCGACACCAGCCCGCGGAGGTAGTCGAGGTACTGCACGATCACCGGCTTGGTCAGCCCGTACTGCTGGTTGATCTGCGCCAGCTCCTCCGGGGTGCGCGCCTGCGCCTGACCGGCCCGGATGTTGAGGATGGTCGTCGCGCGGTCGCCGGGCAGCGCCAGCTGGGCGAAGAACGCGACGGTGGCCGCACCCCACAGCACCACGACGGCGGCGCCGATCTTGCGCAGCAGCGTGATCGCGACCGCGCGACCCCGGCGGGGCCGGATCGCTTTCTGCGCGATCGGCCCCTGCGCGGCTCCCGACGGAGTGGCGGCGGTCAGCTCACTTGACGAAGTAGGCGTCATAGAACGTCGGTCCTCCCTGTGCGTTCTCCTGCCACACCCCGCGCAGCTTCGGAGCGACCGCGAGCGTGCTCAGCCGGTCGTAGACGCCGATGGACAGCGCGTGCTCGGCGATGTAGTCCTGCGCCTTCTCGTAGGCGGCGTTCTGCGCCTCCACGGTCGGGGCCGAGTTGCCGTCGAGGATGTACTGCTCGAGCGTCGGGTCGTTGTAGAACGCGGCGTTGGAGTAGTTGGGGTGGTCCGGGGTCGACGGGCGCCAGTTGATGTAGAGGATGCCGGCGGTGACGGCCGTCCAGTAGCCGGCGGCCAGGTCGTGCGTGTCCGGTCCGGCGTATTTGCCCGAGAAGAACTCGCTCTGCGGAACCGGCACGAGCTTCACGTCGAAGCCGACCTTCGCGGCCTGCTCCTTGACGCCCTGCAGGATGGCCGCGCCGTCCGCGTTGATGATCGAGCCTGCGCCGTAGGGCAGCGAGACGGTCAGCTTCGTGCCGTCCTTCGCGCGGACGCCCGTGCTTCCCTGGCGCGTCCACCCGGCCGCGTCGAGCAGCGCATCCGCCTTCTTCAGGTCTCGGCTGTACCAGTCGGCCGCCTTCTCGCTGTAGCCGGGCGTCGTCTGGCTGACGCCGCCGTTGCCCTCGAACGGGATGACTCCCCGGCCGATGGTGTCGACGATCTGCTTGCGGTCGAGGCTGTAGGCGAACGCCTGGCGGACCTTCTCGTCGGTGAACGGACCCTGCTGTGTGTTGAACGAGATCTGCTGCGGACGGCCCCGCGTCACGTACTTCTCCAGCTGGTAGCCGCCGGACTTCAGCGTGCTCCACTGGACGGCCGGGACGTCGTAGATGGCGTCCACCTGGCCGCCCTGCAGCGCGGCGACGCGGGTGGTCGGGTCGGCCACGAACTTCCAGTCGATCTCGTCGACGTAGGCGGCTCCGGTGTGCTTCGCGTTGGCCGGAGGCGACGTGTAGTCCTTGTTCTTCTTCAGGATGATGTCCTGGCCGCGGTTCCACTTGTCGACGACGAACGCCCCGGAGCCGATCGGCGCCTCGCAGTTCTGCTCCTTGCTGCGGGTTTCGAGCGCGTGCTGCGACTGGATGCCGAAGTAGCCCTGCGACAGGTTGTCGGCCAGGCGCGGGTACGGCCGGGAGAGGTCGATCTGGAGGGTGGTGTCGTCGACGGCCTTCGCATCCTTGTAGTAGCCGTCGAGCCAGACCTGCGCGGTGCTGTTGCCGCCCTTCAGCCAGTAGTCGAAGTTGTAGGCGACGGCCGCGGCGGTGAGCGGCGTCCCGTCGGTGAACTTCACGTCCTTCTTCAGGTCGAAGGTCCAGGTCAGTCCGTCGTCGGACTGCTTCCAGGAGGTCGCGAGCCACGGGACCACCTTGTGGTCCTCATCCAGCGACGTCAGGTTGTCGAGCACCTGGTAGGAGAGGTACGCCTGCTCGATCCAGCCGCCGAACACGCAGGCCGGTTCCTGCTGGTGGGCGTACACGATCGTTCCGCCGTCGACCTTGGTGCCGCCGCCGGATGCGGCGTCGGAGCCGGAGGCGCAGGCGGACAGCGCCAGCGCGCCGGTCAGGACGACGGCTGCGGCGCCGAGGGAACGGGTGGGACGGGAACGCATGAGGACTCCTCTGGCATCGGGGATGCGCATCAGAATGCGGGAGTCCGCAAGCGGCGTCGATGCTGCGTGTCCTTCTGTTTCGCTCCCGTCACATCCCGTCACGCAGGCTTCCGCGCCGCGCCCGGCGGCGCTATGCGCTCAGTGCGACAGCAGCGACTTGAGCACGATGACGACCACGCCGAACAGCCCGGTCACCACCGCCCCCACCAGGCACACCCACACTCCGCGGCCCCGGACACGGAAGACCAGGAACCCGAGCAGGGCGAGGAGCAGGACGCACAGCCACAGCGCCAGGAAGACGCCGACGTCGGCCGGAAGGATGCGCAGCGAGGCGAGGAGCAGCGGGACGCTCGGGATGACCGCGGCCTCCAGCATCCCGCTCGACTCGAACAGCGCGTGCCGCAGCGAGTCGAGCATCCGGTCGCCCAGGCGGTCGGCGTCGCCGTGGAACCCGAGCGCGTCGGAGTACACGTGCGCCATCCAGAACACGACGATGCTGACCAGGCTGAACACGAGGATCTGCACGGCCGAGCCGCTGTCCTCGTTGTCGACCGAGGTCGCCGCGATCACGCTGGCGTAGACGATCGTCCCGTAGATCGCCGCGGGTGTTCCCCAGTGCCGCCACAGCGCGCGGTGGACCCGGACGCCGTCGTGCTCGTCGACGGGCGGGTTGAGGTCCATGGATCCCATGGCACCCATTGTGTCCGACGGAGGGTGCCGCGCGCCTCTGTCAATCCCTGGCCGCGCCGTGCGCCCGGTGATCGAGTGGGACCATGGCACCAACAGGAGGCACGGCAATGCTGGCGAGCTTCGAGGGGATCCCTGTGGACCCGGCCCTGGAGATCATCCCGCTGACCGACACATCGTGGCGCGTCACCGACACCCGCGTCGCACCGACCGATCCCGGCGGCCTGCTCGCGTACGTCGAGCACGACGACACGGGATTCACCGTGCTCGTGCTGCGTCCCGGCTTCACCGAGAGCGCGCGGACAGAGAGCCTCGCGTCGGCCCTCTCACTCATCGGCTCGCGGCTGGCGGGCGCGGCGCGGGCGTGAGGCCGCGCGCGGACGGTCAGATTCCTCCGCTGAGCGAGCACGCCCGGAGCTCGCCGTCGGCCGAGACCACGATGCCGTCCGGCAGGTCGTATCCCGGAGGCGCGTAGATGACGCCGCCGCCGATCGTGCGTCCCCGCGGCTGGAGGCCGGTCAGCGCCTCCGGCCCGACGTCGTCCCTCCGCGGGTTGTCGCCGCACGTGAAGTCGCGATGGTCGTATTGGACCCGGGTCGGGATGGCGCGCGGCCACCAGTCGGCGGTTGCGTCATGGACCTGCACGAAGAACGTCGCGACTCCCACGAGCACGGCGCAGCAGATGACCCCGATCGCCAGGACGGCCCAGCGCCTCCGGCCCTGTGGTTCTCTCACCTGCCCTTTCCCTGCCTGACCTGACGCACCCAGGGCGAGAGGACGTTCTGTCCGGGCTTCGGGGTGTCGATGAAGCCGTTCAGGTTCACCTCGAACTCGTCGCCGTCGGGCAGCCCCGCTCGCACCCAGGTTCCGCCCGAACACGCGGCGCCGGAGCGTTCCGGCGTGCCGTCGGTGTACGCCAGGCAGATGCCGAATTGGCCGGTGCCGCGGAGAAGGTAGATGTCCCAGCCGTCGGCCGTGCCCTGGTAGCGGGAGGTGGACATGTCGCCGCCCTGGACCTCCGGGATGAGGTCGGTCGGGATGCGATCCTCCGCCGTTCGCTTCCCGTCGAACGGCGTCGGCGGGAACACGCACCCGCTCAATCCCGCCGCGACCACCGCCGCCATCACCGTCGCGAACACCCACCGCCGCATCGCATACCCCCCGAACGGCACGCTAGCAGCAGCCCGCCCTGCGGCCCAGAGCCGGCGGCCCGGCCGCAGAAACGGAGGCGATCGGGCCCGGTACCTGCCCTGGACACCTCCGTTCCTCGTCGGCGCGCGGGCACATCCTGCTTTTCTCCTCCCTTTGCGACGCGGCGGTGCGCCGGGCTGCCCTATGCGGAAAGGGAGGTGATCCGGCGCGACGCGCCGCGGATCGGACACGAAGGGAGGGGGTCGCGGACCGGAGGTGCGAGATGTCCTCCGTTTGCGCGGGCGGGCGGCCGCCGCGACCCGACCCTGGCCCGGCCGCGCGGGCGCGGCTACCGTGGCGGGCATGAGCCCGTCGAAGAAGTCCGAGACGTTCCTCGAGGTGGAGGGGCAGGAGGTGCGCATCTCGAGCCCCGACAAGGTCGTCTTCCCCGAGCCCGGGCTGACCAAGCTCGACCTCGCGCGCTACTACGTCGCGGTGGCGGACGGCGCGCTGCGCGGCGCCGGCGGCCGCCCGATGGTGCTGAAGCGCTTCGTGAAGGGGCTGACGCAGGAGCCGTTCTTCCAGAAGCGAGTGCCGGAGACTACATCGACACGGCCACGCTGCACTACGCCAGCGGCACGTCGGCGGAGGAGGCGGTGGTCCGGGATGCGGCCGGGCTCGCCTGGGTGTCCAACCTCGGCTGCCTCGACCTCAACCCGCATGCGGTCCGCGCGGAGGACCTCGACCATCCCGACGAGCTGCGCGTGGACCTCGACCCGATGCCGGGTGTCGACTGGTCGCAGATCGTGGACGTCGCGTTCGTCGCCCGCGAGGTGCTCGACGATCACGGACTGGTCGGCTGGCCGAAGACGAGCGGATCGCGCGGCCTGCACATCCTGGTCCGCATCGCGCCCGAGTGGGGGTTCGCCGACGTGCGGCTGGCGGCGGAGACGCTGGCCCGCGAGGTCGAGAACCGCGCGCCCGGCCTAGCCACCGCCCGGTGGTGGAAGGAGGAGCGCGGCGAGAGCGTGTTCGTCGACTTCAACCAGAACGCGAAAGACCGCACGGTGGCATCGGCCTACTCCATCCGGCCGTTGCCCGACGCCCGCGTGTCGACCCCGCTCGACTGGGACGAGGTGCGCGAGCGGCGCCCGGAGGAGTTCACCGTCCGGACCGTGCTCGACCGCTTCGCCGAGCGCGGCGACCCGCACGAGGGCATCGACGACGCCGTCGGTTCGCTGGACGCGCTGCTCGCGCTCGCGAAGAAGCTGGGGCCGGCCGAGAAGCCGCCGCGCAGCGGGGACGGCGCCGGGCGCCGCGTCTCGCAGATGCCCCTCATCGAGGTCGCCCGCACGAAGACGAAGCCCGAGGCGGTGGATGCGCTCGAGCAGTGGAAGACCGCCCACCCGGACGTCGCGGCGCAGCTGCACCCGGCGGACGAACTGGTCGACGGGATGCGCGGCTCCAGCTCGCTCTGGTACCGCGTCCGGGTGAACCTGCAGCACGTTCCCGAGCCCGATCGCCCGGAGCAGGAGCCGCTGATCGCCGACTACGACCCGTGGGCCGGGCGGCAGTGGCCCGGCCGGGAGTAGCCCGGCCGGGAGTAGCCGTCGCGAGTACGCCCGCTCAGGCCGGCGCGATCACGGGCAGGAGCTGACCCGCGATCACATCGTCGAAGTCGGCTCCGACTACGCCGATGAGCGGAGCGGTGAACATCGCGGAAAGCGCGTGGGAGGCCGCACCCGGCGCGCCCACCGGGGTCACCGATACGCCGTCGCCGCGGTCGGTCACCGCGAGCGGCACGAAGCGCACCGCCCCGGCTGACCCGGCCCAGCCGGACGAGACGACCTCCGCGCCCGACGCATCCGTCGCCGTCCTCCCCGCGAGGCGGTCGAGCACCGGCCGTACGAACGCCTCGAACGAGACGAAGGCGGCGGTGGGCGTTCCGGGGAGGGCGAGCCACGGCACGCCGCCCCAGCTGCCGTGCGCCTGGGGGCGGCCGGGTCGCATTGCGACGCGGCCGAGCATCCCGCCCGGTGATGCCGCGGCGAGGCGGCCGAGCAGGTCGTGGGTTCCCGCGCCGAGGCCGCCGGTCGAGACGATCACGTCGGCGTCCTGCGAGGCGGCGTCGAGGGCCGCCCGCAGGGCCGCCTCCGTGTCACCGGCACGGTGCACACCCGTCACCTCGCACCCCAGTGAGCGGGCCGCGGCGGTGAGGTAGACGCCGTTCGAATCGGGGATGACGCAGGCGGCGGCATCCCGCTCGTCACCGAACGGTCGGCCGGCTCCCGCCAGTTCGTCGCCGCTGGAGACCACCGCGACGCGCGGACGCCGGTGCACAAGAACCGTGCTGTGCCCCGTCGCCGCGAGCAGCGCGAGCGCACGAGCGGTGAGCGGGGTGCCCGCGGGCAGCAGCGACGCCCCGGCCGCGACGTCCTCCCCCGCCCGCCGGATGTTCGATTTGGCGGGCGGCCACAAAGTCACCGTCGCGTCGCCCGTGAACCGGCCGGCGACGGTGAGCTCGATCGGGACGACGAGGTCCGCCCCGGCGGGCAGAGGCGCGCCGGTCATCACGCGCACGGCCTCCCCCGGCCGGATCGGGACCGGACGGTGGTCCCCGGCCCGGGCTCCCTCGGCGACGGTCAATGTCACGGGGTTCGCCGCGCTCGCCCCAGCGAGGTCGGCCGCCCGCACGGCGAATCCGTCCATCGCGGAGTTGTCGAACAGCGGGACCGGGAGTCGGGCGGCCAGATCACGGGCCGTCACGCGGCCGACCGCGTCGACGACCGCGACCTCTTCCGCAGGCAGAGGCCGCACCGGCTCGAGCACGGCGGCGCGGTATTCGTCGACGGTCAGCGCGGTCGCATCCATCTCCACCTCCCGGGGATCTGTCACACACGCTAGGCGGGCGCGATGACGGCCTCGTTGCCCCCGCGCACTCGCCCCGTTACGTTCCCCTCACAGCACCGGGCAGCGGGCGAGAGGTGTTCGTTACGCCGCTTTCACGCACGGAGCGGTCGGCGGAAACACGGGCTTCCTAGCGTGGGGTCACCCACTTCACCCGCAGGTTCCCCGCAGGAGGTCCACCGATGACCAGCACCGTCTCCGCTCCGGCCACGACCGGGACCGCAACCCCCGAGTCGACCGCTTCCGAGTCGACCGCCCCCGCCACACCCCTGACCATCCGCCCCGGCCGCTGGATCGAGGGATGGAACGCCGAAGACCCCGCGCAGTGGCGCGACCAGGGCGCCGCCATCGCCCAGCGCAACCTGCGCTGGTCGATCTTCGCCGAGTTCCTCGGCTTCGTCGTCTGGCAGCTGTGGTCGATCGTGGTCGTGTCGCTTCCCGCGGCCGGCTTCACCTTCGACACCGCGCAGACGTTCTGGCTGATCTCGATGCCGAGCCTGGTCGGGGCGACGCTCCGCTTTCCCTACACGTTCATGGTCCCGCGCTTCGGCGGGCGCAACTGGACGATGATCTCGGCGGCGCTGCTGCTCATCCCGGCGATCGGCCTGGCCGTCTGCGTCGCCAACCCGCAGACGCCGTTCGGCGTGATGCTGCTGGTCGCGGCCCTGGCCGGGTTCGGCGGCGGCAATTTCGCCAGCTCGATGGCGAACATCACGTTCTTCTACCCGCAGCGGAAGAAGGGATGGGCGCTCGGCCTCAACGCTGCCGGCGGCAACCTCGGCGCGGCCGTAGCACAGTTCGCCGTCCCGATCGTCATCACCATCGGAGCCGGCGCGACCCTGCAGCTGCCCCTCGCGGGCCTGATCTGGGTGCCGCTCATCATCGTGGCGATCGTCGGCGCCTGGCGGCGCATGGACAACCTGACCAACGCCCGCGCCGACCTGACCGCCTCCCTGGCCGCGCTGAAGGCCCCGGAGCTGTGGCTGATGGCCCTGCTCTACATCGGGACGTTCGGGTCGTTCATCGGCTTCTCCGGCGTCTTCCCGAAGCTGATCGCCGACCAGTTCCCGTCGTTCAGCTCCTTCCCGGTGGCCGGCGCGACGCTCTCACTCGCCTTCCTCGGTGCGCTCGTCGGCTCACTGGCCCGTCCGTTCGGCGGCCGGTTGGCGGACCGGTTCGGCGGCAGTGTCATCACGATCGCGGCCTTCGTCGTCATGGGCGCGGGCGCACTCGCGGTGGTCCTCACCCTTCCGCTGGACAACTTCTGGCTGTTCCTCGCCTTCTTCCTCGTGCTGTTCATCGCGAGCGGCGCGGGCAACGGGGCGACCTACCGGATGATCCCCACCCTGTTCGCGCTGCGTGCCGGCGCCGCCGACGGCCACAGCACGGCGGGCGACGTCTCCGCCCAGCGCACCGCGGCAGCAGCTCTTGGAATCGTGTCGGCCTTCGGCGCATACGGCGGGTTCGTCATCCCGCAGGTGCTCGGCCTCTCCAAGACCTCGACCGGGGGCTACGAGTCCGGCCTGCTGTGGTTCGTCGCCGCGTACGCCGTCCTGCTCGCCGTGACCGTCGGCGTGGCCCTGCACGGGCGTCGCCGCGGGGTCCGGATCTAGGGCGACGCCGTCCATGGCCGCCGACAGCCACTGCCCGTACTGCGCTCTGCAGTGCGCGATGACGCTGACCCCGGACCCGCTCGCGGCGACCCCGGTCACCGTGGCCGGGCGCGCGTTCCCGACGAACCGCGGCGGTCTCTGCAAGAAGGGCTGGACGTCGGCCGAGCTCCTGCGGACGCCCGACCGGCTCACCGTCCCGCTGGTCCGTCGAGACGGCGAGCTGCGGCCAGCGACCTGGGACGACGCCCTCGGGATGATCGCCGAACGCCTCGCGGCCCTCCGACGGGAGCACGGGGCCGACGCGGTCGGCGTCTTCGGCGGCGGCGGTCTCACCAACGAGAAGGCCTACGTGCTCGGCAAGTTCGCCCGGTTGGCACTCGGCACCTCGCGCATCGACTACAACGGGCGCTTCTGCATGTCGTCGGCGGCGGCAGCGGGCAACCGGGCGTTCGGCGTCGACCGGGGGATGCCGTTCCCGGTGACCGACCTCGACGACGCGGACACCATCCTGCTTCTCGGCTCGAACGTCGCGGCGACCATGCCGCCGTTCCTCGGCCATCTCTCCGGCGCACGCGCGGCCGGCGGGTTCATCGTGGTCGACCCGCGGCGGTCGCAGACGGCGCAGCTCACGGCGGACGGCGCCGGCATCCACCTGCAGCCCGCGCCCGGCACCGACCTCGTCCTGCTGCTCGGGCTGCTGCACGTGGTGCTGGCCGACGGCCTCGCCGACACGGCGTACCTCGAAGCGCGCACGACCGGCTTCGACGCGGTGCGCCGGAGCGTCGCGGGATGGTGGCCCGAGCGGGTGCAGGAGCACACGGGCGTCCCGGTCGGGCAGCTGCGGGTGGTCGCCCGCCGCCTCGCGCGCGGGCGCGGGACCTTCATCCTCACCGGGCGCGGCGTGGAGCAGCATGTGGACGGCACGGACACCGCGACAGCCGCCATCAACCTGGCGCTGGCCCTCGGCCTGGTCGGCCGCCCCGGATCCGGCTACGGCACGCTCACCGGCCAGGGCAACGGACAGGGCGGGCGGGAGCACGGGCAGAAATGCGACCAGCTGCCGGGCTACCGCAAGATCACCGACCCGGCGGCTCGCGCCGCGGTCGCCGCGGTCTGGGGCGTCGACCCGGCCGTCATCCCCGGCCCCGGCGTCCCCGCCGTCGAACTGCTCGGGATGCTCGGGCAGCGGCCCGACGGCGTGCGGGCGCTGCTCGTGCACGGCTCCAACGTGGTCGTCTCCGGCCCGGACGCCGGTGCCATCCGCTCCGGGCTCGAGGCGCTCGACCTCCTCGTCGTCTGCGACTTCGTCCTCTCGGAGACCGCCGAGCTGGCCGACGTGGTGCTGCCGGTGACGCAGTGGGCGGAGGAGGAGGGCACGATGACGAACCTGGAGGGTCGCGTCCTTCGACGGCGGCGCGCCCTCGATCCGCCGCCCGGGGTGCGCAGCGAGCTCGACATCCTCGCCGACCTCGCGCACCGGCTGAATGCGCCGTCGACGTGGCCGACCGACCCGGCGGAGGTCTTCGACGAACTCGCCCGGGCCTCCGCGGGCGGTGTCGCCGATTACTCCGGGCTCAGCCACGCCGTCCTCGACGCACAGGCGGAGATCGGGGAGGCGGCCCACTGGCCGTACCCCGCCGGATCGACGGGGACGCCCCGCCTCTTCCTCGACCGCTTCGGCCACGACGACGGACGAGCGCGCCTCGTCGCCGTGCGGGCCCGCGAGCTCACGACCGGGCGCCGGCCGGGCGAGCTCACCCTGATCACCGGCCGCCTGCTGGAGCACTACCAGTCGGGGGCGCAGACGCGCCGGGTTCCCGAGCTCGTCACCGCGCAGCCGGAGGTGCGGGCCGAGCTGCATCCGGCCACGGCCGCCCGGCTGGGCATCGCCGACGGCGACCGGGTCGTCGTCGGCAACTCGCGCGGCGCTGTGACGGCACGCGCCCTGCTCTCGACCGGGATGCGCCTCGACACGGTGTTCCTGCCGTTCCATTTCGCCGGCCGGCAGTGCGCCAACCTGCTCACCGAGGCGGCCGTCGACCCGATCTCGGCGATGCCCGAGTTCAAGCGGACCGCCGTGACGGTCCGCCCCGCTGTGGAAGAGGAGGCGGCATGAGCGGACGGCCGCTGCGCGTCGTCCTGGTCGGCTACGGCCCGGTCGGTGCCCGTTTCGTCGAGGAGCTGCTGCCCTCCGTCGCCGGCGGAGACGCGACGCTCACCGTGGTGGGCGCAGAGCGCGAGGACGCCTACAACCGCGTCCTCGTCGCCGAATACGCGGTCGGGGCGGCCGCACGCGAGCGGCTCGACCTGACCGACACCGCGGCGGCGCGCGCGGCCGGTGCCGACATCCGGCTCGGCGAGGTCGCGACGGCGATCGACCGCGAGCGCCAGCGGGTGCTGCTCGACACCGGCGAGGAGCTCCCCTACGACCGGCTCGTGCTCGCCACGGGTGCGCGCGCGAACATCCCGACGCTCGACGGCCTCCAGCACGCCCGGCGCGACCGCTCGGCGGCGCCCGGAGCCGCGCTCGACCAGGGCGCGCGGCCGCTGCCGACCGGCGTCGTCGCCCTGCGCGACCTTGCCGACGCCGAGGCGGTCGCCCCCGTGGTCGCCGGCGGCGGCACCATCGTCGTGCTCGGAGCCGGAGTACTCGGGATGGAGTTCGCGCTGCTCGCCGCCGAGCACGGCGCGCAGGTGGTCGTCGTCCATCACGGTCCGACGCCGATGGCGCGCAACCTCGACGAGACGGGCGGTCGGATGCTGAGCCGCGCCTCCCGCACGCTCGGCGTCGGCATGGCCGCGCATGCGCGCGCCGAGAGCATCGGCTTCCGCGACGAGCCGAGCGGACCGGTGTTCGACGGCATCGGCTGCGCCGACGGCACGTACATCGCCGGCGACCTGCTGGTGCTGTCCTGCGGTGTCGGCGCGCGGATGGAGCTGGCGCTGGCCGCCGGTCTCGCGTGCTCGTCCGGCATCCTCGTCGACGAGGAGCTGCGCAGCTGGAGCGACCCGGACGTCTTCGCCCTCGGCGACTGCGCACAGGTCGCGTCGCCCGAGGACGCGGGAGCCGACGGCCGCGTCCCCGGCGCGCCGTCCGGGCTGATCGGTCCGGGCTGGCGCCAGGCCGCCGCCCTCGCGCGGCGACTGCGCGCCGAGGCGGCGGGCGGATCCGCCGGGGCGGATGCCGCCGTGGCGCTGCGCGAGCGTCCGGCCGTCGTGATGCTGAAGGCGACCGGCCTCGACGTGGTCGCGGGAGGCGATCACGCTGCCGACGCCTGGGACGAGACCGCCGAGGTCGCCGTCTGGCTCGACCGGGCCCGGGGCGCCTACCTCAAGACCGTGGTCCGCGACGATGCGCTCACCGGATTCGTCTCCGTCGGCCTCCCCCACGCCGGCGCGGAACTGACACTGCTCTTCGAGCGCGGCGGCGCGCTCCCGGCCGAGCCGTCCGCACTGCTCCGGCTGGATGCCGCCGACGACGCGCACGGTCTCGCGGACGACCCGCAGGGTCCGGAGGCGACGGTGTGCTGGTGCAACGGGGTGACGGCCGGGCGTATCTCCGAGGCCGCGGCGGGAGGCTGCGGCACGGTCGACGCGGTCGGCCGCGAGACCCGCGCGGGAACCGGCTGCGGGGGATGCAAGGGCCGGATCGCGAGCCTCCTCGCGGCGGCGCAGGCGGTGCCGCGATGACGCCCGGTGTCACGACGCCTCACACGTCGAGCCGGTACCCCCGCTTCACGACGGTCGCCACCAGGCCGGGCGTTCCGAGGCTCTGCCGCAGCCGGCTGAGCGAGACCTCCATCGCGTGCTCGTCGTACTGGTCGGACGCGTCCGCCAGCGCGATCGACAGCTCCTTGCGCGACACGACCGCACCGTTCGCGGCAACGAGCGCCCGGAAGAGCGACAGCGAGGTCGGGGTCAGCCGGATCGGCGTCCCGCGGACGATCGCGATGCTCCCGCGCAGCTCGACGTCGCCGTGCCGGGTGGTGACCCGGCGGGTGGATCGCGCCTCCAGGTGCTCGCAGACCAGCCGGATGAGCGCACCCATCCGGAAGCGGTCCGGTTGCAGAGGGTCGATCCCCGCTGAGATGAGCGGGGCGACCGTGACCGGGCCGACCCCGGCCGCGACGACGTCGCTGCTCAGCGCATCCACCACCTCCGTGTAGCGGCCGCGGGCGAGCGCCGCCGCGAACAGGCCGTCGACCGCCGGGGCGCTCGTGAACGTCACGCAGTCCAGTTGGCGGCCGGCGATCGCCTCGACCAGGCGGGTGACGCGCTCGTCCGTGTCCGCGGCGACCGACCATGAGTACGGGGCGACCGTGATCACCGTGTCGCCGGCGTCGCGCAACCGCTGGAGCTGCGCCTCGTCGGGCTGACCGTGCAGCTGCACCGCGACGGTGATCCCGGACGGGAACTCGGCGATCAGCTTGCCGACCAGGGATGCGGTGGTCTCCTCGTCGCTCATCCCGGCGTCGTCGAGACCGGCCGCTCGCACCGCGCCGCGCGCCTTCGGGCCGCGCACCAGGATGGTCGACTCCGCGAGCGTGTGCTGCAGCGCCTCCCCCAGCCCGGCCGAGTCGGCGACCTCGAACCAGCGGCGCATCCCGTAGCTGGTGGTGGCCAGGAGCACGTCGGGCGCCGCCTCGATGATCCGCTCGGTGTCGGCGATGACAGGGGCATCGTCGTCGGCGTGACGCATGTGCACCGTCGGCGCGTGCAGCACCGTGGCGCCGCGGCGCTCGAACGCGTCGATCAGGTCCGCGGAGCGGCGGTCGCTCGTGACGCCGATGCGGAATCCGGCCAGCTGGTCGGGGCGGAACGCGGCGATGCCGGGGCGCTCGTCACCGGGGCGCTCGTCGCTCATCTCACGGTCCCGTCACCGCGGCCGCGTTCGCGAGGGCGGCGGCCGCTGCCGCATCCCCGTCGTTCGCCAGCCGGACGACCTCGCCGATGACCACCACCGCGGGCGAGCCGACGCCCGCCCGCACCGACTCAGTGAGGATGGTCGACAGCTTCCCGAACGTCGTGCGCTGCCGCGCGGAGTAGCCCTGCTCGACGACCGCGACCGGCATGCCCGGGTCCATCCCGAACCGTGCCAGCCCCGCGGTGATCGAGGGGAGGTTCGTGATCCCCATCAGGATGACGATGGTGCCGCCGAGGCCGGCCAGGTGCTCCAGCTCGGCCGGCGAGAGCGGGGCGTGCCCGGAGACGACGGTGAACATCCTGCTGGTGTTCCGGTGCGTCACCGGGATACCCGCCGCGGCCGGTACCGAGATCGCGCTCGTCACTCCCGGGACGACGCGCACCGGGACGCCCGCGCGCCGGCAGGCCTCCACCTCCTCGCCGCCGCGGCCGAACACGAACGGGTCGCCGCCCTTCAGCCGCACGACGCCCGAGCCCTCCAGAGCGTGCCGGACGAGGATGCGCTCGATCTCGTCCTGCGGGATGGGATGGTGTCCCGGCCTCTTGCCCACGTCGATGAGGTGCGCGTGGGGCGCGAGCTCCGCGAGCGTCTCGTGCGGGGCGAGGCGGTCGTACAGCACGACATCCGCCGCGGCGAGCGCCCGCACCGCCGCGACCGTGAGGAGATCCGGGTCACCAGGTCCGCCGCCGACGAGCGTGACTGTTCCTGTGCGTGTCATCGTGTCTCTCCTCTGTCGGCAACGCCTGGCCGGACCGGGATGGTCGAGCCCGCGACGAGGACGGGACCAGCGGCGCGCTCCTCGGCGGTGGCCGGGCGCAGCTGGCCGCGCTCCTCGACCCGGGCGATCGAGGGGTCGGGGGTGTCCGGCGCGTTCACGAACGACCGGAACCGGCGGAGCCGCTCCGGGTCGCGCAGCGTCGCCGCCCATTCGTCCTCGTACGTGTCGATGTGCTTCGCCATCGCCGCCTCCAGCTCCTCTGCGAGGCCGAGCGAGTCGTCGACGACCACGGCGCGGACGTGCTCGACGCCGCCGTCGAGGTCCTCCATCCACCGGGCCGTGCGCTGCAGCCGGTCGGCCGTGCGGATGTAGTACATGAGGTAGCGGTCGATGTAGCGGATCAGCGTCTCGTCATCGAGGTCGGAGGCCAGCAGCTGCGCGTGCGCGGGCTGGAAGCCGCCGTTGCCGCCGACGTAGAGGTTCCACCCCTTGTCGGTGGCGATGACGCCGACGTCCTTCCCGCGGGCCTCCGCGCACTCCCGCGCGCAGCCGGAGACGCCGAACTTGAACTTGTGCGGCGCGCGCAGGCCGCGGTAGCGGAGTTCGAGGTCGACGGCCATTCCGACCGAGTCCTGGACGCCGTAGCGGCACCAGGTGGATCCGACGCAGCTCTTCACGTTGCGCAGCGCCTTGCCGTAGGCCTGACCGGACTCGAAGCCCGCGTCCACCAGCCGCTTCCAGATCTCGGGGAGCTGCTCCAGACGCGCGCCGAACATGTCGATGCGCTGGCCGCCGGTGATCTTCGTGTAGAGCCCGAAGTCGGTGGCCACCTGGGCGATCACGGCCAGCTTCTGCGGGGTGATCTCGCCGCCCGGGATGCGCGGCACGACCGAGTAGGTGCCGTCCTTCTGCATGTTGGCGAGGGCGCGGTCGTTGGTGTCCTGCAGCTGGCCCCGACCGCCGTCCAGCGGGTACTGGCTGTGCTGGCTGGCGAGGATGGAGCCCACCGCCGGCTTGCAGATGTCGCAGCCCCGGCCGCGCCCGAGACGCGCGATCGTCTCCTCCCAGCTGGTCAGCTCGAGCACCCGGATCGACTCGAACAGCTCCTGGCGCGAGAGGTCGAAGTGCTCGCACAGAGCGCGGGAGACGGTGGCGCCGGTGCGGGTGAGCTCGGCCTCCAGGATCTTCTTCACCAGGGGGACGCACGACCCGCACTGCGTACCCGCTCGCGTGCAGGCCTTCAGCTCGCCGAGGTCGTGGCAGCCGTCCTCCACGGCGGACCGCACGGTGCCGGAGGTGACGTTGTTGCACGAGCAGACCAGCGCATCGTCCGGGAGCGCGCCGCCCGCGGGCGGCTCAGCCCCCGCCGCGGATAGGTAGGCAGCCGGTTCGGCGTCCAGTTCCCGGCCGAGCAGCGGCCGGAGGCTCGTGTACGGCGAAGCGTCGCCGACGAAGACGCCGCCGAGCAGTGTCCGGGCGTCGTCGCTGACCACCAGCTTCTGGTAGAGCCCGCGTGCCGGGTCGGCGTAGACGATCTCCAGCGCCCCGGGTTCACGGGCGAACGCGTCGCCGAAGCTGGCGACATCGACCCCCGAGAGCTTCAGCTTCGTGGCGTCGTCCACGGTGGTGAAGGTCGCGTCGCCTCCGAGCAGCCGGTCGGCGACGGTCTCCGCCATCGCGTTGGCCGGGGCGACCAGACCGACCGTCCGGCCGTCGATCGCCGCCACCTCGCCGATCGCCCAGACGGCCGGGTCGGAGGTGCGGCAGGCCTCGTCGATGATCACGCCGCCGCGTTCGGCCGTTGCGATGCCGGCGTCGCGGGCCAGTTCGTCGCGGGCCCGGATGCCGATCGCGAAGACGACGATGTCGGCCGGGACGGTACGTCCGTCGGCGCAGCGGACGGCGGTCGGGCGTCCGCCTCCGTCGAGCAGGATCTCGCGCGGCCGGGTGCCGAGATGCAGGTCGATGCCGCGCGCCCGGATCAGCCGGCCGAGCGCCTGGCCGGCCCCCTCGTCCAGCTGGGCGGACATGAGCCAGCCGCCCGAGTGGATGATGACGGACTCCGCGCCGAGGGCGGCGACACCGCCGGCGGCTTCGAGACCGAGCAGGCCGCCGCCCGCCACGGCGACCCGCGGGGCGCGACCCAGGGTCTCCCGCAGCTCTGCGACCTCGGCGACCAGCGCATCCACGTCGGCGATGGTGCGGTACACGCGGCTGGCGTGGGCTCCAGGGATGTCGGGGACGGGGGCGGAGGAGCCGGTCGCGAGCACCAGGTCGTCGTACGCGATGACCGCACCGGCGGAGGTGGTCACCGTGCGCGCCACGCGATCGATCTGCGTGACGGCCTCCCCGACGCGCAGCTCGACCGCCGCATCCTCCCAGTGGGATGCCGGCTCGAGCGTGAGGTCGACGTCGCCGTCGGCCAGCCGCTTGCTCAGCTGCACGCGGTCGTAGGGCAGGTGCGGCTCCTCGGCCAGCACCACGATAGACCGCTCGCCCGCTGCCGCGCCGGCTCCGCGCGAGACCAGCGCATCCACCAGCCGATGGGCGGCCGGTCCGCCTCCCACGATCACTGTGCGTCCGGTCATGCGGGCCCCTTCCGATTGTGGCGGCTGCCGCCGCACCGGCGGGATTCGCTCCCGCCTCGTGCCTTTCGAGCGTAGGGCGGTGCGGTTTCCCCCGAATTTCGCGGTTGTAACCGCGCGTTAACACGCGACGCACACCGGCGGTCGGTGGATGTGAGGACCGCTTCATGAGGAAGTAACAGCAGCGGCCGCCGTCCGAAACATCGGCTGCCTAGTCTCGGGGCATGACGATCACGCAGACCTCGCCCCTCTCGGAGTCCCGGAGCGCGGACTGGGTGCGCGCATGCCGGGTCGGCGATCTGGAGCCGTCCTGGGGCGAGGCCGTGCTGCTGAGGATGCGCCAGATCGCCGTCTTCCTCCTCGGCCCGCGCGAGGTCTACGCCGTCGCACACGAGGACCCCGACGGCGGCGCACCGGTGATGGCGCGCGGCATCGTCGGCTCCCGCGGCGACCGGCCGACCATCGCTTCCCCGCTGCACAAGCAGGTGTACGACCTGGGAACGGGCGAGTGCTTCACCGACCCCGCTCTCGCGCTGCAGACCTTCCGCACCCGCATCGTCGGCGGGTTCATCGAGATCGAGCTGGAGGACGCGTGACCACGGCGGTCGTCGCCGCCTCGCACGGCACGTCCTCACCTGACGGGCAGACCGCCGTCCGGCGTCTCGTGGAACGCCTGGCGGCCTCCATGGACGCACCGGTGCTCGGCTGCCACGTCGACGTCGAGCAGCCTGACGTGCCCACCGCGCTGTCGTCCGCCGCCGCGGTCGCGGACGACGCCCTCATCGTTCCCC
Source organism: Leifsonia sp. 1010 (assembly GCF_031455295.1). Taxonomy (NCBI): domain Bacteria; kingdom Bacillati; phylum Actinomycetota; class Actinomycetes; order Micrococcales; family Microbacteriaceae; genus Leifsonia; species Leifsonia sp. 1010. Next base: position 624,564 of record NZ_JAVDSL010000001.1, read on the forward strand.
TGTTGCTGTCGGCCGGCTACCACGTCTATGTCGACCTGGCGGACAGCGCGGCCGAAGCACCCCTGCCTACGTCCGTCACCGGCGCCCTCGGCCCGGACTCCCGCCTGGTCGACGTGCTCGTCCAGCGTCTCACCGAAGCGGGCCTCCGCGACTCCGACGCCGTCGTGCTCGCGGCCGCCGGCTCCTCCGACGCCCGCGCTGTCGCCGACTGCCGCACCACCGGAGCGCTCCTGGCGGAACGGCTGGCGCGCCCCGTCACGGTCGGCTTCATCTCGGCGGCGACCCCGCCGTTGCCCGAGGCGATCCGGCAGACCCGCGAAGCGCATCCCGGCGCCCGCGTGGTCGTGGCGACGTATTTGCTCGCGCCCGGCTACTTCGCCACGCTCGCCGAGCAGGCGGGCGCCGACGTGGTGACCGCCCCGCTGCTGACGCCGCGGTCGACGCCGGACGCGATCGTCGATGTGGTGCGCGACCGGGTGGATGCGGCGGCGGCTGCGCGCTCGGCGGCACGCCTCTCTCGCTGACCTCTTTTCTCTGTGCGTCAGCATATGTATCGATCCACACCCATCCTTGTGTATCGTTAAAATCTCGGTTAGTGTGCTCCCAATATCGTCAGTGCCGACGAAAGGAGAACAATGGATCTCGCTCACCATGGCGGACTCCGGCTCGCTGCGTTCGCGGTGTTTGCTGCCGCCCTCACCGCGATCGGTGTCACCGCACCGGCAGCGCTGCCCGCTCGCGCTGCGACCGTCAACGCGGACTATGTCATGGCGTACTTCGTCGAGAGCCCGAACGGTTCGGGAGACTCGAACACGGTGCACCTGGCGGTGAGCCGCGATGGTCTCGAGTGGACGCCGCTGCACGAGAATCAACCGATCCTGGTACCCACCGCCGGCACCAAGGGTATCCGCGACCCGTACGTGTACCGACTGCAGGACGGCAGCTGGGTGCTGGTCGCCACCGACATTCTCACGGGTGGTGACTTCTTCGCCGCGAATCCTGCGATCCACGTGTGGACCTCACCGGACCTCGTCCACTGGTCGTCTGACCGGATGCTGACTGTCAACGCAGTGAACACGCAGTCCTACTCCTGGGCACCCGAGGTGTTCTGGGACGCCGACCGCAAGCAGTACGGAATTCTGTTCAGCGGCATCCCTAACGGCTCTTCGGTGTCGAAAATCCTCGTCTCGTACACCAGCGACTTCGTCACCGCTTCCTCTCCGCAGGTGTTCTTCGACAACAACGGCCAGGGGAACATCATCGATGCCGACATGATCACCGGCGTCAACGGCGTGAACTACCTCTACTACCGCGGCTCTGACGCCACCCTGCGCGGGGCGAAGTCGACCAGCCTGAACCCGGGATCCTTCACCGAATACGTCACCGCTCCCCCGCAGGGCCAGTGCGTGGAAGCGCCGACGGTGGTGCGCTCCCTGACTAATCCCAACACCTGGTGGCTGTGGGGCGACAACTACTGCCCGAACAACACATTCGATGTCTGGCAGGGCGACATCGCCAGCGGCAACTGGACCGCGGTCAGCAAGGCGAACTACACCGCCCCGCTGGGCTCCAAGCACAACACGATTCAGCCGATCACCTCGACCGAGTACAACGCACTGATCAGCACGTACGGCACCACGTCGACGATGCGGCTGAAATCCTGGGACTACCCCGGCCGGTACGTGCGCCACCAGAACGGGGTCGGCCGCATCGATCCGTTGCCTTTCGACCCGCAAGCCGACTCGCAGTGGAAGGTCGTCCCCGGCCTCGCCGACTCCACCGATGTCTCATTCGAGTCGGTCAACTACCCCGGCTCCTACCTCCGGCACTCGAACTTCGACCTGGTGCTGAATGTCGACGACAACTCCGCCCAGTTCGCCGCCGACGCGACTTTCAAGAAGGTCCCCGGCCTGGCCAACTCGGCGTGGAGCTCGTTCCAGTCGTACAACTACCCCGGCCGGTACATCCGCCACTACAACTACGTCCTCGAGCTGCAGCCGATCGCCACAGCTCTCGACCAAGCCGATGCGACGTTCCACGTCGCTCCCTGATCGCGTGCCGGAGGGGGAGCCCCCGCCTCCCTCCGGCACGTTCCACCCGGCGCACCGATGCACCGGTGACCCTCCCCGACCACGGAGAAAGGCACAGCTGTGAAAGGCATATGGAAACGGCGGGCAGCAATGCTCGCCGTGGGAGCGGTGGCCGCCTTGGCCCTCCCGCTCGCCACCACGACCGCCGCGCAAGCGGCATGCACCACCTACTACGTGTCCCCCACAGGCAGCGACAGCAACACCGGCTGCAGCACGACAACACCATGGAAGACGCTGGCCAAGCTCAACGGCACCACGTTCGCCGCCGGCAACCAGATCCTGTTCCAGAAGGGCGGAAGCTGGAGCGGACAGCTCACTCCCCAAGGTTCCGGAGCCTCGGGAAACCCGATCGTCATCTCCTCCTACGGCACCGGAGCCGCACCGCTCCTCGCCGGCGGAGGCGTCTCAGCGACCGTCTACCTGCACAACCAGCACGACTGGACGATCCAGAACCTCGAGATCACCAACACCGCAACGGGCAATGCCGCCCGCGCCGGGTTCCTGGCGGACAACGACACCGCGGGAACCCTCCACGGAATCCACCTGGTCAACAACCTCATCGACAAGGTGAGCGGCTACTGGCAGAACGGCGACCCGCAGCCTTCGCGCACCTCGGCGATCTCCTTCGACCAGACCGACAACAACGCAACAGCGGCGTGGGATGACGTGCTCATCTCCGGGAACACGCTGAAAGACGACGATGCGGGCGGAATCTACATCGGCTCGGCCATCGGCCTGAACCACAACATCAACTCCACCAACATCGTCATCCAGAACAACACGATCACGAATGCAGGGGGCAACTCCATCGTTTGCGTGTTCTGCTCGGCGCCGCTCATCCAGTCGAACGTCGTGACGGACAGCGGCTACCGGTTCTCGGGCGCCGCGATCTGGGGCGGCTGGACCAACAACGCCGTGCTGCAATACAACGAGGTGGCTCGCAACTGGAGGGCGCTGTACGACGGCGAAGCCTTCGATATCGACAACAACAACACGAACTGGACGCTGCAGTACAACTACACGCACGACAACCCGTGGGGCTCGCTCGAGTTCTGCTGCTCCTCCACGTTCGGCGCCCTGGGTACCACCACGATCCGCTACAACATCAGCCAGAACGACGGAGCATCGAACGCCGTGTGGGCGACCCTGCAGGGCATCGCCAGCGGCGGCACGGCCAACTTCTACAACAACACCGTGTACATGGCTGCGGGTGACAACGGGGACGTGACCAACGGGACGCCTCCGGGGAACGTGAACTTCACCAACAACCTGATCGTCAAGCACGGGACGGGCGGCTACCAGACGACGAACACCACCTGGTCGCACAACCTGTTCTACGGCCAGCACCCGGCGAGCGAGCCGACGGACAGTGCGAAGATCACCGCCGACCCGCTCCTACTGAACCCGGGCGGTGCCGGCGAGGGACGCTCCTCCGCCTCCGTCTATCAGCTGCGCACCGGCTCTCCGGCGATCGGCGCGGGAGCGGTGATCTCCGGCAACGGCGGCGCCGACTACTTCGGCAACGCTGTCTCCGCGACGGCCGCCCCGAACATCGGCGCGTACAACGGAGCCGGGGTCTCCGCGCTCACTCCTACGGCCGGCGCGTACTGGCGGTTCGACGAGAGCACCGGGACCACCGCGAACGACACCTCCGGTCACGCGAACCCGGCCACCCTCCAAGCGGGAGCGTCGTGGACGACGTCCGCGCAGATGGGCGCCGGCGCCGTATCCCTCAACGGCACGTCGACCGGCTACGTCGACGCGTCGGCGCCCGCGGTCGACACCTCGGCCAGCTACACGATCGGCGCCTGGGTCAAGCCCTCGTCGCTCACGGGCAACCAGACGTACGTGAGCATCGACGGCACGACGGTCAGCCCGTTCTACCTGCAGCTCGAGGGCGGGAAGTACGTCTTCACCGTGCGAAGTGCAGACTCCACCTCCTCCACCTATGCGCAGGTGTTCGGGCCGAGCGCGACTGTCGGAACATGGGCGCACGTGATCGGCGAGTACGACGCGACCGCGCACGTGATCAAGCTCTACGTGAACGGCGTACTCCAGGGCTCCACCGCCTGGAGCTCAGGCTGGAAGGCGACCGGCCACACGAAGATCGGGCAGGCGAAGTGGAACGGAGCACCCGTCGACTTCGCCAACGCGGTCGTCGACGATGTCCACGCCATCCCGGGCACCGTCACCGATCGGGAGGCATTCGCCCTCGGAACCGGGGCCACCGCCTACTTCGAGCTGGACGAAGGCGCCGGCTCGACGTTCAACGACGTCACGAGCGGCGTCCCGACCGGTCACCTCGAGTCGGGCGCAGCCTGGGCAGGAAGCGGGAAGATCGGCAGCAACGCGCTGAGCTTCCCGGGGCGCCCCGGCGCTTACGCGGAGACGCCGGTGTCGGCGGTCGACACCGGCAAGAGCTTCGCGGTCGGCGCCTGGGTGAACCTGAACAGCACGGCTGGCAACCAGACCTTCGCCAGCATGTCCGGGTTCAACATCAGCCCGTTCTACCTGCAGCTCTCGGGCGGGAAATTCGCCTTCACCATGCGCAGCGCCGACGACACCAACTCGACGGCGACCTCGGTATCGGCGACCTCCACCGCATCCACGAGCACCTGGTACCACGTGCTCGGGATGTACGACCAGGGAGCAGGGACGATCTCGCTGTATGTGAACGGTGTGCTCCAAGGTTCGACGTCCTACACGACGCCGTGGACGTCCATCGGTGCGACCGTGCTCGGCGGCGCCGAATGGGCGCTGTCGCCCGTGGATCCGGTCAATGGGACGATCGACGACGTGCACTTTTACAACAAGGTCCTCAATGCGAGCCAGATCAGCACACTCGCAGCTCCGTGACCACGACCGGCCGGGCGTCATCCGACGCCCGGCCGGGCGGTCCCGCCTGGTCGTCTGGATCGCGGCCGCCGTCGTCGCCATCCTCGGCGCCGGCGGCTTCCTGACATACGCCCTCGTCACGGCGACCGCCGCAGCTCCGATCGCCGACCGCCCGGCACCGGATGCGACGGTGCTGACCGTCGACCGCATCCCGGTTCCGGTCCGCGAGCTTGCGCTCTACCTCGCCCGCGACCGATCCGCGATCGTCGCCGAGTACCAGGCCCGCGGAGCCGACATCGGGTCAGCCGCGTTCTGGCAGACCCCCATCGACGGTGTCACCCCCGCCCGGAAGCTCGTCGCGAAGGCGAAGGACGACGTCGTGCGACTGCACGTGCAGTTGCAGCTCGCCGCGAGCGCACACGTGAACGCGCCGCAGACCTACGACCAGCTCGTCCGCGCGTGGCAGAACGAGAACGCTCGCCGCGCGAATGCACTCGACAAGGGCCAGCCGGTGTACGGCCCGCAACAGTTCTCCGAATCGGACTTCATCGACTACCTGCTCGGCAACCTGGGTCAGCAGGCGCAGACCGAGCTCGCCGCCCGAGGCGGCCTCGACGGCAGCGACGCCGCCGCCCGCACGTATTACACCGCGCACGCGGACCGGTTCTCCGGCGCATTCGAAACGGTGAAGCAGCAGGTGATCCTGCACATGCTCGACGAGCAGTACCAGCACCTCATCACCGAGCGGACGGCCGATGCCCAGGTCGAAAGTGAACCTCTTCTCGACGATCTGCCCCGCTACTCCTGCCTCGCCGACGGCTCCTGCTGACGCCGTGCGCGTCAGCAGGTCGGCAGGAGCCGGACGGTTGTAAAGCTGAAGGGCGGAACGCTCAACGCCCCGCCGCCACGCCGCTGGGCCACCGGTTCGCGGGGGGCCTCCTGTCGGGGCCAGCCGGCGTCGGGCGGCGCCGACAAGGTCACCACGTCACGTTCCACCGGCTCTGCGCCAGAGACCAGGACCACGTCAGCCTGAAGCTCCGAGCCGGTGGCATTGACCAGCTTGACGATGGTCGTCCCGGTGCGGTCGTCCACGACCGCCGTCGCCGAGACGCGCTGTTCGGGATCGCCCGGATGGGTCACCTCGTGAACCACCTCTCCGTCGATGAGGCAGGTGATGTGCTGTCCCCGGGCGACGACCCGGATCTCCAGGCGATAGGTCTTGCCGTCCGTGAACGTGTACGGCAGAGGCTCGGTCCATTCGTCGTAAAGACCGTCGGCGACCGTACCGAGCACGAGGAACCGGTTCTGCCAGGTGCCGAAGTTCCACTCGAAGTAGTAGTCCGATTCGAGGTCGCCGAAAGACACGGTGAAGCCGTCCGATCCCCCGTCGAGCCGCGCATCCAAAGCGAGGGTCCAGTCCGCGGAGCGGACGTCGAGCGGGAAACGAAGGCGTCCGGTTCCGGTTGCGGCTGGGATATCGAGGCGTCCTCCGTCGTGCTCCAGTCGTGCGGCGTCCACGCTGAGCTGCCCGGTCGCGGCCCGGACGGCCAGCGTCACCCGGTCCGAGAGCTGTCGCTGCCACCGCGGCGCCCCGTGGAGGGTGACAGGCAGGGCCCGGGTCCCCGGAGTCTCCGCGTGCATGCGCTGGACGTGGTAGTTCAGCGTGCGATGGAGGGTGGTGTTGTCGAAGTAGACGAGGTCCGGCTCCCACTGTGTGTCGCCGATCTTGGCGAGAAGAGGAGCGTAGGAGGCCAGGCGCACGATGTCGCCGTTGCGCTCCATCGCCATCATGTACGCCGCCTCCGCCAGCGCACACAGTTGCGTGTTGCCGCGCGAGCCGTACTCGCCCACGTAGACGGCCGGCCCGGAACGATCGTACGAATCGAAGCGGTCGAGGTGCTCGAAGTACCATTTGGGCGACTTGTACGAGTGCTCGTCGACCATGTCGACGCCGAGTTCCCGGGCGATGCGCCATCCCTCGTCGTAGTCGGAGCCCGAGGGAAAGGGCCCGACGGTGCCCACAACGGTGATCTCGGGATGCCGGCCGCGGACAGCGTCGAGCAGCTTCGCGAACCGGTCGCGGAACAGCACGGACTGCTCGTCCTCGTTTCCGATGCCCAGATAGCGCAGGCCGAACGGTTCGGGGTGTCCGGCGGCCGCACGGACGGCTCCCCAGCGGGAGTCGACGGGGCCGTTGGCGTACTCGATCAGGTCGAGCACATCCCGGATGTAGCTGTCCATCTGCTCGCTCGAGTAGCCGGCCTGTCCGCCCGGCGTGTTCTGGCAGCACACCCCCGCGGCGACAACCGGCAGCGGCTCTGCTCCGAGTTGCTCGCAGAACCGGAAGTACTCGAAGTACCCGAGCCCCATCGACTGGTGGTACCCCCAGAG